>NZ_CP099567.1:914301-1219068 GCF_022530855.2 Candidatus Vondammii sp. HM_W22 | reverse complement strand
TTTTTATCGTATTGCCTGCCGGACGGCTTTTTACCTATAACCGTTTTTTAAGAATGCTTATCAGCATTGCGATCACTGCTGTCACTCGCTTCAAGACAAAACCAAATCCACCTGTATATTTCCTTCTTGAAGAAGCCGCAGCATTGGGAAGATTGGAAGTAATAGAAACCGCGTTCGGGCTTATGGCCGGATATGGCATGCAGCTCCATCTGATCGTGCAAGATTTCAATCAACTTGTATCGTTGTACTCTGAGCGCTGGCAAACTTTTGTTGCTAATAGCGGCGTGATCCAGATATTCGGCACACGCGATCTAATGACGGCTGAATATATATCGCGTCTTTGCGGTATAACCACTATGGAAAGCTTGAGCGAATCGAGCGCTGCTTTTCGCGCTGGATTACTATCTGATCCGAATTATCTAAGCCGCGATGATGCATTAACGTCAAGAAGCCTGATTACGCCCGATGAGATTATGACCATGCACCCTGCGGCGCAAATCCTCATCCTCTCTAACGCTCATCCAGTTGCCTGTTTCAAAACAGTGTATTTCCTAGACAAGCGTTACCGCGATAAAAACGGGAAGCCGTTATTTGATATCCACCCGCATTATGCGGATCGGCTTCTTGCCTCTCCTGTTAATTTCATGCGCAGTGGTTTTGATATTGGCGGTGCGTTAGCCCAAGTATTCGACGGAGGGTAGAGAAATGACTATTCGAATATTTTTTAACATCATAATCCTGGGCTTTGCCGCTTACGGCTCATACCGCGTACTTGAAAATGCTCTGACCTTTTACACTGACCAGCATTGGCAATATTACTTCTATTGGATTGCGCCTTGGGCACTGTTATATGGCTCAGTAAAAGCATGGCATCAAAGTTTTGTTTGGCGGCGAATGCTGGGCGCTCGCCAAAACCCACCGATATTAAGTCGCGGTGGCTATCAGCAACAAAGAACCAAACGTCACCCGAGCATTTTAGAACATATTTGTGCAGCATTATTTATTCTGGCACTTGCAGCAATATTAAAAATATTTTCTATCCATAGTATTGCATGGTGGATCGGTTCCCTGATTTTTTCTTGGGCATGTTTACGCATAGTGCTCATAAGGATACGCCGTCCATGATAAACACCTATCGCAAATACCTTCACCCTACAAAAAACGCAGTTTTCTACGGTTTCTCGGGTGAGTATTTACGATTTATTAAGGTTTATCCGGCTATCATAGGTAATGAGAGAGCGTATAGGGATAGATTAATATCCAGCGCTCTTTTTTATTGCGCAAGATGGTCGTATGTGTGCTGTACACTCATAGTATGCGCCCTCTCAAAATACGACTTTAGCGCACAACTTTTCAAGCGAGGGCAAGACGTTCTCGCTTTTTTTCTTGGGAAATTTCTATGAAGAAATTCTCAAGAGAAAACAGGCAAATAGATTTGAAGACTCCTGCTAATCGGAGTCATAATCGGGATAACGATGATGAGCGCATAAAAGCTCTCGTCAGATTTTTGGCAAGACGCGCCGCAACGGAAGATTACCGTATGCACCAAGACGCTCTTGCCCCTCCCGACAAGACAAATGGTGGTAATTGATATGACACAGCGCGTTTGTATATACGCACGATATAGCTCAGACCTTCAAAGCGATGCTTCGATTGACGATCAAATCCGCCTGTGCAGCGAAAAAGCCAAATCTGAAGACTGGAAGGTGGGCAATTGCTATACAGATGCCGGTATATATATCCGGTTCATCCCTCATGCGCCACGGCATTCAAGGCTTGCTAAGCGCTGCAATAAACGGCGAATTCGATATATTGCTGGCCGAAGCTCTTGATCTCCTTTCCCGTGATCAAGAAGATATTGCCGGTATCTACAAACGCATGCAATTTGCAGGCATTAAAATCATTACTCTATCCGAAGGTGAAATCTCTTCGCTTCATATCGGCCTGAAAGGAACGATGAATGCGCTATTTCTGAAAGACCTTGCAGACAAAACACGGCGTGGCCTTCGTGGGCGTGTTGAAAAGGGCACGTCCGGTGGAGGCATTGCTTACGGCTATCAGGTTGTGAAGCAATTTGATGCCAATGGTGAGGCAATTAGGGGGAATCGTGAGATCAACGAAGAACAGGCTGAAATTGTCCGACGTATATTTCGAGAATATGCCCATGAAAATAAATCCCCCAAAGCCATCGCCGCACAGCTCAACAACGAAGGCATTCCCTGTCCGTCAGGCAGCACTTGGGGGGCTTCGACCATAAATGGTAATCGCAGGCGCGGAACAGGGATTTTGAATAACGAGCTATATCAAGGAAAATTGATCTGGAACCGGAACAGTATGGTTAAAGACCCGTCTACAGGCAGACGCGTATCGCGTCAAAACGAGGAATCCGAGTGGATACGAAAGGATTTACCAGAGCTTCGTATTCTGCCCGAAGAACTATGGAATGCCGCAAAAGCAAGGCAAGCCGTTCTCGACAAGGCAAAACCGGCACTCTGGCAGACCAACCGCCCACAATACCTACTCTCAGGGCTTACAAAATGCGGCGTATGCGGTGGTGGCTATTCCAAGATCAATAGCTCACATTATGGGTGTTCGGCCTCCAAGAACAAAGGAGAGAGCGTATGCGCCAACCGTAAGACCATCAAGCGCGAGATATTGGAGAGTTATGTTATTGATGCTCTTAAAACAAGGTTCATGCAGAGCGAGCTAGTGGAGGTGTTTTGCAAAGAATACACTAAGCACCTAAATGTGCTGAATTCTCAAAAGGACGCTACGCAGAAGCGCCAGCGTGTTGAACTGGATACTTTAGAGAAAGAGCGCGTTAATCTCATTAACGTGTAACTATGCGCAAAGCAGAGGTCTCAACGCTATTGAAGGCCGAACCTGCTAATAAGCCCCTACTACATCCTGCTATGGCCTCACGATTTCACCAAAGCGTGAAGGATTTAGCGAATGTCTTAAATCAGGAGGATGCGCGTTCGGAAGCATCTGAGCATTTACGCAAACTGGTTGATAAAATCGTTCTCACACCCAAAGCGGATGAAGATGGCCTAACGATTGATTTGTATGGTGATCTGGCTGGAATTTTGAATATGTCTACAGGAGACAAAGATATGAATATCATTGAACGGCTTGCGCTATTACCTGTGAATGATAATAGTCCTCAAGCCTTCCAAGATAGAAATGGTAGCGGGGGCAGGATTTGAACCTACGACCTTCGGGTTATGAGCCCGACGAGCTGCCAGACTGCTCCACCCCGCAACTGACGAGCGCGCATAATACACACCCCTCACAACTTCGACAACCCTTTTTCCAAAATAATTCGTAACTTATCGATAACCCCCTGCAGATGTATACGAGAGAGTATGGATCTGTCAGCTGAAAGCTGCAGCGCAGAGCGACAACAGGCCCGCCGGGAACAGGCCCAGCGCCAGCATGGAGAGACCGTTCACCGAGAGGGCAATCTGGGTATCCAGCCCTGCAGTCAGGGGCGCATCATCGACCGGCTTGTCGAAATACATCAGCTTGATAATTCGCAGGTAGTAAAAAACGCCAATGATAGAGAAGAAGACACCAACCAGCGCCAACCAGGTCATACCTGCACTGACAACAGCATCCAACACGAACAGTTTGGCAAAGAAACCCACCGTAGGCGGCACCCCGGCCATCGAGAACATCACCAGCAGCATCATGCCTGCAAACCAGGGACTGCGCTCATTCAGCCCTTTGTAATCGACCAGTTCATCGGCTTCGAATCCCCGGCGGCTCAGCAACATGACAATACCGAAAGCACCCAGCGCCATGAGAGCATAGACGATGCTATAGAACATGGCGGCGGTGTAGCCCTTTGCCGTTCCCGCAAGAATACCAAGGAGAATGAAACCGACATGAGAGATGGTGGAATAAGCCAGCATGCGTTTGATGTTGCCCTGCGCAATAGCAAACACATTACCCACGCCCATGGACAGTATGGCCAAAATCACCAGCATGCTTTGCCAGTCGCCGTGCAGGCTGCCGAGACCATCCACCAGCATGCGCATAGCCAGTGCAAAAGCAGCAATCTTCGGGGCACTGCCAATAAACAGGGTAACCGCGGTAGGCGCACCATGATAGACATCCGGCACCCACATATGGAAAGGTACTGCACCCAGTTTGAAGGCCAGACCGATAACCACAAACACCAAGCCAAAAACCAGGACTACCTTGTTGACGTCGGGGTTAGCCACACCCTGGGCCACTGCACTGAACTCGATAGAGCCGGTAGCACCATAAATCATTGAGATACCATAGAGCAGCATGCCGGATGCCAGGGCCCCCAGAACGAAATATTTCATCGCTGCCTCTGAGCCCTCAACCGAATCACGGTTGAAAGCGACCATGGCATAAAGCGAGAGTGCCAGCAGCTCCAATCCCAGATAGATGATGAGAAAGCTGTTAGCCGAAATCATAATCATCATGCCGAGAAGAGCGAAAAGTCCCAGCACATAGAACTCACCCTTGAACAGATCGCGGTCCCTCAGGTAATCCTTGGCATAGAGGAAGACACCGGCAGTAATCAGGCAGATGGCGATTTTCAGCAGATCACTCATGGTATCGCGAATCACACTGCCATCGAACACCACCCGAGTCTCGCCGGAAGCGCTCAGCAATATGACGCCCACTGCCAACAGCAAACCTATCTGGGCAATACCGTAACTGATCACCCGCTGCTCTTCCTTGAGGAAGAGATCTATCACCAGCACCGAACAGGCCACTGTGAGTATGAAGATCTCCGGTAGAACCGGTATCAGGTTGGATATATCAAATTGCATTGAGACTCACCAAATTCCGTATAGGCCGGCTTTATAGCTTGGAGACGGCAATATGTTTCAATAGGCTGGTGATGGAACTGTCCATCACTTCCACCAGAGGTGCGGGCCAGAGGCCCAGAACTAACACGGCCAGAGCTAGGGAACCGAGCACGAAAAATTCGCGGTTAGTTATATCTTTCAGGCCGGCAACCCCTTCATTAGCCACTTCGCCGAAGACCACCCGCTTCACCATCCAGAGGGTGTAGGCAGCACCGATAATTAGTGTGGTTGCAGCCAGGAAAGCGAACCAGAAGTCGGCCCGGAAGCTAGCCAGGATCACCATAAACTCACCGACGAAGCCTGAAGTACCCGGCAGGCCGGCGTTGGCCATGGCAAAGAAGACCATGAAGCCGGCAAATATCGGCATGGTATGGACTACGCCACCGTAGCTGGAAATTTCACGGCTGTGCAGGCGGTCATAAAGGACGCCGACACAGAGGAACATAGCGGCAGAGATAAAGCCGTGGGAGACCATCTGCACCATGCCGCCTTCCATACCAAGCAGTGCGCCACCCTGTGCATCCGGGTTCTGGGCAATCATGAAGACAATAAAGAAGCCCAGGGTCACAAAGCCCATATGGGCAATAGAGGAGTAGGCGATCAGCTTCTTCATATCAGACTGGGCCAGCGCTACGAAACCGATGTAGACCACCGCGATCAGGGACATGGTGATAATCATCCAATCCAACTCGCTACTGGCATCCGGTGTAATTGGCAGACTGAAACGGAGGAAACCGTAACCGCCGATCTTCAGCATAATCGCTGCCAGAATCACTGAGCCCCCGGTAGGCGCCTCAACGTGAGCATCCGGCAACCAAGTATGAACCGGCCACATTGGCACTTTCACTGCGAAGGCCATGAGGAACGCCACGAAAATCAGAATCTGCTCGGTCAAATCCAGTTTCAGATCATGGAAACCAAGAATTTCGAAACTGCCGGACTGGAAATACATGTAGATCAGTGCAACCAGCATGAACACTGAACCGAAGAAAGTGTAGAGGAAGAACTTAATGGTGGCGTAGACCCGATTTGGCCCGCCCCAGACACCGATGATCAGGAACATCGGAATCAGCATCGCCTCCCAGTAAACGTAGAAGAGCATGGCGTCCAGTGACGAGAAGACACCGACCATCACACCTTCCATGATCAGAAATGCCGCCATATAGTGGGAAGGTTTGTACTGGATCACATCCCAGCCGGCAACGATCACAAAGATGGTGATAAAGGTGGTAAGAATGATCAGCGGCATGGAGATACCGTCCACACCGAGGTAGTACTCAATATTGAACAGTGGTACCCAGGGGGCGCGCTCGACAAACTGCATCTCAGAGGTTGAGACGTCGAAGCCGGAATAGAGCGCCAGACTGACGATAAAGGTGAGGATCGCTATTATCAGAGCGGTCCAGCGGGTCGCGTTCGCGGCCTTGTCGCCGCTGGCAATGACCAGTATGCCGCCGATAATCGGCAGCCAGATGGTCAAACTGAGAATGGGCCAGTCAGCAATCATGCGTAGCGTCCTACCTTCACTTAAATAATCACAAACCAGGTCAGCAGTACCAGCAGACCCAGAATCATGGCAATGGCGTAATGAAACAGGTAACCGGTCTGAACATTACGAACCCAGTCCGCAAAACGACCGACAGAGCGGGCTGAACCATTAATGATCAGACCATCAATAATCCCTTTGTCACCCACACTCCAGAGCAGCTTTCCGATACCGCGGCTGCCTCCGGCAAAAACAAACTGATAGATCTCGTCAAACCAGTACTTCTTTTCCAGGGTCAGATAGATCAGGTCGAAGCGGGTCTTGATATCGTGAGCAATACTCGGCTTCTTCATATAGATAAACCCAGCCACAAACAGGCCCGCAAGCGCCAGATAGAGCGCAGGCCCCATGAAGCCATGGGCGATCATGGAATTGGGACCATGCACCGCCTTACCCAACTCACCGAGGGTATCGTGCTGGGGCAGTACAAACAGGACATCCTTGAACCAGTCACCGAACAGCATGCCGTCCATGGTGAAATAACCAATACCAATGGAAGGAATGGCCAGCATCACCAGAGGCACCCAGACCACTTTGGGGGATTCATGGAGGTGGGCTTTTGCGTGCTCATCCCGGGGGCCTTCGCCATGGAACACCAGGAAGAACATGCGGAAACTGTAGAGGGCCGTGATAAAGACACCGCTCAGCACTGCGGCATAAGCGTAGCCGGAGCCAGCAATTTGGGAGTGGTGTACCGCTTCAATAATGGCGTCTTTCGAAAAGAAGCCGGAGAAACCCGGGAAGCCGATCAGTGCCAGCGATCCGATCAGTGAAGTCCAGTAGGTCCAGGGCATGTACTTCCTGATACCGCCCATGTTGCGGATATCCTGATCATGGTGCATGCCGATGATAACCGAGCCTGCGGCGAGGAACAGCAGCGCCTTGAAGAAAGCGTGGGTCATCAGATGGAAAATACCTGCCGCATAGGCGGAGACACCCAGGGCCACCATCATGTAACCGAGCTGGGAGAGTGTCGAATAGGCCACGACGCGCTTGATGTCGTTCTGCACGATACCGATCAGGCCGGTAAAGAAGGCGGTGGTTGCACCGATCACCAGGACAAAAGTCAGAGCGGTCTCTGAGAATTCATAAAGCGGTGACATCCGGGCGACCATGAAGACACCAGCGGTAACCATGGTGGCGGCATGGATCAGTGCGGAGATGGGGGTCGGGCCTTCCATTGAGTCCGGCAGCCAGACATGCAGCGGAACCTGGGCCGATTTGCCCATGGCACCGATAAACAAGAGGATGCAGATCACCGTCATCAGAGACCAGCTGGTGTCACCCCAGATATGAATCTGGGTGGAGGCAAAATCAGGGGCTTGGGCAAACACCTCGGCATAATCGAGGCTGTTGAAGTACATGGCAACAGCGGCAATACCCAGAATGAAGCCGAAATCACCCACCCGGTTGACCAGAAACGCCTTCAGGTTGGCAAAGACCGCGCTCTCGCGCACTGTCCAGAAACCGATCAGCAGATAGGAGACCAGGCCCACAGCTTCCCAGCCGAAGAAGAGTTGCAGGAAGTTGTTGGACATCACCAGCATCAGCATCGAGAAGGTGAAAAGAGCGATATAGCTGAAGAAGCGCTGGTAACTGTTTTGTCCTGCCAGGCTATCTTTCGGCCAGTTAGTCTCATCGTCTGCCATATAACCGATGGTGTAGATATGCACGCAGAAGGAGACAAATGTAACCACCACCAGCATTACAGCGGTCAGCTGATCCACCAGAAAACCCACTTCCATACGAAGGCCGTCACTGATCATCCAGACATAGACAGATTCGTTGTAAACTTGTTGATTACCGGAGATAAAGCCAAACAGGACATAGAGAGAGAGGAGTGTAGAGAGCCCTACACCGCCGGATGCTACCCAATGGGCACCTGCCCTGCCGATCCGGGCTCCGAGGAAACCCGCAACGATTGCGCCAAAAAGTGGCGCCAGCACGATGAGGAGATATATCTGGTCCATGCTTAACCCTTGAGCCTGTTCAGATCTTCGACATTGATAGTGCGCCGGTTACGGAACAGCACCACCAGAATAGCCAGGCCGATTGCCGCTTCCGCGGCCGCCACTGTCAGAATAAAGAAGACGAAAACCTGACCCGCCGTATCGTTATAAAAGTGGGAAAAGGCGACAAAATTCATATTTACCGCCAGCAGCATCAACTCCACACACATAAGAAGAATAATGATGTTCTTTCGATTCAGAAAGATGCCTGCCACGCTCAGCGAGAACAGGATGGCACCTAGAATCAGATAGTCGGAAAGTGCGATCATATCGGCTCCTGTTACTCCTCTGATTCCATCTTCACTACCCGCAACCGGTCCGAACTCTTCACCTTCACCTGCTCGGAAGGGTTCTGGGATTTGGTCTTGGGGCGTTTGCGCATGGTCAGTCCAATGGCTGCAATGATAGCGACCAGCAGAATCACCGCCGCGATCTCAAACGGGTACATGTAAACGGTATAGAGGACGCTGCCCAGCTCCTCGATATTGTTATAACTGGCGGGATGTCCCGCCGGTGCGGCATATTTATCCAGGCCGAAGTTGCCCGGGCCAACCACCAGAAACATCTCCGCTGCCATGGCGGCCGCTACCAATGCCCCCACCGGCAGATGCTTGATAAAACCGGCACGCATGGTTGCCACATCGATATCGAGCATCATCACCACAAACAGGAACAGCACCATGACTGCGCCGACATAGACCAGCACCAGCACAATGGCCAGAAACTCCGCCTCCGCCAGCAGCCAGATACCGGCGCTGGTAAAGAAGGCAAGCACCAGAAACAACGCCGAGTGGACAGGGTTGCGCCGGGTGATGACCATACTGGCAGCAAACACCAGAATGGCGGAAAAGAGATAAAAGACAAACAGTTCGAATGTCATCGGATCATCCAAGTCTAAAATTTATTGCCAGACTGCTCATCAGCGGTACTTGGCCTGGGCAGCAATATCAGCCGCAATCTGGGTCTTGTGTTTATCACCCATGGCCAGGAGTTTCTCCTTGGTCATGATGGCATCTTCACGGTTCTCGAAATGGTACTCGTAAAGCCGGGTCTCAACGATGGCATCCACCGGACAGGATTCCTGGCAGTAACCGCAGAAGATGCACTTGAACAGGTCGATGTCGTACCGAGTGGTGCGCCGGGAACCATCTTCCCGCGGCTCTGCTTCAATCGTGATGGCAACAGCCGGACAGGCCGCTTCACACAATTTACAGGCGATGCAGCGCTCTTCGCCGTTTTCATAACGGCGCAGGGCATGCAGTCCGCGAAAACGAGGAGAGACCGGCGCCTTCTCTTCCGGATACTGAACCGTAAATTTCTTACGGAACATATAGCGCCCGGTTACCCCCAAGCCCTTCAACAGCTCCAGAAGGAACAGACTCTTGATGTAGTCACGCAACATTTTCATCTGTCATTCCACTCAATCAAACCACCAGGGTACCTGGTAGACCACAGCCAGTCCCACCACCATAATCCAGGCAATAGTGATGGGGATAAACACTTTCCAGCCCAGCCGCATGATCTGATCATAACGGTAGCGTGGATAGGTGGCGCGCAGCCAGAGGAAGAAGAAACCGACAAATGCGGTCTTTGCAACCATCCAGACCATCCCCGGCACCCAGTCGAATAGCGGCCCCAGCAGCGGCCAGCCGTGGAACGGTGACAGCCAGCCCCCCAGAAACAGCAGGGCGGTAAGGGCGGAGATCAGAATCATATTGGCGTATTCACCCAGGAAGAAGACTGCAAAGGGCATACCTGAGTATTCGACATGAAAGCCTGCAACGATTTCCGATTCACCCTCGGCCATATCGAAGGGAGCACGATTGGTCTCGGCCACGCCTGAGATGAAATAGATAATGAACAGCGGAAACAGGGGTATCCAGAACCAGTTAAAGAGGCCGCCATCACCCTCCTGGGCGCGGACGATTTCACCCAGATTGAGACTGCCTGCCGCCACCAGTACACCGACCAGGGCAAAACCCATGGCGATTTCATAAGAGACGATCTGCGCAGCCGAGCGCATGGCGCCGAGAAAGGCGTATTTGGAGTTGGATGCCCAGCCGGAGATGATGACGCCATAGACACCGACCGAGGTAAGCGCCAGAACGTAGAGCAGTCCCGCATTGAGATCCGCCAGTACTAGGCCATCCTGGAACGGGAACACCGCCCAGGCCGCCAGGGCCGGGCCAAGAGTCAGCATTGGCGCGAGCAGAAACAGGAGTTTGTTGGCCTTTGCAGGAATCACAATCTCCTTGAACATCAACTTCACCGCATCGGCAATGGGTTGCAGCCACCCTTTGGGGCCAACCCGGTTGGGGCCGATACGCATCTGCATGTAGCCGATAAGCTTGCGCTCGGCATAGGTAAAGTAGGCAACACAAAGCATCAGCGGCACCACTATCACAACGATCTTGATCAGAATCTGCAATATGATCAGATTCTCACCAAGCCATTCCCAGAGCGATATCAATGAATCCATCGGTTTAAGCCTTCTCCAGGGTCACTTCACCAAATTGACCACCCAGGTTCTCAGTACCCGCCAGTGCAGCAGGTACCCGGACACAACCGTCCGGTACAGAGGGGTCGATTATTACCGGCAGCTCAGCACGGCCGCCATCCTGAATCACTACGCCGGGAGCATCGGCCATCAGACCGGCTCTGGCCGCTTCATCGGCATTGATGTAGATGCCTGCGATAATGGCATCCCGGGTCTCCTGCAGTGCCGTCGCACGACGCACCAAAGCATCGGCGGCATAGAGTGGTACATCACCAATCCGGGTCAATACACTGCCCGACAACACTCTCTCTGCGGTAGCTGTTCCAGAGACGGCGTTATCCGGTTTCAATTCACCCACAACCGCCTGCACCTCAGCCAGCGCATCTTCGGAGCTGACCTGATCAAAGCCCTCAATATCCAGCAGGTTGCCCAACACTCTGAGCACTTTCCAGCCCGGCCGCGCCTCACCCATGGGTCGGACACTACCGGCGAAGGATTGCCAACTGCCCTCGGCATTGACATAAGTGCCTGAAGTCTCGGCAAACCCAGCCATCGGCAACATCACATCCGCAGCACGCTCAAGGGAGGGGCTGCGATAAGCCGTCATGGCAACCACAACACCCGCCTGATCAAAGGCTTTTGCCGCCATTGCCGGGTTCCAGAAATCATAAGCGGGTTCAACACCCAGCAGAAAATAGCCTTTCTTCTGATCTTCAAGCACGGCACGGGCGTTAAGACCGCTTTTTGGCATGGCACCGGCAAGCCTGGCACCCACACTGTTTGCCGCTTCCGGAAGATAGCCGAGACTAGCGCTGCTGGCATCGGCAATGGTTGCTGCCAATAACCGTATAATGGAGTAATCGGGATGAGACATTGCCAGATTGCCAAGCAGCACCGTTGCCTGCTCTGCACTCTTCAGGGTGTCCGCCTGGGCTTGATGGGCGGCATTCACCTCGGCTTTATCGATCAGCCCGCCCGTTGCGCCAAGCGCCTTGGCCACCGCCGCCAGATCATCGACCAGCCCAGCGGCTGAGCTGACCATCTGTTCAGCTGCGTAGTTCAGATCCAGTTTCAGAGAATTGATAAAACTGATTTTGGCTCCCGCCATAACCGCTTTGCGTAGACGATGTCCTAAAATTGGTTGATCCTTTCGGACATTAGAGCCAATCAGCAGAGCTGCATCGACCTGCTCCAACGCTTCCACGCTTTGTCCCAGCCAGGGGAAAGCGGGCTCTTCACCACGAAAATCACCCTGACGGAGACGGAAATCAATATTGTCGCTGCCCACTCCCCGCACCAGTTTCTGGGCCAGATGGAGCTCTTCCAGGGTCGCGGTAGGCGAAACCAGGGCTCCCAGTTGGTCGCCGCACTGTTTCAGCCCTTTAGCCGCTATCTCCAACGCCTCTTCCCAGCTCGCTTTCTTCCACTCGCCCTTCTCTTCAATCAGCGGAGAGGTAAGGCGATCATCGCTGTAGATGCCCTGGTAGCTGAAGCGGTCACGATCGGATATCCAGCACTCGTTAATCGCCTCGTTATCCCTGGGATGCACCCGCATCACTTGGTTACGACGAACGTGAATCAGAATGTTGGAGCCCACTGAGTCGTGTGGCGCGACACTCTCGTGCTGAGTCAACTCCCAGGCACGGGCCTGGAAACGGTAAGGTTTGGAGGTGAGAGAGCCGACCGGGCAGATATCGATGATATTGCCTGACAGTTCGGAGTCGACACTCTTCTCGATATAGGTACCAATAGTCATGTGCTCACTGCGTCCGGTGGCACCGAGTTCCCGAATACCGGCAATTTCCGCACCGAAGCGGATACACCGGGTACAGTGAATACAGCGGGTCAGATCAGTCGCGATCAACGGACCGATATCCTTGTCTCTCACCACCCGTTTGCCTTCGACAAAACGGGATACGTCGCTGCCGTAGCCCACAGCGATATCCTGCAACTCGCACTCGCCACCCTGATCACAGATTGGACAATCAAGGGGGTGATTGATCAGCAAGAACTCCATGGTCCCTTTCTGCGCCGCCAGCGCCAGAGGCGAATGGGTAAACACCTTCATCCCATCCGTCACCGGGGTGGCACAGGCAGGCAGTGGTTTTGGCACACGCTCCACTTCGACCAGGCACATACGGCAGTTGGCCGCAATGGATAGCTTCTTGTGATAACAGAAACGGGGGATCTCGATACCCGCCGCATCGGTCACATCAATCAGCATCTCACCGGCTTTCACCTTCAGCTCCTGACCATTTACCTGAATTGTTACCGTCTGCTTTTCAGACATCGATTTGATTCTCTAACCGCTGCTCAATTTATGGGTTAATTATTCTGAATCCAGCTCAACCAACCATGCACTTCTTGTGTTCGATATGGTATTCAAACTCATCCCGGTAGTGGCGCAGCATGCCTTGTACCGGCATTGCCGCCGCATCACCCAAAGCACAGATAGTGCGACCGGCAATCTTCTGTGTCATGTCATCCAGTAGCGCCAGATCTTCCGATCGGCCCTGCCCGTTTTCAATCCGGCTTACCACCCGATAAAGCCAGCCAGTACCTTCACGGCAGGGAGTACATTGCCCACAGGACTCTTCATGGTAAAAATAGGACATGCGTTCCAATATCTTGACCATGCAGTTGCTGCCGTCCAGCACAATCACAGCACCGGAACCCAGCATCGAGCCAGCGTTGGAGATGGAATCGTAATCCATGTTCAGGTCCATCATCTGCTCTCCGGGTACTATCGGTGAGGATGACCCACCCGGAATCACCGCCTTCAATCGGCTACCCTCTTTCATCCCGCCTGCCATCTCCAGCAGTTGTGAAAAAGGAGTGCCCATGGGAATCTCGAAGACGCCGGGATTGTTGATATTTCCAGAGATGGAAAACAGCTTGGAACCGCCGCTGTTCTCTACACCCAGCTCCTTGAACCAAGCCCCCCCCTTCTCCATGATCACCGGTATAGAGGCCAAGGTCTCTGTGTTATTAATGATAGTGGGGCGGCCATAGAGTCCAAAGTGGGCCGGAAATGGCGGCTTGTAGCGTGGCTGCCCTTTTTTCCCCTCGATCGACTCCAGCAGTGCCGTCTCTTCGCCACAGATATAGGCACCACCACCAAGATGGCTGTGGAGCTCAAAATCAAAATCTGAGCCGAGAATATTCTCACCAAGGAATCCCGCTGCACGCGCCTCTTCCAGGGCCACCTCGAAGCGCTCGTAGGGTTCCCAGAACTCGCCTCGGATATAATTATAGCCTTGAGTGGCACCAATGGCATAGCCGGCGATAACCATCCCTTCAATCAGCTGGTGAGGGTTGTAGCGCAGGGTGTCCCTGTCTTTGAACGTGCCGGGCTCGCCCTCGTCCGAGTTGCAGACCACATATTTCTGTCCAGGTGCATTACGGGTGATGAAACTCCACTTCAGGCCGGTGGGAAAGCCCGCACCGCCACGCCCACGCAGACCGGAAGCCTTCACCTTTTCAATGATCTGATCAGGCGGCATTTTCTCTGTTATTATCTTGGTCAGCATCTCGTAACCACCGCGGCTCTGATACTGCTCCAGCAGCCAGGGACGGTCGAGATCCATATTCCTGAAACAGACTTCATTCGCCATGGCGTTTACTCCAGCCCATCCAGAATCGAATCGACCAGTTCAGGGGTCAGATTCTCATAATATTTGGTACCAACCTGGAACATAGGCGCACCACCACAGGCTCCCAGGCACTCCACCTCTTTCAGGGTGAATTTGCCGTCCCCCGTGGTTTCGCCCAGCTTGATGCCCAGTTTTTTCTCCATATGATCAACAATCTTGTCCGAACCGTTGATCATGCATGAGATGTTGGTACAGACACAGACCTTATGCTTGCCTACCGGTTTGTGCTCATACATGGAGTAGAAGGTCGCCACCTCATAGACCGCTATCGGCGGCATATCCAGGTAAGTGGCAACGTCATCCATCAACTCCCGGGTGAGTGATCCACCATTGTCATCCTGTACCAGACGCAGGGCAGCCATTACTGCAGACTGCTTCCACCCTGTCGGATACTTGGCTATCCAACGGTCTATCTCAGCTCTTGTCTCTGGAGAAAAGAGTTTCTCTTTCTCCTCCGCTGGTTTGACGGCGGTCATCGGTGCATTCTTGAAACCCATCAGCGGTCAATCTCCCCGAACACAACATCCATAGTGCCAACCACAGCTACTACATCGGCCAGCATATGCCCTCTCACCATCTCATCCAGGGCGGCCATATGGGCAAAACCTGGCGCACGGATCTTCAGACGATAAGGTTTGTTGGCACCATCAGATACCACATAGCAGCCAAATTCACCCTTGGGTGCCTCAACCGCAGCGTAAGCCTCGCCCGGCGGAGGACAGTAGCCCTCGGTAAACAGCTTGAAGTGGTGGATCAAACTCTCCATATCCCCTTTCATCTCGCCACGCAGAGGGGGTGAAACCTTATGATCCTCCACAATCACCGGACCGGCATTCTCACGCAGCCAAGTGATGCACTGCCGGATAATCCGGTTGGATTGGCGCATCTCTTCAATACGAACCAAGTAGCGATCGTAGCTATCGCCTGTCGCACCAATGGGGATGTCGAAATCAACTCGATCATAAGCGGCATAAGGCTGTTTCTTGCGCAGATCCCATTCGATGCCGGAACCTCTCAGCATGGGACCGGTAAAGCCCAACTGCAGCGCCCGCTCCGGTGACACGATGGCAATATCCACCAAGCGCTGCTTCCAGATCCGGTTATCGGTGAGCAGTGTCTCGTACTCATCCACCAGACCGGGAAAACGGTCGGTAAAATCTTCAATGAAATCCAGCAATGAACCCTGACGCGTCTCGTTTTTGCGTGCAATATCGGCATCGCTGCGGAAATTGTTGTTTTCGTACCTAGGCATCTGATCAGGCAGATCGCGATAGACACCACCAACCCGGTAATAGGCCGCATGCATACGTGCGCCGGAGACTGCTTCGTAAACGTCCATCAGATCTTCCCGCTCGCGGAATGCGTAGAGGAAAACCGTCATGGCACCCACGTCTAGGGCATGGGTCCCAAGCCACATCAGATGGTTGAGAATGCGGGTAATCTCATCGAACATGGTGCGGATGTAAAGTGCCCGCTCAGGTACCTCCACACCCAGGAGTTTCTCGATCGCCATCACGTAGCCGTGCTCACTGCACATCATGGAGACATAATCGAGGCGGTCCATATAGGGGATAGTGTGATTGTAAGGTTTGCTCTCCGCCAGTTTCTCAGTACCCCGGTGCAACAAGCCGACATGGGGGTCGGCACGCTCAATCACTTCGCCATCCATCTCCAGCACCAAGCGCAAAACGCCGTGGGCCGCCGGATGCTGGGGACCGAAGTTCAGGGTGTAGTTACGAATCTCATGCATCGGCACTGTCCTGCTGTACTCCCTCTCCGGGCAGATCCCGATCGCTCCTGCGGATCACCTTTGGAACCAGCGTCCTGCTCTCCAGAGTGACCGGTTCATAGATCACCCGCTGCAATTCCGGGTCATAGCGCATCTCCACATGTCCTTCCAAGGGAAAGTCCTTGCGGAAAGGATGCCCGATAAAGCCGTAATCAGTGAGAATCCGGCGTAGATCCGGATGGCCGCTGAACATGATTCCGAAGAGATCGAAAGCCTCACGTTCAAACCAGTTTGCACCGCTCCAGGTTCCGACCAGGGACTCGACAATCGGCTGTTCAGAATCTAAGAATACGCGTAATCGCAACCGCTGGTTATGGCTGAGTGAAAGCAGGTGATACACCACTGCAAAACGGTCGCTGCCACTGTCGTGAATTGGTAACTTATGATCGACAGCACGGCCAAAGCCGGTGGCAGACGCACCCAGGGTAATCCACTCGGACTCACCATAACAGGCATAGTCGACACCACAGACATCAATCAACTGCTCGAAAAGAAAGACCTCGTCATCGCGCAACTGGGTTGCTATCTCAACCAGTTGATCCCGGGGCACCACCATGGTCACCTCGCCGAGAGCGCGGCTCACTTCACACCCTTTGGCGCTATACCGCTGCTGTAGATTCTCCGCCAGCGTTTCTGCACGCTGCCGAAATGTTGTCTTGACGCTATCGTTCATGACCCTCTCACCTATCGCGCGATGGTGCTGGTGCGTTTAATCTTGTCCTGCAACCGCAGTATGCCGTAGAGCAGCGCTTCTGCCGTGGGAGGACAACCCGGAACATAGATATCCACCGGCACCACACGGTCGCAGCCACGAACCACCGAGTATGAGTAGTGATAATAACCACCACCATTGGCACAGGAACCCATAGAGATAACCCATCGGGGCTCAGCCATCTGGTCGTAAACCTTACGCAAAGCAGGTGCCATTTTATTAACCAGCGTCCCTGCCACGATCATCACATCCGACTGACGGGGGCTGGGGCGGAAAATGATACCGAAGCGATCCATATCATAACGGGCCGCAGCAGAGTGCATCATTTCCACGGCACAGCAAGCCAAGCCAAACGTCATCGGCCAGAGGGAGCCGGTACGGGCCCAGTTGATAAGCTTGTCGGCGGTGGTGGTGATTACCCCCTCTTCGAGGATGCCTTCTACTCCCATTCCAGCGCCCCTTTCTTCCACTCGTAGATGAACCCGATGACAAGAATGCCCAGAAACAGTGCCATGGCAAGGAATCCGGCCATACCGATCTTGCCCAGCACGACAGCCCAGGGAAAGAGAAATGCAATCTCGAGATCGAAAATAATAAACAGAATGGCAACCAGATAGAAACGCACGTCGAACTTCATACGGGCATCTTCAAAGGCTTCGAAGCCACACTCATAGGGTGTGAGTTTTTCATCGTAAGGTCGTCTGGTTCCGAGCGCGAAGCCCAGAACAATCATGACGACCCCGACCATCAGGCCGACACCGACAAACACCAGAACGGGCAGATAACTTTCTAACATTTTTACTCTCGCCCTCTTAACCGAGTATCCGGGCAGCTTGATTTAATGTCCGGGACGTGATGTTAAGATGCAGGAGTCTATGTCAGACGTATCCTGCTGTCAACCCATTGAAAAATATAAACTACTTATATTTCAATTGGTTGCAGCATTATCAGGTAATTTTTCAATATTATCGTACAGATGCTTGCAAAAGGAATGGAGATACCTGCATCACCCATGTCCCAGCCGGGGTGTATCCAGAACACGAGATCGCCCTTCCCACCACCGCACAAACCACTGAAAAAGCTGTATCGCACAGGCAATAAGAAAGCGGTACCACCAAATTTGGCGGTACCGCTTCGAGTATGGTGCCGACGGCCGGATTTGAACCGGCACAGCTTGCGCCACTGCCCCCTCAAGACAGCGTGTCTACCAATTTCACCACGTCGGCAAGGCGGGATTGTAGGCATACCCCATCCATAAAACTTATTCTACGATCCTGGGCACCTCGACATCAGGAGTCGTGGCACCTGGTGTAACGCCAGGCATTTCAGGTACTTCAGAAACAGGTGCCGTAGCCGGCTCTTCTATGACTATCTCCTGCCCGATCATCAGCCCGGGACGTTCTGCTGTAGACTGCATCGAGAACCAGCCAAGTGCCAAGCTGGTAACAAAGAACAACGTGGCAAGCAGTGCCGTAGCCCTGCTCAAAAAATTGGCTGCACCAGCCGCGCCAAAAACAGTGCCTGAGCTGCCGGCACCAAAGGCAGCGCCAGCATCCGCGCCTTTACCATGCTGCATCAGTACCAAGCCAATCAAACCTAAGGCCAGGAAGAGATGAGCTACCACCAGAATTGTCTGCATTCGACTTTCCGTTTATACCTGAAATAAATAGTAATTGGCTTCAATTGGCAGCACTGCAGATGGCGAGAAAATCCTCAGCCTTCAGGGAAGCGCCACCAATCAGGCCTCCATCGATATCCTGCTTGGCTATCAGCTCTATGGCGTTATCCGGTTTCATACTGCCACCGTACAAAATACGCAGTCCATCTGCCACCACAGCATCTTTATCAGCAACAATGCCACGGATAAAGGCGTGAACATCCTGTGCCTGCTCCGGGGTTGCCGTCTTACCGGTGCCAATTGCCCAAACCGGCTCATAAGCCACTACGCCATCAGCCAGAGCAGCAATACCTTCCAGCTCAATCACCGCATTCAACTGGCGCGCCACAACCTTTTCGGTAATACCCTGCTCACGCTCTTCGAGGGTTTCACCTATGCAAAGGATCGGTACCAAGCCAGCCGCTCTTGCGGCAGCATATTTCTTCGCCACCAACTGATCACTCTCGCCGTGATAGGCACGACGCTCAGAGTGGCCGACAATCACATACTTGCAGCCGAAATCCAACAGCATGGAAGCGGCAATCTCACCCGTGTAGGCACCTGGAGCCTCAGCGGAGAGATCCTGACCACTCCAGGCAACAGCAGTGCCTTGAAGCTGACACTGGAGATCAGAAAGATAGATAGCGGGAGCGCCGACGACAACCTCGATCGCTGTTACTCTGCCCAGCCCACTTTTGATGCCATCCAACAAAGCCTCGATACTTTCCCGAGAGCCGTTCATTTTCCAGTTCCCAGCTACGAGTGGCCGACGCATATTCATCTCCTGCAACTACAGAAAAACAGCGCGGAATCATACCCGCCGGAGAGACTTAAATCAAATGCAAATAGCGCCAGGCAGGCAAAGTCAATTGGCCAGAGACTCAACCGTTCGGGTCAACTCGTTGACAAGCATATTCACCTGCTCACCATCACGCCCCTCAACCATCACCCTGATCAATGGCTCAGTACCGGAAGGACGTAACAGCACTCTGCCGCCATCGCCCAATCGCATCTCTGCCTCAGTAACCGCCTGCTTAAGTCTGTCCGAAGCCATTATCTCAGCCGCGGATACAGTTTCAAGAGGAATATTCTGCAGTACCTGGGGATACTTCTCCACTCCACCTCTCAATTCTGACAAGGAGTTGCCACTTGAGTGGATTTCAGCCAACACCTGTAAAGCGGAAATAATGCCATCACCGGTAGTGGTTCTGTCCAAGCAAATGATGTGACCTGAAGATTCACCCCCCAGTGCCCACCCCTTCATACGCAAACGCTCCATAATGTAACGGTCACCCACCTTTGTCCGCTCCAATCCAATTCCTTCGCGTTTCAGGGCATGTTCAAGCCCCAGATTGGTCATCTGAGTGCCAACCACCGATCCATGAAATTCATCATGGCTCTGGCGGGAACAAGCGATAATGTAGAGGATGTCATCGCCATCCAGCACCTCACCCTGACCATCCACCATCATCAGGCGGTCACCGTCACCATCGAGCGCAATACCCAAGTCAGTGCCTTGCCTCAGAACCTCCTGCCTTAAAGTGCCAATATGCGTAGAACCCACTTCGGCGTTGATATTCAGCCCGTCTGGCTCAGCCCCTATGGCAATCACCTCTGCTCCGAGTTCAGTGAACACATGAGGAGCAATGTGATAAGTGGCTCCGTTGGCACAATCAACCACTAGCTTCATTCCCCGAAAATTCATATCCCAAGGTATGCTTCGTTTGCAAAATTCGATATACCGCCCCGCTGCATCATCCATGCGATAGGCTTTACCGAGAAACTCTGACCCCACGGTCGTCATCGGTCTCTCAAGCTCTGCCTCTATGGCATGCTCGATTTCATCGGGGAGTTTGCAACCTTCAGCAGAGAAAAATTTGATGCCGTTATCGTAATGAGGGTTGTGGGAGGCACTGATAACTATACCTGCCTGGGCATGCAGAGTCTGAGTCAGATAGGCAATACCCGGGGTTGGCATTGGACCCAACAGATGAATATCCACCCCGGCCGCCACCAAGCCCGCCTCGAGGGCTGATTCGAACATATAGCCGGAGATACGGGTATCCTTGCCAATCACCATCTTACTGCCTGATTCACGACCAAGCACCCGCCCGGCCGCCCAGCCCAGCTTGAGCACAAATTCAGGGTTGATCTTCCCTTCACCAACACGGCCACGAATGCCGTCTGTTCCAAAATACTTCCGTTTCAAAATGGTCCCCTTAGCGCTTGCGATTCTACCCCGCAGCTTCAATCCGCACGGCAAGATAACCTGAACTCAGCCTCTATGTCTGAGGCAGAGCGTGAAAAAGAGATGGGCTGCCGGTGATTGTACTATCTTTCGCCCATCACTGCGGTCACTACTCTGAGTGCATCAGCCGTAGGCTTGACATCATGGACACGAATAATTGCAGCCCCCTTCTCAGCAGCCATCACGGCCGCCGCCAGACTGCCATAAAGACGTTGAGCAACAGGTGCTTCGCCAAGCAGGGCACCAATCATCGATTTACGGGAGATTCCAACCAACAATGGAATTTCCAAATCGGAGAACTTACCGAGCTCTCTCAATAATCGGAGATTTTGCTCCAGCGTCTTGCCAAAACCAAACCCCGGATCCAGTAATAATCTCTCTTTGGGTATACCAGCTACCTCACAGGCTGCAACCCGTTGGGATAAGAACTGCTTTACCTCCAGGGTAACGTCATCATACCGGGGCTCATCCTGCATTGTTCGGGGCTTCCCCTTCGTGTGCATCAGACAGATGGGCACGGATGTCTCAACTGCCGCCGCCAGAGCCCCCTCTTCCTGCAGCGCACAGACATCATTGACCAAGCCCGCCCCGGAAGCAACAGCTTCTCTCATCACATCAGCTTTACTGGTATCGATGGAGATGGGTACTGAGAGCTCTTCTGCGAATTGCTGGATAAGCGGAACAACTCTATCCATCTCCTCCTGGGTTGAAACAGGGCGAGCCCCGGGGCGAGTGGATTCACCACCGACATCAATAATATCAGCCCCTTCCGCCACCATCCTCCTGGCCTGAGCCAGAGCAGCGTCCAGAGGAAGAAAATCACCCCCGTCCGAAAAAGAGTCGGGGGTAATATTGAGAATACCCATTACGCGCGGACGTGAGAGGTCCAGATTTTTTCCGGCACAATTGAGAAGTGCCATATATCCTGTCCTATCAATAACGCAATCTATTTAGTTTGCCCGGGAATAGAACAGGTTCCTAGTGCTGTCCCGCAGGGCCGCCGACAGTCCCATTGGAATCTTTCGAATCCTTTTTCGTCCCTTCGTCCAAGTCAGTTTTTAAGCCACTACTGTCGCCCGGCTCAGAATCATCATTCCAACCCTCTGGCGGTGTTGGCGGCTTGCCTGACATTATCTGATTAATCTGACCACTATCAATGGTCTCGAACTTGATCAGGGCTTCAGACATGGCATGAAGCTTATCCATATTCTCTTTGAGAATCTGCTCTGACCGCTGATAGTTGCGGTCGATGAAAGAACGAACCTCCTCATCAATCGTATGCGCGGTCTCATCAGAGACATTTTTGTGCTGGGTAATCGATCGGCCAAGGAATACCTCTTCTTCTTCCTCGCCATACATCAGCGGCCCCATTCTGTCAGACAGACCCCAGTGGGTGACCATTTTTCGGGCAATATCAGTAGCTCTCTGGATATCGTTCTGAGCGCCGGTAGTGACACTGTCCTTACCAAAAATAAGCGCTTCAGCAATACGTCCACCAAATAGGCTGGATATCTGGCTCTCCAGATGCTCTTTACTCAGGCTGTAACGATCCTCTTCCGGAAGGAACATGGTTACACCCAAAGCACGCCCTCTGGGGATAATACTGACTTTATAGACAGGATCATGGGACGGAACCAGACGGCCCACAATGGCATGGCCCGCCTCATGATAGGCAGTGAGCTCCTTCTCTTTCTCACTCATCACCATGGAGCGACGTTCGGTGCCCATCAGGATTTTATCCTTCGCCTTCTCCATATCCACCATACCAACGGTGCGCTTATTGGTTCGCGCGGCAAACAGTGCGGCCTCATTGACCAGATTGGCCAGATCGGCGCCGGAAAACCCCGGGGTACCGCGGGCAATCAGTGATGGTTTCACATCATCAGAAGCCGCAACCTTGCGCAGATGGACGTTGAGTATCTGCTCCCGCCCAAGAATATCCGGCAGGGGGACGACAACCTGACGGTCAAAACGGCCAGGGCGCAGCAGGGCAGGATCAAGAATATCCGGCCGGTTGGTGGCAGCAATGACGATAACACCCTCATTGCCTTCAAAACCATCCATCTCCACCAGCAGTTGGTTCAGTGTCTGCTCACGCTCATCATGACCGCCACCCAGCCCGGCACCACGTTGACGGCCTACGGCATCGATCTCATCGATAAATATGATGCAGGGAGCATGTTTCTTCGCCTGTTCGAACATGTCACGTACACGAGAGGCGCCTACACCGACGAACATCTCTACGAAATCTGAACCTGAAATGGTAAAAAATGGCACCTTGGCCTCACCGGCAATAGCCCTGGCCAAGAGGGTTTTACCCGTACCCGGAGAGCCTACCATCAGTACGCCGCTGGGAATCTTGCCGCCCAGTTTCTGGAACTTGCCCGGATCGCGGAGGAACTCAACCATCTCTGAGACCTCATCCTTGGCTTCTTCCACACCTGCGACATCGGAAAAAGTAACCGTTACCTGATCTTCACTGAGCATCCGTGCCTTACTCTTGCCAAACGACATGGCACCACGACCGCCACCACCACCCGGCATCTGGCGCATAAAGAAGATCCAGAGGCCAATCAGAATAAACAGCGGGAACCAGCTGATCAGGATCTGCTTCAGAATCGAAGGTGTTTCGGGAGGCGTGGCGACAATCTGCACCTGATTGCTCAGCAGGTCACCCACCAGCCCGTCATCTCCCGGACTATAGGTAGAGAAAATGCCGCCTACGGTTAACGTACCCTCAATCTTCTGGCCATTGATATTGACCGACCGAACCATCCCCTCTTTAACCTGTGCTATAAAATCCGAGTAGGGGAGCACATTGGCCCGGGTCGACTGAGTGTTAAAATTGCTGAACACCGACATCAGAACAATCGCAATGATCACCCATAAAATCAGATTCTTTGCCATATCATTCAAGGTTAAAACCCTCTATAAAAACCGGACACTGGAGTAAAATTGCGTTGCTCTTCCAGAATCAATATGCTACCTGTCGACCAAAATCCTGAGGAAACATCTGAAATTCAGACAGTTACCGCATTATCAATACAATTTAGCACGGTACTACATATTATAGTTCCCTGCCACAAGATAGACCTCGAGGCTTTTCGGACGGGATGCTTTTGGCTTTCTTGTCACCACCCGCTTAAACGAGCCGCGCAACTCTCTGACATACTCCTCAAAGCCTTCCCCATGAAAAACCTTGACTACAAAACCACCCCCTGGGCAGAGCGACTCCCGGGCGAATGCCAGTGCCAACTCACATAAATACATCGCTCGCGGCCGATCCACGACGGCAGTGCCTGTTATATTTGGGGCCATATCGGAAATTACAAGGTCTACCTGTCGCCCACTGAGTAACGTCCTCAGTTGCGCCAGGGGTTCATCGTCCCGGAAGTCTCCCTGTATAAACTCCACACCGGTTATCGCATCCATTGGAAGAATATCCAGAGCAATCACCTGCCCTTTGTCCCCAACAATTTTTTCCGCCACCTGTGACCACCCGCCGGGGGCAGCCCCTAGGTCGATAATAATCTGTCCCGGCTTCATAAGCCTGGCTTTTCCCTGCATTTCCAACAATTTATAGACTGCACGCGATCTATAGCCATCCTTCTGCGCTCGTTTGACGAACTCATCGTTAACATGCCGGTCAAGCCAGCGACGACTGCTTTTGCTTTTTTTCATAGTAATTCAATGTTGAGTTGATGGTTTAGCCCGGTAAAGGTCCGTTGGATGCCCTGTACGCACGTCCAGCGGACCTTTACCGGGTTTATTACAAACAACTCTATCAGGATACCTACAACTGGGTTAGAATTCGCGGCCTTGAACGCGGAGCCGATAATGCCGATTACCAAAAAACAGAAGCGTCACCTGAAAAGTCTGGTTCACCACCTCAAACCTGTCGTGATAGTCGGTCAGCACGGCCTCACTGATGGCGTGCTGGCCGAGTTGGAACTGACTATGGAAACCCATGAACTGATAAAGGTCAGGGTCAATGCCGCAGACAAAGAAGAGAGAAAGGTGATGTTAAACAATATCTGTGAAAAAACCAGATCGGAACTGGTGGGTTTCATTGGCCATGTTGCTGCCTTCTATCGTCGACATCCCGACAAGCCAAAAATCAGCTTACTATCAGATTGATCCCCAACGCAGGCAAAATGCGGGCGGGAATAAATCTGGCTTTCCGTGGTCTCGGCGCTCGTTAATCTTATAAATTTCCACGAATCGCCATGGATTCACTCATAGCGAACCGTCAGTATCTCCATATGCCGCAATCCGCCGGGAATCTGCACCACGCCCACATCACCTTCTGATTTACCGATCAGAGCCCGGGCCATAGGAGAACTGACAGAGATCAGTCCCAACTTGATATCGGCTTCATCCTCTCCGACGATCTGAAACGTGTGCTCTTCGCCCATCTCTTCCTCATAGACTTCCACCGTAGCACCAAACACCACCCGCCCACCGGGGTTCAATTTTGTCACATCGATAATCTGGGCATGGGAGAGCTTTCCATCGATCTCTTTGATGCGTCCCTCGATAAAACCCTGTTGCTCACGCGCAGCATGATATTCTGCATTCTCTTTGAGATCGCCATGGGCCCTCGCTTCAGCGATTGCCTGTATCACTGCGGGACGGGCGGTGCCCTTAAGCTCAGCCAATTCACGGCGCAAAGCGTCTGCACCTCCGACTGTCATGGGAACCTTGCTCATAATATTTTCTCCAAATCCTGTTCAAACACCGGGGCAAGCTTTCCCCCCGATAACAACATCCATAGGATATATTATATGGGTAAAAAAACGTAAGACATGAACGCCTTCCGGTGCAAATGGGCAGTTAGCCAAGCCTCACTCACTTGGAAGGCACTCTCGGATATCAACCATTGCAGGCGCTGTGATTCTAATACAGGTCCTGTAGCCGATTCACGTTTGTGGTATCCGCCTGTTTCAAAGCCAGACAGATGGCTTCGCCGCCGGATAAGGTCGTAGTATAGGACACTTTATGCCGTAGCGCGGCACGGCGAATCGCTGCTGAATCCTTGATCGCCTTCTTCCCTTCGGTAGTATTGATAATCAGGCTGAACTCATCATTCTTGATCATATCAACAATATGCGGCCGTCCTTCAGCCACTTTATTGACCCGGATACACTCGATCCCTTCATCCATAATCACCTGACTGGTTGCCCCGGTTGCAAACAGATCGAAACCCTGTTCAACCAGATCCCTGGCAACTGCCACAATCCGCTTCTTATCCGCATCCCGCACCGATAACAGGGCGCGACCGGATCTGGGCAGCAGATCTCCGCCACCCTCCAGCGCTTTGGCAAAGGCCTCGCCAAACGTCTCGCCAACGCCCATCACTTCACCGGTAGACTTCATCTCGGGCCCGAGCAGCGTGTCCACTCCCGGAAACTTGACAAAGGGGAAGACCGCCTCCTTCACAAAGTAGTGATCAAGAACCACCTCTTTGGTAAAGCCCTGCTGTTCCAGACTCGCACCCACCATGCATCTGGCGGCCACCTTGGCCAACTGGACACCGGTCGCTTTAGAGACAAACGGCACCGTGCGAGAAGCGCGGGGATTGACCTCCAGCAGGTAGATCTGATCGTTCTGGATGGCAAATTGAGTATTCATCAATCCGACCACTTTCAAACCCAGCGCCAATTTCCGGATCTGCTCCCGCATGCGGTCCTGGACAGCCGCAGAAAGCGTATAGGGCGGCAGAGAGCAGGCAGAATCGCCAGAGTGCACACCGGCCTCTTCGATATGCTCCATAATTCCGCCGATCACCACATCCCTGCCGTCACAGATAGCATCTACATCCACCTCGATGGCATCATTCAGGAAACGGTCGAGCAGCACTGGCGAATCATTGGTGACACTCACCGCTTCACGCATGTAGCGACGCAAATCCTCTTCGTCATGCACGATCTCCATGGCACGGCCGCCCAACACGTATGAAGGACGAACCACCAACGGATAACCGACTTCATCAGCCAAACCCACAGCCAGCTCAGAATCTGTCGCTGTGCGATTGGGCGGCTGTTTCAAACCCAGCTCCTCAACCAACTGCTGGAACCGCTCCCGGTCTTCCGCCAAGTCAATAGAGTCAGGGCTGGTGCCGATAATAGGCGCACCTGCAGCCTCCAGATCCCGAGCCAGATTAAGCGGTGTCTGGCCACCATACTGAACGATCACACCTGTCGGCTTCTCAAGGTCGATAACTTCCAGCACATCTTCCAGAGTCAGAGGTTCAAAATAAAGCCGGTCTGATGTGTCGTAATCAGTGGAGACAGTCTCTGGGTTACAGTTAACCATAATGGTCTCGTAACCATCTTCGCGCAGGGCAAAGGCGGCATGAACGCAGCAGTAGTCAAATTCAATACCCTGACCAATACGGTTCGGCCCACCCCCCAGCACCATGATTTTCTTGCGATCTGTCGGTGCCGCTTCGCACTCCTCCTCGTAAGTTGAGTACATGTAGGCGGTACTAGTGGAAAACTCGGCGGCACAGGTATCCACCCGTTTGAACACCGGACGCACGTTGCCCGCATGACGCAGTCTGCGAATCTCAGCTTCACCGCAACCCGCCAATAGCGCCAGACGCTTGTCAGAAAAACCCTTGCGCTTCAGATAACGCAACCGGTCAGCATCCAGTGCTTCAGCGCCTGTGGCGCGGACCTCGGCCTCCAGCGTGACGATCTCTTCTATCTGGATCAGGAACCAGGAATCGATTTTGGTGACACTGAACACCTCTTCAATCGACATACCCGAGCGGAATGCATCAGCCACGTACCAAAGGCGTTCTGCCCCGGGCTCCCGCAGCTCGTGGCGAAGCACGGTTTTGGCATCATCCGCCTCAAGGTCCATCACCTCATCCAGGCCGCATTTGCCGGTTTCGAGACCACGTAGTGCTTTCTGCAGGGACTCCTGAAAAGTGCGGCCAATGGCCATAACCTCGCCCACAGATTTCATCTGTGTGGTAAGCCGGTCCGGAGCCTGGGGGAACTTCTCGAAGGCAAAACGAGGGATTTTGGTCACGATGTAATCGATTGAGGGCTCAAAAGAGGCCGGGGTGGCACCGCCGGTAATCTCATTGCGCAGCTCATCCAGGGTGTAACCCACCGCCAGCTTGGCCGCAATCTTGGCAATCGGGAAACCCGTCGCTTTTGAGGCCAGAGCCGAGGAACGGGAGACCCGGGGATTCATCTCGATAATGATCATCCGGCCATCATCCGGATTAATCGCGAACTGTACATTGGAGCCACCGGTATCCACGCCGATCTCACGTAACACCGCCAGAGAGGCGTTGCGCATGATCTGGTACTCTTTGTCGGTAAGCGTCTGGGCCGGAGCTACAGTGATGGAATCGCCGGTATGGACACCCATGGGGTCCAGATTTTCGATAGAGCAGACAATAATGCAGTTATCCTTGTGGTCGCGGACCACCTCCATCTCATACTCTTTCCAGCCCAGTACGGACTCTTCGATCAGCAACTCTTTGGTTGGCGAAAGATCAAGACCACGCTCACAGATCTCAACAAACTCTTCTCTGTTGTAGGCAATACCACCACCGGAACCGCCCATGGTAAAGGAGGGGCGAATAATGGTTGGGAAGCCAATCTGGGCCTGTACCTGGATTGCCTCTTCCATGCTGTGAGCAATCGCCGAGCGAGGCATATCAAGGCCGATCTTTCTCATCGCCTTGCGGAACAAGTCGCGATCTTCAGCTTTATCGATGGCCTCGCGAGAGGCGCCCACCATCTCTACACCATACTTCTCCAGGATCCCTTCACGCACCAAGTCGAGAGCACAGTTCAAGGCCGTCTGGCCTCCCATGGTAGGAAGCAACACATCGGGCCGCTCCTTTTCGATTATTCTGGCAACCGTCCGCCAGTTGATCGGCTCTATATAGATCGCATCGGCACTGTCCGGATCCGTCATAATGGTGGCCGGATTGGAGTTGACCAGAACTACCCGGTACCCCTCTTCGCGCAAAGCCTTGCATGCCTGTGCACCGGAGTAGTCAAACTCACAGGCCTGGCCGATGACAATCGGGCCGGCACCTATGATCAATACACTTTCAATGTCTGTTCTTTTAGGCATGTATATCCAGCTGCAAGTTAACGCGAATAAGATTACTGTTCCCCGCGCTCATTCGCGGACTCTATCAACTCGATGAAATGGTCGAACACCGGTGCCACATCGTGGGGGCCGGGGCTGGCTTCCGGGTGCCCCTGGAAACCGAAAGCCGGTTTGTCTATCCGATGAATACCCTGCAGGGAGCCATCGAACAGCGAACGATGTGTCACTTCCAAAGTTTCCGGCAGGCTCTCCTCATCTACGGCAAAACCGTGATTCTGGCTGGAGATCATCACCGCTCCCGAGGCCAGATCCTGAACCGGGTGATTGGCTCCATGATGGCCAAATTTCATCTTGACCGTCCCGGCGCCGCTTGCCAGAGCAAGCAGTTGATGACCAAGACAGATTCCAAACACCGGGATACCGGAATCCACCACCTGCTTGATCGCCTCAATGGCGTAATCACAGGGTTCAGGGTCACCGGGGCCATTGGAGAGAAAAACTCCATCCGGATTCATTGCCAGTACCTCGCTAGCGGGGGCTTGAGCCGGTACCACGGTTACCCGGCAGCCACGATCCACCAACATGCGCAGAATATTCCGTTTAATGCCGTAATCGTAGGCGACGACATGTGTCGGCAGATGCTCTTCAATGGGATGGGTTATATCCGGCAGACCGCTATCCAGACTCCAGGAGCCCTGAATCCACTCGTAAGGGGTGCCGGTTGTCACTTCTTTGGCAAGGTCCATCCCTTTAAGACCGGGGAAGGCCTTTGCCGCTGCCAATACTGTCGCTTCATCAATGGCATCTCCAGCGATGATACAGCCGCTCTGGGCACCTTTCTCCCGAAGAATCCGAGTCAATTTACGGGTATCGATACCGGCAATGGCCACCATACCATTGTCCCTCAAATACTCATCCAACGGCTGCTGATTTCGCCAGCTACTGGCCAGCAGTGGCAGATCGCGAATAATCAGCCCAGCTCCGTAGATAGCGGAAGACTCTTCATCTTCGTCATTGGTGCCGGTATTTCCGATATGCGGGTATGTCAGGGTGACAATCTGTTTACAGTAGGAGGGGTCGGTGAGAATCTCCTGGTAGCCGGTCATCGCCGTATTGAATACCACCTCGCCGACAGTCTGACCATCGACACCAATAGACTCACCCCGGAACTGTGTTCCGTCTTCAAGGATCAATAAGGCAGTTTTTTTCAAAAGATCAGACCCCAGCAGGCATGCCGAACGGGGCAGGCCCAACAGAGGACTATCCCAAGCAGATAAATTAGTATAAATATTCCAGGGAACGGCAACGCTGAAACGCATAACCGCGACCGAGGGGATTCTACTTGATGTGGGGTTATCCTGTCTATTGGGATAGCATCAATATTCGGACGCTATCTGGAAATAAGAAAATATGGCCTTATATTACTTTCCAACAGCAATCTCATCTTCAAGATTCGGACTAAATCATGAGCACATCGCCCTACATTTTCGACATCACCGCTGATAATTTCGATGAAATCATCCTCCAGGGATCACAATCCGTCCCGGTACTGGTGGATTTCTGGGCCCCCTGGTGCCAACCCTGTAAAACACTGATGCCAACACTGGCCAGCCTTGCAGATGCCTACCAGGGAAAATTCATCCTGGCCAAAATTAACACAGAGGAGGAGCAAGCCCTAGCGACCCAATTCGGCATCCGCAGCATCCCCACCGTCAAGCTATTCAAGGACGGCGAGGCGATTGATGAGTTCATGGGGGCTCTTCCGGAATCTGAGGTACGCGCCTTCCTAGAGAGGCACATCCCCAGAGATTCGGATAATCTGATCGCGCAGGCTGAGCTGCTGATAGAGCAAGGGAAAACCGCCGAAGCCATACCTTTGATAGAGAGCGCCAGAGAGAGCGATCCAGACTCCCCCCGCGTACTGCTCGCCTATGCCAAGCTGAAAGCTGCCCTGGGAGATATCGATCAGGCTGAAGAGGTCTTGTCAGAACTGCCAACTGACGAACAGGATAAGCCAGAGATCCTCTCTCTTCGCGCTCGCTTTGATTTTAATCGCATCGCCCATGCCGCACCCGAAAAAGAGGCTCTCAAACAGCTTCTGGCCGCAGATGGCAACCAGAGCGAAGCACGTTACCAACTCGCCGCCCGCGAAGTGTTGGAGCAAGCCTACGAAAAGGCGCTGGAGCTTCTGCTGCAGCTGATGCTGAAAGACCGGGTATATGGTGACGATGCCGCCCGAAAAGGGATGCTGGCAATCTTCAATATCCTGGGTGGCAGCGGTGAACTGGTAACCCGGTTTCGCGGCAGAATGTTCAATGCATTGCATTGAAACCGACAATCTCCTTGCCGTAACGAGGGAATAAGCAGTATCTTGGTCATATAACCCTAGAAAAATCAGTTGGACGCAAGCTCTTGGTCCGCCTAGCTATATAAAAAAGAGCCTCATCACCAATAAGGTAACTACGGACTTTTTTATTACGCTAATCGAACCAATATCTTAACGCCCTGCACGTGTATCCAACTAATCTTTCTAGGGTAACAGGAACTGAGCTGCTGCAATGATCCACTCCCCCACAATACCACTACCCTACCTTGGATTTGGACTGCGCCATAGAGTATATCCAGCCGGTTCTGGATCAGCGATCGGATATCGACTGGTTCGAGATCATCTCGGAAGGCTATCTGGATGATAATGGGTCAATACTGTCGGCATTGGATGAGATTGCCGAACGCTATCCTGTGGTTATGCACGGTATCTCCCTGGCCATTGGCAGTCCGTAGCCCCTTGATCTCGAGTACCTGGGACGACTGAAACAGCTGGCCGATCGAATTGAACCGGCCCGGATCTCCGGCCACCTCTGCTGGAGTGGCGCGGATGACCTCCAAGGCCAGCTGCTGCCAATCCCCTATTCCGTAGAGACCCTGGAGCACATTGTCATCCGCATCAAGCAGATTCAGGATCTACTGGGTCGCCAAATACTGTTTGAAAATGTCCCGATGGGACAGAATAAGGCAGTGGAAATACCGAAATTTGAATTTATCAGCGAGATCGCCGAACAGTCAGACTAGACTCCCTGATCGATATCGGAAATCTCCATGCCAGCAGCGTAAATCAGGGATTCGATCCAAAAGCTTACTTATCACGCCTCCCTGAAGGGCGTGTGCAACAGATTCATCTTGTTGGGGGCTGTTGCTCTCTGCGGCGATGAGAACAAAAAAGCGGTTGCAGAGGACAGCATCGATCCGCTCTGGATCAATCTGGCCCCATCTCAACCATGATTGAGCGGGAAGATACCATTCCATACCTAGAGAGTATGGTCAGCGAAGTACAAAAAGCCCGCTGCTCGGCAAACCACTACCTCAGTTTTGATTAGCCAGCTCAAGCACTTCGATCAAACCGCCAGTAACTCTCCAGCGCAGATCAAAATCGTACAGCCGGATGCCGTAAATCCGATCAGGCTGACTATTACTGTAGGCAGGACGTGGATCTATCGCTAGGAGATTTATGATAAGGGCGCGTAGATTCTCCTCACTACGCGCCTGCACCTGCGCTTCCGCCAGAGGCGAAAGTTGCACATCAAAAACAGCATCCGGCGATGCCGGGGAAAAACCTGAACGTGCATCAGGAATACCATCCACATAGGCAACGTAGGGCTTGATATCCAGCACCGGAGTGCCATCCAACAGATCCACCCCGGAGAGCATCAGCTCCACCTTACCATCCGTTGCATTAACCGAATCGAGCCTTACCACGGAGAGCCCGAGAGGATTTGGCCTGAAAGGCGACCGGCTGGCAAAAACACCGACACGCTTATTACCGCCAAGCCGCGGGGGGCGCACCATCGGTTGCCACTGATCCCTGACGGTCCGATGAAACACAAACTGAATCCAGATATGAGAATAGCCATCGAGCCCATCGACTGTCTCAGGGCGGTTATAGGGTGCCAATAACTCAAGTCTGGCCTCTGCTTCGGAGACCAAGCCGGGCTGGCGCGGTATGCCGAATTTCTCTTTGTACGGAGAACGGACAATCCCGATGAGTTCAAAAGAATAGTTCATGCTCACGCTTCAACCGTTAACAACCAACTCTATCGATGATCGATTGTTGATATAACACCGCCACTGCCCAGCTCAAAAGCAACGACCTTACCGACAATTTCGTTATGGATCGCTTCATCTTTCTCCCAATCCAAATCATGCTGTTCAATGGCAATCTGAACATTATCATGAACGGCTGGGTGGTAGACCTCCAGTTCAGCCATAGTTGGCCACTTCGCCAGATACGCTCTTTCCCGAACCTTCGTAATACCACTTAGTACTTATCCTCACATTACCACTGAGAAGAATATCCATCCTGTTTGTAGATAATATGATCCGTCTTCACAAGCAAAGCAAAAGAGCGATCCTTTGCATAGTGTATGACACTGAGCGTGCAGTTTGCGGATTGCTCAAATTCACTAAATTGTTCACCGAAAAACACCAACTGCGGTATTGATCATCGCGGACAAGCCACATGTAGCTTCCGACTCTTTCGGTGATCATCTCTACCTGCTTTCTAAAACGCCCCAACGTTCCGTGTATCACCCTAGCCGCAATTTTTGTTTTCTCTTTGGAGAGTGCTCTCACCTCATCGGCTACAACAGAAAATCCCCAGCCATGCTCGTCTGCCCCGGCCGCCTCGATAGAGGCATTCAACGCTAATGGTGGATTCAGGTTGTAAGTACACCATGGGTATCTGAATAATTAATGGATTTTCGGGATCGAAAATCGAACTTTTCCATCACAGTTGCAAGCATTAGCTCAGTGACCTTTCGCCAATCGATCCCTTATAGAAAGCCCTGAATTATTTATAACCATAATAATAAGTATGAGCTAATAAGCTATTTATGAGGACATCGTCTGATTGATTAAAGCAATCGTATACCATTGATCCATAGATCACCAGTTCCAGGGAAACGATGAAACAGCAAAGCTTAGAAGTCAGGGGCTTTGAAAAATACCGAAAAAAGATCCGCAAGGAGCATTTTCTGGATGAGATGGAGCAAATCATCCCCTGGAAGGAGCTTGGCGAGGCCATAGCACCCTGTTACCCAAATCCGAAGAAGGGCGCGGAAGAAAGCCCATTGGTCTAGCGCATCCACTTTCTACAGCACTGGTTTAAACTCTCTGATCCCGCAGCAGAAGAAGCGCTTTATGATTCACGTGCCATGGGTAAGTTCGTCAGTATCGATCTGGGTAATGAGCCCGCACCGGATGAAACAACCATCGGCAATTTTCGCCATCTGATGGAAAGGAATAATCTTGGGGATGAGCTGTTTCGTTTGGTCAATGTTTACTTGGCCGAGAATGGTATGAAGCTCAACCGGGGAACCCTTGTTGATGCCACGATCATCACAACGAAGAACAAAGAAATAAACCGTAATCCGGATACACATCAAACCCACAAAGGCAATCAATGGTACTTTGGCATGAAGGCCCATATTGGCGTGGACAGCAAAACCAGACTGATCCACTCAATTGCTGTGACACCGGCCAATATTCATGACTCGCAGGTATTGGAAGACCTGTTGCATGGAAACGAAACACGCGTACGGGGAGATTCTGCCTATGCAGGACAGAAAGATAAACTGACCAAGCATGCGCCAAAGGCTTTACCCGGAAGAAAGCCTGTCGTAATCGACAATTAACCGAGCAGGAACCATCAGCGAATCGATACAAATCGGAAACGCGCGCCAGAGTAGAGCATGTATTCGGTGTAATGAAGCCGCAGTTTGGTTTTAACAAGGTTCGATCGAGGGCTTGAGAAAAATGCCCATTGGGTATTTGCCAAGTGTACCTTGATTAATCGGGTACTGGCTAAGCAATATTTATTAGCCATTTCATAGGCAAGTTGCGACTGAAAGCCTCAGAATAGCCAAAATTAAGGTCAAATCCGAGAATAACGCGGGTTGTTTTTACAAATACTCAAGATTGGATGGCAGGTGAAGTGAAAAACTTCAATTTTTCAGACCATCCCTTTAAGAGCACTGATTGAATTTACACCGGGAAAAGTATTTCTGATACTGGACAACTTACGAGTGCATCACGCCAAGAAGGTGAAGCGCTGGTTATCTAACCGGATCGTAAAGCGCTATCTGGAAGTCTTTTTCTTGCCTGCCTATTCACCGGAACTGAACCCTGACGAATATCTCAATTGTGATCTGAAAAGCATGCTTCATGGCGGAGAGACGATTCGTTCTGTGAACGATCTGAAAAAGAGAACACGATCCTGTACGCGAACCTTGCAAAAAGAGCCTGAACAAGTGATAAAGTCACTTCAATGCGACACATCATAAAGTACGCAGCCTGGTAAGTATATTTACCCGCTGGATTAATATCGTTTTTTCTTCGCAGGTACCCACCTGTTCATCATGGTAGAATCAGTAAGGTCAAATTGAGGAGCCTCTGGTCAATTCATGAATCGGTGTCTGATGGCTGAAATCTCCCGGCTCTGCGTTGATAACCTTTGCAATAGCCCGCTATTACCGGTAATTTTCGCTTTGATCCAGAAGATTTCAACTCGTCATCTATCCGATCCAGAATTAATCAGGGTTCCTTAAAAATAACCGTTTTGGTTGATAGGGATGTTCTCTGACATGAGTCATTTACCTGCCCCTGGTGGTATGGGAGATTGCTTCGCTTATTTTCCGTAGGAGTTTGGAGGGACTGATGGCGTTACCCGATTACATCAACACGTTTGGACAGGATCTGCTGCGCCGTTATGGCGAGCGTGTCCATAAGCTCGCCATTAACGCCGGCTTTACCTGCCCCAATCGCGATGGCAGCAAGGGACGCGGTGGCTGCACCTTCTGCAATAATGCTTCATTCAATCCAAATGCCAAGCAACCGCATACAGTGGCGGAACAGATCGAAGCCGGTAGGCGAGTGTTACTCAAGCGTACCGGGGCCCGCCGTTATATCGCCTATTTCCAGGCCTACACCAATACCTATGCCGATGTAGAGTATCTCGCCGAGCTCTATGGCAAGGCCCTGGAAGAACCCGATGTGGTGGGCCTGTCTGTGGGGACCCGCCCCGATTGTGTCCCCGATGAGGTGCTCGATCTGTTATCCGGTCTTCAGGCAAAAGGGCATGAGGTGTGGCTGGAGCTTGGATTACAATCCGCTTCGGATACAGCACTGGAGCGAGTCAATCGTGGACACGGCTTTGCCGAGTATAAAAATGCCGTCCGAGCGGCCCACCTGCGTGGACTGCCTGTCTGTACCCATTTGATTCTGGGCCTTCCGGGGGAGGGAAGGAAGGAAGCGCTCTCGAGTCTTGATAAGGTTCTGAATCTGAGCGTCGAAGGGTTAAAGCTGCACCCGCTTCATGTGGTGAAGGGGACCCTCTTGGCCAACCAGTGGCGACGGAACGAATATCTGCCACTCTCATCGGAAGAGTATATATCGATCGCCGCTGATCTGATCGAACGGACGCCCCGGTCAGTGGTCTATCACCGGGTAACCGGCACGGCATCGAAGGATATTCTGTTGACCCCGGAGTGGTGCTCGAAAAAATGGGCGATCTTGAATGGCATTGAATCTGAGTTGTGGCAGCGCGGAACCTGCCAGGGATCGCGACTCGCAAATGGTTCCGGTCTTTCTCTTGAGAAAACCGGATAATTCTTTTAACGAGTGTCTGCCCGGAAACAGTGAAGAGAGAGACCATAGATCGCAGCGAAGAGACAGAGTATGCAAAGGCTACTATTATGAAAACAGAAAAAACTCTGCGTACTCTGTGCTCCTCCGTGTTCTCTGCGCTCTTTTTTAAGGGTTCTCCGAACGGATTTCGCTATTACAACTGGTTAAACTCATGGATCTAGTATGTCCCGCAGGTAATCTCCCGTCGCTGAAAGCCGCGGTGGATAATGGCGCGAATGCTGTCTATTTTGGTTTTCGTGACGATACCAATGCCCGCCACTTCGCTGGGTTGAACTTTGGCCCTGCCAAGATAGCCGAGGGCATTCGTTATGCTCATCAACGTGGCGTGAAGGTGTTTCTTGCCCTCAATACCTACCCTCAGCCGGATGGCTGGTCACGCTGGCAGAACGCGGTGGATCAGGCTGCGGATCTCCAGGTGGATGCAATGATCGCAGCCGACATCGGGGTGCTGGATTATGCGGCTGGATACTATTCTGAGCTGAATCTGCACCTTTCCGTGCAGGGCTCTGCCACTAACTATGAAGCCTTGCAGTTCTATAAGGATAACTTTGGTATCCGGCGCGCGGTATTGCCCCGGGTGCTCTCCCTCAGCCAAGTTCAGCATGTGGTGGATCACAGCCCGGTACAGGTCGAAGTATTTGGTTTTGGCAGTCTCTGTGTGATGGTGGAAGGGCGTTGTATTCTTTCATCTTATGCCACCGGACGGTCTCCTAATACCTATGGGGCTTGTTCACCGGCCAGCCATGTGGAGTGGCGGGAGACAGCGAGCGGATTGGAGACCCATCTTGGTGGGGTGCTGATCGAGCGCTACGGCAAAGGTGAAAACGCTGGCTATCCGACTCTCTGCAAAGGGAGTTTCTGTGTGGGTGGAAATACCTTTCATGCCCTTGAAGAGCCAGCCAGCCTGAATACGCTGGAACTGCTGCCACAGCTTCAGTCAGCAGGTGTCGAAGCAGTGAAAATAGAAGGACGCCAGCGCAGCCCTGTCTATGTGGCTCAGGTTACTAAAGTCTGGAGGGCAGCCTTGAATGCCTGCCAGAGAGATCCAGAGCACTATAGGCCCAAAAATGAGTGGATGACCGAACTTAGCAAAGTCTCAGAAGGGACACAGACGACCCTTGGCGCTTATAGCCGTCCCTGGCAGTAGAGATCAGATAAAAATATGAGTACACAACCAAAACTTTCTATTGGCCCGCTTCTCTATTACTGGCCAAAAGACCAACTACTTGAGTTCTATGAAAAGGTGGCTCAGTCCCCGGTGGATATTGTCTATCTGGGTGAGACTATCTGCTCCAAACGGACACTGATGCGTACCGATGACTGGTTTGCCCTGGCCGACCGGTTGGCGGCCGCCGGAAAGGAGGTGATTATCTCCACGCTTGCCCTGCTGGAAGCGGAATCGGAGCTAAAACGGTTGCACCGGATCTGTGACAACGGGCGCTATTGGGTCGAAGCTAATGACATGGGGGCGGTGCAGTTGATGCAGGGTCGGTCGTTTGTCACCGGGCACAGCGTCAATGTCTACAATGACCGGACGTTGGCACTTCTGGCCAGTCAGGGTTTGAAACGCTGGGTCTTCCCGGTTGAACTATCACATGAGACCCTGGCGGATATGCAGGTGAAACGTCCTGCAGGGGTGGAGACTGAAGTATTGGTCTATGGCCGTCTGCCGCTAGCTTATTCAGCCCGCTGCTTTACCGCACGAGCCCATAATTTACCCAAGGATGACTGCCAGTACCGCTGCCTGGATTACCCGGATGGATTAACCCTGTCGACACAGGATGATACGCGGTTCCTGGCACTCAATGGTATCCAGACCCAGTCGGCACATACATTCAATCTGCTGTTGGAGATTGAACGAATGCGGGAGCTGGAGGTGGATGTCATCCGCATCAGTCCCCAATACCGGCAGACAAAGAAAGTCATTGAAATTTTCCACCGTTGCCTGAATCAGGATATGGACCTAAAACAGGGTTATAAGCAGCTTGAACGACTAATGCCCGTAGGTTCCTGCGATGGCTACTGGTTTGGCGAGGCTGGAATGGAGATGCGTGCACAGGCGATGGTGTAGCGGGGAACTGAATTGTTACCGCCCACTCTCTTCAGGGGCAAGCCGAAATTCCTATACAGATAATTAAATCGTCATCCCGGCACAGATCGGGGTGACGGTGGTCTGAAGCCTAAGGATTAAGTGCTTTTAGAATTAAGTTAGTGTCAGCCCAAGAGTCGTCCAGGTTTGAAGGCGTTCAGATCGGGCATTCTGCCAATAATGAAAGTGGCGTTGTTGAGTACTTTCAGTAAAAATCCTAGACGGTCATCCAGTTCCACTGCATCCAGAAAATTTTTTACAAAGAGTCCCAATTCTGTATCACCGCCCAGCTTTAACCGGCGGTTGAAGAAGAGGGTGTCGGCATCTTCCTGCCGTGTGGCTAAAAGCAGGAAATCGTAAATGGACCCTTCGATACTCAGGTCATGGTGATCGCCATCTGCTGCTTTGAGTTTACCGTCGACCAGTGTTATACGGTAACTGAGACGCGCGTCCACGACGTTTATCAGCATTATCCGACCTTCCAGAAAGTCCACCTCGCCATCCGCCAGTTCAGGCTCGAAGATCCGCTCTAATGCTTTTACCAGTACTTGGCTACTGGCCGATGTCGGGATTAGGCTCAACGGCAAAGCAAGAGGACGCGGGAGAAAGGGAGACCGGGCTATCTGCGAGGGCGTGTTGCTCATAATTGTACATGCTCCGGACATTTCAATACCTATGGACTGTTACTTCTGCCTCTATTCTATCTCAGGACCAATCGGTGAAGTTGCACCCTGGGTCGGGGTTTCCGGCGCTTTATACCAGCTTAGTTTCTCCTGCAACTCCACCACCTTGCCGACGATAATCAGTGTGGGAGGTTTTGGCTGTTCACGGTCTACGATCTCCTGGATATTGCTCAGCGTACCGGCGAATACTCTCTGATTCTCTGTGGTGCCTTGCTGGATCAGCGCTATGGGCATATCCGGGGAGGTACCCTGAGCTATCAGTTCTTTGCAGATAACCGGCAGACCGAGAAGGCCCATGTAGAAAACAACGGTCTGATAGGGCTGAGCCAGTTGCTCCCAGTTAAGATTCATTGTGCTATCTTTCAGATGGCCGGTGACAAAGGTGACAGATTGGGCGTAATCCCGGTGGGTCAGTGGGATGCCGGCGTAGGCGGCGCAGCCTGAAGCCGCAGTGATGGCAGGCACTACCTGGAAGGGGATGCCCTCTGCAGAGAGGGTGTCAATCTCTTCTCCGCCGCGGCCAAAGATGAACGGGTCGCCACCCTTGAGACGAACCACCCGCTTGCCCTCTTTTGCCAGATCGACCAAGAGCTGGTTGATCTCCTCCTGCCGCATGGCGTGGTGGGCGCGCTCTTTACCGACATAGATGCGCTCAGCATCCCTGCGGGTCATATCAAGAACCGGCTTGGCAACCAAGCGGTCGTAAACCACCACGTCTGCCTGTTGCATCAGTCGCAGAGCGCGGAAGGTAACCAGATCCGGGTCACCGGGGCCTCCGCCAACCAGATAGACTTCACCTGTGGTGCTGTTTGATTGGAAAGAGTTTAACGCGTGTTCCATGGCAGTATCAGCCTCTTTCATATGGCCAGAGAACACACGTTCGGCAACGCCACCCCGCAACACCTGCTCCCAAAATAAGCGGCGGTCTGCAGGAATATTGAATCGCTGTTTTACCCGGTCACGAAACCGGCTGGCCAATTCGGCCAGGCGGCCGTATCCAGCGGGAATCAACGCCTCCAGCCGACTGCGGATCAAGCGCGCCAGCACCGGTGAGGCGCCGCCGGTGGATACTGCGGCAACCACGGGGGAACGGTCAATAATAGAGGGGGTGATGAAGCTGCAGAGGTCAGGCTGATCAACCACATTGACCGGGATACGCTGTAAGCGTGCCTGTTCGGAGACCTGCCGATTAACTTCTGCATTGTCGGTGGCAGCGATTACCAGATGACAAGCGTCCAGATCCCCTTTCCGGTAATTCCTGGAGAGATGTTCTATCAAGCCCTTTTCTGCCGCCGCAGATAAATTTGGACAGAGTTCCGGCGAAATCACCCGGACTTGGCCACCGGCTTTCAGAAGCAGGGTGACTTTGCGGTTTGAGACCTCTCCTCCACCGACAATCAGGCAAAGCTTCTTTTTTACATCGAGGAAAATCGGGAGAAAATCCATCGTTAATCTACGGCCTCTAAATAATGTTGCAGTCAAAGCCTGATAAATCATTTCAAGCGTAATATTCAAACGAGGCAGAACTCTAACATGGCCCAAAATACCGGAACAATGGATATGCCTGAGAAGCAGAGTATATCCTGATCGGCCGAGTACAGAATCAGTTAATTTGACTATATTAGGAAATTAATACTACACTAATTGGCTCAGTTATTAAATGCAAGGTTTGACGCTGTGGTAAAAGAAATCGATTCGAAAAAGCTGGAAAGCAGGATAACCGCAGGCGAGGATCTGATGCTGCTGGACATCCGGAGTGAAACTGAAGTAGCCCACGGTATGCTCCCAAACTCTGAGCATCTTCCAATGCATCTTTTGCCAACAAAAATGAATGAATTTCCTGCAGATAAGGAGATTATCCTCTACTGCCAAAGCGGAGCACGTTCTCATCACGCATGCATGTACCTGATGCAACAGGGATTACAGAATGTAGTCAATCTGCGGGGTGGGATTATCGATTGGGCACGCAGCGGTTTTGAGATTGTGGCTTATAGTTAAAAGTCGGCCATCCGGTTGGTTGGCTCAATAGTAATCTAACATCAGCTTGTTTGCTTGGCCGTGAAGCTTTTGTATGTTCCCATAAAGACCTAATGGCTTGCGTTTCTGAGTCAGTTAGAATATAAGATGGAGCTGATTCATCAAACAACAGGCAAACACTTTGGAGATTGCACATGGCCGATTTTGATCAAGAACTGGATGCTAGTGGACTGAACTGCCCTCTGCCCATCCTGCGTGCTAAGAAGAGCCTCTCTGGTATGGAAGCTGGCCAGATCCTTCATATTATTGCTACCGATCCTGGTTCCGTTAAGGATTTTGAGGCTTTTGCCAAGCAGACTGGCAATGAGCTGATGGAATCCAAAGAGGAAGGCGGTAAATTCCACTTCCTGATCAAAAGAGCCTAGCTCTTCCTGGTCCGTAATCAAACCTCACAAAAATGTGGAGGAGATTCAAAATGGAAGCAAAAAAACTAGCTATTATTGCAACCAAAGGTTCACTGGACTGGGCTTATCCCCCATTCATCTTGTCGTCTACTGCGGCAGCTCTGGGATATGACGTTGAGATTTTCTTTACTTTCTACGGCTTGCAGTTGCTGCGGAAAAATTTGAACCTGCAAGTTACCCCTTTGGGCAACCCGGGTATGCCAATGCCCATGGGCATGGATAAGTGGTTCCCTGTACTGGGTACCACACTCCCAGGCATGCAGGCTATGATGACCATGATGATGAAAAAGAAGATGGCCGACAAGGGTATCGCTAGTCTTGAAGAGTTGCGCGAACTCTGCCAGGAAGCTGAAGTGAAGTTGATTGCCTGCCAGATGACAGTGGATTTGTTCGATATGAATGTCGCAGATTTTATCGGTGGCGTTGAATATGCCGGTGCTGCCAGATTCTTTGAATTTGCCGGTGAGAGTGACATCTGCCTGTATATCTAAGCGGTAGGATTTAACTCTTGAAAAGCGCTGTTCCCTGTAAAGGGGCAACGCTTTTTCTATTTATGCGGTTTGAATACTGCCGCAAGTTTTCAGCAGTCCATACCCTCTTGCTAACATCTGCGGGGTGTTATTGAGAATTATAGCCGCTGTGTTCGGTAGTGGATAGTGACGTGGGTGGAAGCAAAAATGCCGAAGCAGTCGTCGCTTCGGCATTTATATTTTATGGTAATTCCTGAGTTAAATTCAGAATGTATAATTAACGCCAATGGTCAGCAAATAGGCAGCTGCATCCTCGAAGGTTGCACTGGTAAAGAGAGTAGAATTGCTACTGGCAATCTCCAGTTTGTCTTTCTTGTCATAGAGAAATGCTGCGCCAATATTCAAGTTGTCTGAATACTGATAACGTGCACCTAAAGAGAAGATCTTGGCATCTGAATCTGGGAGTTCAAAGCCTACATAGTACTCTGGCTCGGGTGTTTTATCGTAGGCAAACCCTCCCATTACAGTCCACCTGCTATCCATTTGGTGGGTTACACCAATACGCAGCGTATTGGTGTCTTTCCAGTTTTTTACTGCCGGATCATCAAAGACAGAAGTATAAGGAAAGACGTTTACTGGATAATTAAAGTCTAAATCTTTATATGCAGACCAGTAAGTTCTTTCTAAAACCAACTCAACTGTGGTCTGGTCGCTGATGTCAAATGCAGCAGCAAGACTGAATGCGGCCGGTATTGGTATACTGACTGATGCGCTAGTATTTATAGTCGGGAGGCCGGGTGTGAGGCCTAATGAAGACGGGCTTAGCGTAACAGTCCCCTCTTCGGTGAGACCGATTTTTGAACGATAGGTGGCAGAAAGTTTTAAATTATCAGTGGCTTTAAAATGCAACGCGAGATTATATCCAAAGTCCCAGGAATCGCCCTCCATGTCCCGTGCGGGAGACAACGTTCCCCCAGATGCAGCGAATATTGGACCTTGATCATCGCTTTTAACTACACCTTTACTGTAGATTGCGCGTACTCCACCTCCCATAGAGAACTGATCATTTATCTTAAACACAATAGTTGGATTAATCTCCATAGTTTCAAGGGAAAATTCTTCCGAGGATGTTTTGCCAAATCCTTTCCAGCGTTTGGATAGCCCGCCAGGAGTGACCATTGAGAGACCAAACCGAAAATTACCCATAGCAGGGCCGACGTAGTGGAATGAAGGTACAGGTATATTCTCCACTTTTGTTTCATCTGATAATGATAATGCGGGATTTGAGTATTCAATGCCGCTCAGATGAATGAGCGTCAGTGCGGCTTCAAAGGATGCACCATCCTCATTGAAAGCCATTGCAGCCGGGTTGTAGTAAGAGGCATCGGCGCCATGGGCGTTGGCCACGTTAGCGGCCGAAAGTGCGGTGCCATTGATTGAATTCTCTGGAAGTTTCCAGCCACCAGCCATTGCCTAACCAGAGATGGCCAGAGAGATGGCCGACAAGAGTGCAAGTTTTTTCATTAAAATGTGTCTCCTAATTATTTAGGGGCTATTCTTTATTTTCGCTACCGCCAGTTAAAAGTTGTCGGTTCTGCGATCTTAATTTTTATCCTGATTACCCATAAACCCCAGCCATCCTCAGGAGACGATAAGGCATCGATGGTGTACGTAACGCGGCGCAGAGTAATCGTTCAATCATAGCCGGAAGATTAAACCGGCGATTAAAGCGATATTCAAACTCGGCGAGATAACGAGGTACGTGTTTTTTACGAATAGCATGAAAGGTTCCCTGCAAAGCATTCTTGATATTACCAAGCATGGTATTCAGTCATTTAAAGGTGGAGAGCTGGGTATACTTTCGCCCACCGCCAGTGACGATAGGCATATGATCACATCCAGCATCTGTAACTGCTCTGAAGCAGTAGAGCCCATCAGAAAAAACTATGCTGCCAGCACACAGACTGGATCTGGCATATCGAGCCATCTCCGCACTCTGAAAACCGCGGAGCCGACGCAGTTGGATCTTCATTGGCCTGCCGTCCTGCGTCGTCTCAACAGCTGCCACGAAAGGGATTTTATTACGAGACCCTCGCCCACGCTTTCCCGGTTTCTCACCACCAATACAGGCATCATCCATCTCGATGCGACCAGCCAGTTTTTTTGACTCTGACGTTCCATCATCACCTGCATCAGTTTGTGCTTGAGCTTCCAGGCTGTATTGTAGTTCACACCAATTTCACGGAACAGTTGCAAGGCAGAAGTACTCTTTTTACGCTGAGTCAACAAGATAGATAGCCGGAAACCACTTCTTCAACGGCAGCTTGGTGCCGTGAAAGATGGTGCCAGCAGTCAGGGAGCTTTGGTGGTGGCATTTGTGGCACTGATATATCTTACGGCTTTTGAGTTCACAACCTGTTGTGTTGCCACACTCAGGACATATATATCCGGTAGGCCAACGCAGTTGGTACAATGCTTGTTGACATTGCTCTTCAGAACCATATTTTTCAATAAATTTGTGTAAACCAAGACCTTTTTGAAACTGCACTGTATTTTTCGGCATGATAGAAAACCCTCTGTATTCAGTGGTTTCTATTATGCAATGACCACTGGCTCAATAGCTGAGCCTAGTATGTAATCAGGATTTTTATTGTATTGCATGTGGGAGTCTCTAAAAACCTTTGCAAATCAGCGATAATATTAGCCAACTCAACCAACCATTGATAAAAGTCATGCAACCAAGTTTTTTTGATCATCAAGACCAACTTGAACTCCTTGAGCAACTGGGAGACCCGCTGCCAAGGCCGGAAAGGAGCGTAGACTGGGAGGCTTTTCGGGTATTGTTGGACTCAATTTATAAAAATAGTGATCCCAGTAAAGGTGGCATCCACCTTACGATGCGGTACTGATGTTCAAAGAGTTATAGTCAAATCTGGTGTTTAGCCAGTTGAATCAAGCGGCGACCTGATCGACTCCTGCTGCCTCAACACCCTCTTTAAATTTGATTCCGGCTTATCACCTTCGCCAGGTAATCGAAACCCCGTAATCGTCTCCACTTCTTCTCGGCGCACAGGCCGAGTTTGAACATCATGTGTAGCATGCCGTCACGCGATAGGCAGCCCTTGGAAGGTGGATTCAATCGGATTGCTGGTCCGAATGCTCTGCCAGTGCTGCGCAGAAAATTGATAGAAAGCCATCAGTTCCTCTCGGTCTTTGTGCAGACAGATGGCAGCCTTCGGATACTTTGGCTCATACGTTTTGATAAACAGATCAAAGGCCTTTTCCGCATCGGCCTGGGTCTCCGACTGCCAGATGTTATTCAGTGCCTGCTTCGCTTTCGGCTGAGCTGACCTTGGCAGGCAGTTCAGCACGTTCATGGTCTTGTGCATCCAGCAGCGCTGTTGGCGCGTCTCCGGATACACTTCCTCCAGCGCAGCCCGGAACCCCATGGCACCGTCACCGATCGCCAATTTTGGCGGGGTCAGTCCGCGTGACTTCAGTTTCAACAGTACCTCCCGCCAGCTCTGTGTGGACTCCCGTACACCATCCTCAATTGCCAGAAAATGCTTCTCACCACGCTCATTCACGCCGATCACCACCAGGGCACACAGCTTCGTCTGCTCTGCTCTCTGTCCGCTGTAGACACCGTCTGCCCACACATACACCCAATGGCCCTTATCCAGGCGCTCCTTGCACCAGCTCCGATATTCTTCTGCCCAGACCTGCTTCAGACGCGATACCCTGCCGGCCGACAAGCCTGTTGCATCCGGAACCACCAGCACTTGCAGGGCTTCACCCATCTCTCCACTGGAAATCCCCTTCAGGTAGAGCCACGCCAGCGCCGCTTCCAGTGACTTCGTCTTGCGTACATACGGCGGCACCAGAGCTGATCGGAACGTTACCGGCTCGCCGGTCTTCGCGCGAACTTTGGGGATCTTGACCGTGACCGGCCCCAATCCTGTCTGCAGTTTACGAGCTGGCAGGTGACCATTACGCACCACACCCGCCTTGCCATCCTCTGTCCGTCGCTCGACGTGCTCCGCCAGCAGCTCCAGCAGCTCGGCCTCCACCGCCTGGTAGATCAACTGCTCTGCACCGCTTCTCGGCAACTCTGTCAGCGGATCGATAATCGTATCTCGAACTGCCAGCTTAACAACGTTATTCTTACTCATGGTGGCATATCTCCAATGGTTGTTTTGATGTCTCGCAACAACAAATCAACCAGATACCCCGCTTTTTTTCAATTCCCTTCAAACAACACTTTCAGTTATAACTCATGTTCAAGGTGTTGGTCCTACAGCATTTGTTCAATCTGTCCGGTGATCAAACAAAGTTCCACATACGGTATCCCTATAGCTTTTGTCGTTTTCTTGGGCTGAGCCAGGAGGTAAGGTACCCGATACCAAAACAGTTTGGGTATATCGTGAGCGCCTGAAAGAACGAGGCCTTGTTGATAAACTCTTTTCAGCGCTGTTGATCCAGATTGATGCAGCAGGCTTCAGTGCTCGCAAAGGACAGATTGTAGATGCCGCTATCGTCCCAGTACCCAGGCAACGTAATACGCGAGAGGAAAATAGGCAGATCAAAGCCGGAGATAGCCCTGAGGCATGGGGTGATAACAAACGCCGCCAGAAGGATGTTGAAGCCCACTTGACTAAGAAGCATGGCAAAACCCACTATGGGTACAAAAGCCACATCAGCGTAGACCGGAAGCACAAGGTCATTCGCAAGTACGTCATCACATCGGCTGAAGTTCACGATAGCCAAGTCTTTGAGGAACTGATGGATGAGAACAACAGTAATAGAAGTGTCTGGGCCGATTCTGCTTACCGCAGTGTAGAACTGGAAGCCGCTTTACCAGGTGCGCATTACTGCCGTCAGATTCATCGCAAGCCGACACGCAAACGCCCCTTGAATGAACGGGAGCAAGAGGCAAATCGAAAACGATCAAGAGTTCGGGCTCGAGTTGAGCACGTGTTTGCCCAGCAGGCCAATCGACTGGTGCGTAGCATCGGGCAAGTCAGGGTCGGTGGAAGATTGGTATGATGAATTTGGTGTACAACATGCGTCGGTTGGTGTCGCTGGCCGGATGAAGCGAGGTATGGGTATGGATGTTGCCAGAAAAATGAGCGTGAAGATACCGGGCTTCCCTGATTTGCTAGAGACTATTATTGGCCTTTGTCGATTTTTTAGAGGTTCCCTTATGAGTAAAAACGTAATACATAACATTGTAATTCTCCCGGATCTACCACCTTGTTGCAGATCCCACAACCTGTTTGAAACACCCAGGTAACTTATTTGCAAAATATCAATAATGCCGGACAAATGATTCAGCAAGGTATTGGACTACTGATAGTGCTTTCTCGTAAAGGAATATTTAGTCGAAATTAACAAACATGTGTAACTACCGTATACCCCTTTTTTGGATAGGTTATCTATTGGCTTTTACTCCCTTTTTTATGGTATAAATGCGCTTTATCGCCACATGTAATGATGGGGAAAATAATGGCGGATCGCAGACTCCAAGTGTTCCATACTGTTGCAAGACTACTCAGTTTCACCAAGGCGGCAGAGTCGCTGCATATGACGCAACCAGCCGTCACTTTTCAGGTTAGACAGCTCGAAGAGTATTTCAATACCCGTCTGTTCGATCGTACTCATAACCGGATCAGTCTGACTGAAGCCGGCGCCCATGTTTACATCTATGCCGATAAAATTTTCGACCTCTACACTGAGCTGGAAAATTCTGTCAAGGCAATGACAGGGGATATCAGCGGTTCTCTCATTATTGGAGCCAGTACCACTATTGCTGAGTATATGCTTCCGGCACTACTGGGGGACTTCAAAAAAAAATACCCGGAGGTTGGTATCCATCTTAAGGTCTCCAATACCGATGGCATTGTCTCCATGATCGAGAACAATACCATTGACCTTGGCGTGGTTGAGGCGCCCGTTGGTAATAAGAATCTGGTGGTGGAGCCGTGTCGTCCTGATCAATTGGTTGCTATTGTTCCGCCTGATCACCCAGAGGCACAGCGTAAAACATTCACCTATGGGGATCTTGTTAAATATCCTTTCATTTGTCGCGAAGAGGGTTCAGGTACCCGCGAAGTGATCAGCGAATTTTTGTCCCAAGGCAGTGAAGGTGGGCCTGATGACTTGAAGATGGCCATGGAGTTAGGAAGCCCAGAAGCAGTAAAAAGTGCAGTGGAAGCCGGTATGGGGATCTCTGTGGTTTCACGCGCCACCATTCAGAAAGAATTGAAGCTGGGCACACTGGTTGCCATTGAACTGGACCCCTCGCTTGAGAGACCCTTCTCTTTTGTACATCAGAAGCAAAAATTCCGTGCGCGGATAATGGAAGAGCTTCTAGATTTTGCCCAGCTATACTGCGAAGAACATAAAAGCGATGGCTTGGGATAGAAATGCTGCCGCCAAAGCTGAATCTTCCAGGGGAGCAGCGTAGACTACTTAAATTGTATAAAGCTTTGGGTGAGCAGGAGAAGAGAAGCCTGCTTGCTTTTGCCGCCTTTTTGTCCCAGCAGGAAACCGTTGAAACACCGGCTAAAGCGGGGATACCTGAGCCCCAATTGATACCCAGGCCTGATGAGGAATCCGTTGTTTCTGCGATAAAAAGATTGTCTGTCAGTTACTCCATGCTGGACCGATCAACTCTTCTTACCGAGACCTCTTCGCTGATGACCGCCCACATCATGCATGGCCGTTCAGCTATGGATGTGATTGATGAGCTCGAGACTTTATTCATCAGTTACTATGAAGAGTTGAAAAAAACCAACCGAGTGAAAAGATCAATCTAGTGCAGTTATTGGCCGATTGACTTAAACATTAGGGAGCCTCTAAAAACCTGACAAAGGCCAATAGTCTCTAGCGAATCTGGAGGGCCCGGTGTCTTCATGCTCAATTTTTCTGGCAACACGCATATCCATACCTCGCTTCATCCGGCCAGCCACACCAATCGACGCATGTTGTACACCAAATTCATCATACCAATCTTCACGCCGACCCTGACTTGCCCGATGCTACGCGCTAGTCGATTGGCCTGCTGGGCAAACACGTGCTCAACTCGAGCCCGGACTCTTGATCGTTTTCGGTTTGCCTCATTGCTCCCGTTCATTCGAGGGGCGTTTGCATATCGACTTGCGATGAGTATGACTGCGGTAAGCGGAATCGGCCCAGACACTTCCATTACTGTTGTTCTCATCCAGCAGTTCTTCGAAGACCTGGCTATCGTGAACTTCAGCCGATGTGATGGCGTACTTGCGAATGACCTTGTGCTTCCGGTCTATGCTGATGTGGCTTTTGTACCCATAATGGGTTTCATGGGAGTCATAACTGAAAGTGGTGTTTGAAAGGAATTGAAAAAAAGCGGGGTATCTGGTTGATTTATTGTTGCGAGACATCAAAACAACCATTGGAGATACGCCACCATGAGTAAGAATAACGTTGTTAAGCTGGCAGGTCGAGATACGATTATCGATCCGCTGACAGAGTTGCCGAGAAGCGGTGCAGAGCAGTTGATCTACTAGGCGGTGGAGGCCGAGCTGCTGGAGCTGTTGGCGGAGCACGTCGAGCGACGGACAGAGGATAGCAAGGTGGGTGTGGTGCGTAATGGTCACCTGCCAGCTCGTAAACTGCAGACAGGATTGGGGCCGGTCACGGTCAAGATCCCCAAAGTTCGCGCGAAGACCGGCGAGCCGGTGACGTTCCGATCAGCTCTGGTGCCGCCGTATGTACGCAAGACGAAGTCACTGGAAGCGGCGCTGCCGTGGCTCTACCTGAAGGGGATTTCCAGTGGAAAGATGGGTGAAGCCCTGAAAGTGCTGGTGGGTCCGGATGCAACAGGCTTGTCGGCCGGCAGGGTATCGCGTCTGAAGCAGGTCTGGGCAGAAGAATATCGGAGCTGGTGCGAGGAGCGCCTGGATAAGGGCCATTGGGTGTATGTGTGGGCAGACGTCTACAGCGGACAGAGAGCAGAGCAGACGAAGCTGTGTGCCCTGGTGGTGATCGGCGTGAATGAGCGTGGTGAGAAGCATTTTCTGGCAATTGAGGATGGTGTACGGGAATCCACACAGAGCTGTCTGGAGGTACTGTTGAAACTGAAGTCACGCGGACTGACCCCGCCAAAATTGGCGATCGGTGACGGTGCCATGGGATTCCGGGCTGCGCTGGAGGAAGTGTATCCGGAGACGCGCCAGCAGCGCTGCTGGATGCACAAGACCATGAACGTGCTGAACTGCCTGCCAAGGTCAGCTCAGCCGAAAGCGAAGCAGGCACTGCATAACATCTGGCGGTCGGAGACCCAGGCCGATGCGGAAAAGGCCTTTGATCTGTTTATCAAAACGTATGAGCCAAAGTATCCGAAGGCTGCCATCTGTCTGCACAAAGACCGAGAGGAACTGATGGCTTTCTATCAATCTCCTGCGCAGCACTGGCAGAGCACTCGGACCAGCAATCCGATTGAATCCACCTTCGGGACAATCCGCCATCGAACCAAGCGTTCCAAGGGCTGCCTATCGCGTGACGGCATGCTACACATGATGTTCAAACTCGGCCTGTGTGCCGAGAAGACGTGGAGACGATTACGGGGTTTCGATTACCTGGCGAAGGTGATAACCGGAATCAAATTTAAAGAGGGTCTTGAGGTAGCAGGAGTCGATCAGGTCGCCGCTTGATTCAACTGGCTAAACACCAGATTTGACTATAATTCGTTTCATGGTCCAGCGTACTGCAACATCCTTCTGGCGGCGTTTATTATCACTCCATGCCTCAGGCCATCCCGGGTTTTGATCTGCCTATTTTCCTCTCGTGTATTACGTTGCCTGGTTACAGGAACGATAGCGGCATCTACAATCCGTCCCTTGCGAACATTGAAGCCTGCTGCATCAACCTGGATCAACAGCTTTGAAAAGAGTTTATCAACAAAGCCCGATTCTTTCAGGCACTCACGATACACCCAAACCGTTTTGGCATCGGGTACCTTACCCTCCCCGAGCTCAGCCCAAGAAAACGACAAAAGCTATAGCGATCCCGTATTTTGAACTCTGTTTGATCATCGTTCAGATTGAGCAAATGCTGTAGGACCAACACTTTTAACATCAGTACCGCATCGTAAGGTGGACGCCACCTTTACTGGGATGACTGTTTTTATAAACTGAGCCCAACAATACCCGAAAACCTCCCAGTCTACGGTCCTTTCCAGCTTTGGCAGCGAGTCTCCCAGTTACTCAAAGAATTCAAGTCGGTCTTGATGATCAAAAAATTCGGTTGCATGATTTTTATCAGCGGTTGATTGAATTGGTTACTAACTTAATCGCTGATTTAGCAAGATTTTTAGAGGCTCCCATTATTTTTTCGATCCTAAAATTGTATTCCTTGCTCGTCGGTTTTGCTGTGATTATCCCCATGGGGAATATGGGCCCCCGTACTGGCCAGCGTGGTGGTTGCCCTGCCTGTTGGAGGACATTGTCGCTATAATCGAGCGAAGGCACATCCCAAGACTGCCCACTGTACTGATTGTATTTGTGGCCTTTCTCCTCTTCACGGTCGTTCTACTATTTGTTTTTCTGCAACAACTTTCTCGCCAGATAACCCAGCTGTTCCAACAAGTTCCATCGATGATTACCAAGGGACATGCGTTATTGATGCGGTTGCCTGAGCGCTACCCTAAGATTATTTCGGTGGAGCAGGTACAAGAGATCATTGCTATTTTGCGTTAGGAGATTGCCGAGTTTGGACAAAAGACCTTTTCAGTCTCACTTTTTATCTGGTTGAGTGTGACCTATTTTATTCTTCAAACCATCGACGGGAATGTTCTGGTGCCCTTGCTTTTCTCTGAAGTGGTTAATCTTCATCCCGTAGCGATTATTGTTGCGGTACTGGTATTTGGCGGGTTTTAGGGTGTCTTCTTTGCTAGGCTCTTCTTATTCCCCTAGCTACCGGGGACTGATCCAAGCGGTAATGAGGCCTGTAGCCTCAGCATCAGGTGGTATTAGACTAAGCAGCGGGATGCAGAATCACCCAAGAAGGCAATTATGGCATATTTAAAACTGCCGCGTTCCCTGAGTTCTCTGCACCCGTTAATGCATTTTTGTCAGTTTTTGATCTTGCAACTGCTTATGCCGAAAGGCAGATAAGCCGGACACCAGCCAATAGCGCCCGTGAAGAAAGGAATCACGCCTACGGCACCCCACCAGTTCTGAGTTACTATACCCCATGCAATCAGACCCAGGCCTACTGCAATTCGAAGCCAGCGATCAATTCCACTAACGTTGCTTTTCATAATTTACTCCAAGTTTAAAATGTTCAGAAACAGGTTATATCCCACTAGGGGGTGTTAAGAGAACCTCTAAAAAACCGACAAAGACCAATAGTCTCTAGTAAATCTGGAGAGCCCAGTATCTTCACGCTCATTTTTCTGGCAACATCCATATCCATGCCTCGCTTCATCCGGCCAACCACACCAATCAACGCATATTGTACACCAAATGAGCTACAATCAAATCCGTTGCATGGCCTCATGCGGTGTGTCCCTCTGTTGGTTGTTGATCCGCAATTAAGATCAATCAACAGGGTACACCGCTTCTCTAATATTCAGCCCACACCAGAAATGAGCATAGCTCGGAAAAATTGGCCACCAGCGAAATGAAATAGGAGCTCATCTGGTGCCTGACTGCAAAGTAGTACAGTGAATGTTATCAAGACGGTTGATAACCCATCATGGACAGTTTCGCCCATACACCGGAACCCACCACCTACTATACGGTGATATTCTCGGCCCAGTTGAGTGGCGATGGTGAACAGCCCAGTTTTTGGGGGATGGATCTACCCACGATTCCAGCGGCCTCGAGATTACCGTCTCATACTGGTCCGATGAAGAATGGAAATCCGATGTAGAGCATCTTGAAGCGCAAGAGCAAGGCAAGATGGTACCAGCACTTTCAGCTAAGGATGGTCTGAAAAACTGAAGTTTTTCACTTCACCTGCCATCCAATCTTGAATATTTGTAAAAACAACCCGCATTATTCCCAGATTTGACCTTGATTTTGGCTATTCCGAGGCTTTCAGTCGCAACTTGCCTATGAGATGGCTAATAAATGCGCTGGATTGCCCCCCGAACACTAGACCAGTGGTATGTTAGGTTTTCCTCTACCTGAGGAGGATCAGGATGAAGAAGGGACATTTTTCGGATGAGCAGATCGTGGCTGTACTGCGCGATGCAGAGGCAAAACGGCCGTGGCAGCAGCACGCAAACACGGCGTATCGGAGCAGTCGATCTACCGTTGGCGCAACAAGTATGCCGGGATGGAAACTTCAGATGTGCGGGAGCTAAAGCGAGTCAAGGATGAGAACATGCGGCTCAAAAAGCTGCTAGCAGAACGTGACCTGGAAGTAGAGGTCATGAAGGAGATACAAGCAAAAAAGTGGTGAGCCCCCACGCAAAGCGCGCCATTGTAGATTCAAGGGGTCGATGCAACACCGTCATTTAGTTTATCTGCAGGAGTAGCGAAGTCTAATGTTTTTCTCGGTCGTTGATTGAGTTTTTCGCCACGCGATCTAAATTGCGCCTGAGAGTAAATCGACAAGTCTGTTTTCTTCGGAAAGTACTGCCTCAATAGCCAATTTGTATTTTCATTGGTCCCTCTTTTCCATGGACTTTATGGGTCACAAAAGTAGACTTTTGCATCTGTCGCCATAGTAAATTTCTTGTGACCGGCAAGCCCCATCCCCCTATCCCAAGTTAATGACTGTACCAGCTTGTCTGGAAGTTTTTTAACCTGTTTCGTGAGTGCGGAAACAACCGAATTAGTGTCTTTCCGTGCGACTTTAGAGTTTATAGTCAAATCTGGTGTTTAGCCAGTTGAATCAAGCGGCGACCTGATCGACTCCTGCTACCTCAACACCCTCTTTAAATTTGATTCCAGTTATCACCTTCGCCAGGTAATCGAAACCCCGTAATCGTCTCCACGTCTTCTCGGCACACAGGCCGAGTTTGAACATCATGTGTAGCATGCCGTCACGCGATAGGCAGCTCTTGGAACGCCTGGTTCGATGGCGGATTGTCCCGAAGGTGGATTCAATCGGATTGCTGGTCCGAATGCTCTGCCAGTGCTGCGCAGGAAATTGATAGAAAGCCATCAGTTCCTCTCGGTCTTTGTGCAGACAGATGGCAGCCTTCGGATACTTTGGCTCATACGTTTTGATAAACAGATCAAAGGCCTTTTCCGCATCGGCCTGGGTCTCCGACTGCCAGATGTTATGCAGTGCCTGCTTCGACCGTAATCTTGGTTAGCATCTGCTGGAAGTCTTTGAGGTCGTCTTCCGTCTTGATATTTTTAGCGGCCGCATGAGCGATCGCCTGTAGTTCTTTCTTATTCATAGTGCCTATCCTCAACCACGCTTGGATTTAATGATAGACAGTTACACAGAATTCAGGACACCCTCACCTGGCAATGGGGCACCAATGAAAATACCAATGGGCTGCTACGTCATTACTTTCCTAAAGGAATCGATTGGAGAAAGGTCACTGATCTAATGCTTGCAACTGTGGTGGAAAAGCCCAACGAATAGACTTCGGAAATACCTCTATTGTCAGACACCCAACGAACTCTTTCTGAAGAGTACAGATGATGCATTTACAACTTGTAATCCACCTACTTCAGAGACAACTTAACAACCACCGTCTAAAGACGCTGGGTTAAAAAATACGGACCGAAAGTCCAGTATTTCGGCTAAAGCCGATGCAGTCCTACTCAACTTCAAAGTTATCATCAAAGTTCTTTTCAAAATGATGCTGCAAGTATTCCTCTATCATCTGCTTTGTCAATTCACCCGCTGTAACACAAAAATAACCCCTTGCCCAAAAATGCTGACCCCAATAGCGCTTCTTAAGACGCGGAAACTCTTGAAAAAATCTCGTTGAGCTACGACCTTTTACACGCTTCATTATGTCTGACGGTGAAAGTGACGGCGGTGCCGACACCAATAAATGAACATGATCATTACTAACAACACCTCGTAATATTTCTATTTCAAAATGTTCACATGTTTGCCTTACCAATTCACGGACTCTCAAACCTACCTCTCCTACTAATACTCGATAATGGTATTTTGTATGAGAACCATGTCGATGTTTCATTGCCCATCTTAAACACAACTACTAGCTTAAAGCTACCCGTCTAAAGACGGGGGATTTAACCTTAAAATCGGACGATTAAACAATACGATAAGTGAATCGAATTCCACCTATTCTGCTCTTCAAAAAACCAACTAAACTTGATGACATTGAGTAACCTTTTAAGACCTTACACATTTAGCCTCATTGGATACCCAACGCCAGGCGATAATCAGAGCAAGAATCGAAACAGCGGCGGATACAGTGTAGGCCATTTCCGGCCCGGCATCATCCCAGAGAAATCCACTGCTTAGTGTTCCAACTGAGCCACCCAATCCAAAACTCAGACTACTGTACAGGGCCTGCCCCCTCCCCTGGTGCCGACCGGTAAAGAAGCGATGAACCAGATGTATCGCGGCAGCATGAAATGTTCCAAAAGTAGCGGCATGAAGAATTTGTGCCAGAATCAGAAACTCGATAAATTGAGCAAAATGCCCGATCAACAACCATCGTACCGCTGCCAGAACAAGGCTGGCCATCATGACCCGTTTAGCTCCATAGCGCTTTAACAATCGATGCATAAAGAGAAAAACGATCACTTCAGCGACAACTCCCAGCGCCCAGAGCAAGCCAATCACCGTCTTGGAGTAACCAATCTCCTCCATATAGATCGAGTAAAATCCATAATAGACACCATGACCCGCCTGCAGCAGAAAGCAGACTGCAAAAAAAGCGATGACTGCAGGTAATTTTAAAACCGCCGTGATAGATGGCTGATCTTCGGGATGTGGCTCAGGGGCCGGGTCTTTAATCAACAGACTGGAGAGCCATATTGCGGCATAAATACCGAACAGAACCGGTAAAACAACCGTCGGCCCCTGCAGGTCCACAGCCATCCCCAGCGCAATAACCGTCAGAATGAAACCCACTGAGCCCCAAAGACGTATTCGGGCATAACGTGAAACCTGATCGCCCAGATAGTCGAGCACCACCGCTTCAAACTGCGGTAACACAGCATTCCAGAAAAAGCTGAAGAGAACCATAGCGGCTCCCAGCTCCCAAAAACCCTGGAGCCAGAAGACCCCAACAAAAATAATCGCCGTCAATAGTGAGCCAAGCCGAACAATGGCCATGCGATGGCCAAGATGATCCGCAAGCCAGCCCCAGACAAAAGGAGCTAGAAATTTGGTGGCCATTGGGATTGCCATCAATTCACCTATGGCAATGGCATCAAATCCCAGGTATTTGAGATAGAGTCCCCAGTAGGGCACCAGGGAGCCAAGTGCAGCGAAGTAGAAAAAATAGAAGCCGGAAAGCCGCCAATATGGCATAGGAACAGTTATCGGGGGTTGAGTTATTATTCTGCAGCCGCAGGAATCACCGGGGTTCCGGCCTGTACATCAAAATTCTGGGCACGGTGCCGCAGCAGGTGATCCATCAGCACAATTGCCAGCATCGCCTCCACTATTGGTGTGGCGCGAATACCGACACAGGGGTCATGACGCCCCTCGGTAACCACCTCCACAGGCTGGCACTGCAAGCCAACACTACGCCCGGGAATCCGCAGACTGGAGGTAGGTTTGAATGCAACACTGGCCAGGATATCCTGGCCGCTAGAGATACCTCCCAGCACCCCACCTGCCTCGTTACCCAGAAAACCCTCAGGCGTCATCTCATCACGATGCTCTGTCCCTTTCTGCGCCACGCAGTCAAAACCGGCCCCGATCTCCACCCCTTTTGCCGCATTGATACTCATTAATGCATGAGCGATATCAGCATCCAGACGATCAAAAACCGGCTCACCCAGACCCGGAGGTATATTAGTTGCCACTACATTTATTCGCGCTCCGACTGAATTACCCTCTTTCCGCAAGGCATCCATGTAGCTCTCCATCTGCTCAACTTTATCGGGATCAGGAGAGAAAAAAGGGTTTTTCCCGACTTGATCCCACTCCAGATTTTCTATTTTTATTGGACCAAGCTGAGAGAGGTAGCCACGGATCTGAATGCCGAATTGCTGTTTCAGGTATCTTTTGGCAATACTGCCGGCAGCCACCCGCATAGCCGTCTCGCGCGCAGAAGAGCGACCGCCGCCCCGGTAATCCCGGACACCGTATTTCTGAATATAGGTGTAGTCAGCATGCCCCGGCCGAAAGCGGTCCATTATTTTCGAATAATCCTTGGAACGCTGATCGGTATTATGAATGATCAGTGCAATCGGGGTACCCGTGGTCTTCCCTTCAAAAACCCCGGAGAGAATCTGCACTTCATCCGCTTCACGGCGCTGTGTGGTATGGCGGGAAGTACCGGGTTTACGCCGATCCAGGTCATGCTGAAGATCCGCTTCCGACAGTGTCAGCCCGGGCGGACAACCATCCACGATACAGCCAATGGCGGGACCATGACTTTCGCCAAAGGAGGTAACAGCAAAGAGTTTTCCAATCGTATTTCCTGACATAGCACTTATCTATTTATTTCCTGTTACTTCTTCAACCACTCGTTCACTTGTTCCAGATCGGTTTTTGAAAGACTGCCGGCAGCCTGTTTCAGTCTCAGGCTGCTCAAGATGTAGTTGAAACGTACTGTTGAATAGTTACTGAGGGCACGAAAAAGATCCCTCTGGGCACTCAGAACATCCACCGTTGTTCTGGTTCCCACTTCCAAACCGGCTTCAGTCGCTTCAAGAGCGCTCTTGGCTGAGACAGTGCTTGCCTTGAGTGCATCCACAGCACTGATACTTGCCAGCACACCGCGATATCCGTCTCTCACCTGACGATTCACCGATCTGACCTGTTTATCCATATTTTCCTGGGCAGCTTGATAATCAAATCGAGCCTGACGGGTACGGGAACCGACAGCACCACCCGTGTAGAGGGGCATGTTCAGCTGGAGTCCGATAGTGGTTGTATCTGCGTCAGAGCCGAAACTACTGTCATTGCGATCCAGTGCGTGAGAACCGACCAGATCCACAGTTGGATAGTATCCCGAGCGTTGAACCTGGATATTCTGACGGGCAATCTCTGTCGCGTAACGTGCCGCCTGAATCGTGAGATTCTGTGCCATGGCACTTTCACCCCACTGATCGATATTCTGAGGTTCAGGGGCACTCAAGGGCAGATCGGCTACCACCGGAGAAAATGTATCAAACGGCTCCTTGGTAATCTCACGCATTGCCTCTTTGGCATTATCCACCTCATTTTCTGCCAATATCAGGTCTGCCCGGGTTTGATCATAGGCTGCCTGGGTCTCATGGACCGAGGTAATTGCAATCAATCCCACTTCAAATCGCTGTTTCGCCTGATCGAGCTGCCGCTCAATCGCTTTATTTTCCGATTGGGCAAATTCCAGACTGTCCGTTGCCGAAAGCACATCAAAATAGGCTTGGGCCACCCTGACTATCAGCCCCTGTTCTTCCGCGGCAAAGGTCACCTCAGCCTGGGCAATTTGCTTGTCAGCCTGTTCCAGTTTAATAAAATAATCCCGATGATAAACCGGCTGTGAGAGACTGACTGTCAGATTTTCCCTGCCATAGGTGTTTTCGCTACCCCCTTTGACATCGGAATGGATCCGGTTTGCACTGGCAGAAAGTGAGGCGCTGGGCAGCAATAGGGCCTTGGCCTGAGGCTTTGCCTCCAGCGCAGAATCACGAACAGCTCTGGCGGCACGCAACTGGGCATCATTCTGTTCTGCCAGTTGATATGCCTGGAGAAGGTTACCTCCGTGGGCCTGGGAAATCCCAATCAGGAAAGTAATCGATAACGTTAGCAACTTCATTTTCATCAGTATCACTTGTCCGGTAAATGGTAAACAGTGGGTGATTGTAACCCCTAACAGTGCAATCCGATAAGATATCTGTTCGGGTTGTCACTAAAAACAACTCAGTCAGTTCCGATCAACACCGTATAGATGTTTACAGCAGGGGATGGCTTGTTTGAGAACGTATATGTTTCTTCAACTTATTGCGTAATTACTTTGGGCATAGGCGGAACCAGCAGCTGCGGGTCCACTCGGTGATTGTAATAATTCATCCGCCAGTCCAGGTGAGCCCCGGTAACACGCCCCGTAGCACCCGCTTCCGCAATCAAATCACCCTTGCGTACCCTGGTCCCGTTCTTTACCAGTATACGGCTCAGGTGAAGAAAAGAAGATGACAATTTATGACCATGATCAATAATCAGAGTTCCCCCTGAATAGAACATATCCCGATGAACCAGGGTTACAATTCCATCGGCCGGGGCTCTCACCGGTGTACCGGTAGGGACGGCGATATCTACCCCGAAATGAGGCCTTCCGGGGACACCGTTCAATATACGCTGGCTACCATAGACCCCTGATATTGGGCCAGTTACCGGCCAGCTCCACCCGGAAACAAAATCCGTCCTCGCCTGATCCAAACTACGTGCCTTTCTGACCATCGCAGACTCTTTCCGGATACGCTTTAAATCCACTTTATTGGGTGCCATTTTACGTTTCGGCAAACCGTCTACACGCTGGATACGGTATTTACGCTTCTCAACCTTTATCACCGTCTGATCCACCCGGCCATCAGGATAAGTGATTTTAAGCCTGCTCTGTTCCGGGTGATCCCTGCCAAAACCGACCAGAAACAGACCATTGCGGGAGACACGCACCGGCTTGCCATCCACTTCAACTTTCACCCCGGGATCGCTCTTTCCCAGCAGAACCCCCCCCTGGACCTTTGGCCCCTCCAGCAATAGAGTCGCTACAACAGGTGATGCAAAGAAAAGCACCAGCAGATTCAACACCAACAACAAAGATTTCATACGTAGTTTCATCAGGGTTTCTTCAAATTCAGGATAAATCACGAGTCTCGCAGTATCGCATCACTGCGGCACAGGGGGAATATTCATATCACACTTAATCAGCACTCCTGCATGGTGATATATTACGTCAAATCTGCATAACACCTTTGATTCAACCATATGCTTCACCAGGAAATAGTGAATGACAATTCCCGTTCAAGCCGAAACAACTACCCAGGAGAAAGTCCGCACCCAAGCCTACAGCTGGCGGGAAGTCATCGGCATGGTGCTGAAACACCGCAAAGAGCTGATCAAAGCCAATATGATCGCCATTCTGGGGGCCATAGTGGCTGTTCCCATTCCACTGCTGATACCCCTGCTGGTGGATGAGGTACTGCTGGATCAACCCGCAACCGCTATCGATCTGATCAACAGTATCTCCCCTGAAAGCTGGCACCATCCCTCACTCTATATCCTGGTAATACTGCTGCTGACGCTGATCATGAGACTGGCAGCACTTATCCTTGGCGTCTGGCAAATGAGGCAATTCACCATCATTTCCAAAGACGTTACATTTCGCATCCGTAAAAACCTGTTGCTGAGGTTGAAACGGGTCTCCATGTCAGAATACGAAACCCTTGGAAGCGGTACGGTAGCCTCTCATCTGGTCACAGATATCGATGCCGTGGACGGTTTCATCGGCGTAGCCACCAGTAAATTTCTGGTAGCAGTACTCAGCATCATCGGCACTGCCATTGTACTGCTCTGGATGCATTGGCAACTGGCTCTGTTCATCCTGCTTCTGAATCCGATTGTGATCTGGGTTACCACCAAGTTTGGCCATAAAGTCAAAGAGCTGAAACGAAGGGAAAACAGTGCCTATCAGCTGTTTCAGGAGAGCCTTTCTGAGACGCTGGATGCTATCCAGCAGATCAGAGCCAGCAACAGGGAAAAGCACTACATCAACCGCATCATCGGTAAAGCGGACAATATCCGTCAGCATTCAGCCGCTTTTACCTGGAAAAGTGATGCCGCCCAGCGCCTCTCATTTACTGTGTTCCTGTTTGGCTTCGACACCTTCCGTGCTGTCAGCATGCTAATGGTCCTCTATTCCGGACTCACCATCGGCCAGATGCTGGCCGTTTTTGCCTACCTGTGGTTTATGATGGGTCCGGTACAGGAGGTATTGGCCATTCAGTACTCTTATAACGGCGCCAAAGCCGCGCTCGAGCGACTCAACCGTTTACTGAAAATAGGCCTGGAGCCGGTCTATCCCCATAAAATAAATCCATTTCAGGGTAAAACCACCACAGCCCTGACACTGGAGCACATCTGTTTCCGTTATGGTGATAGCCCCCTGGTCCTGAATGATGTCTCCCTGGAGATCAAAGCGGGAGAGAAAGTGGCCCTGGTAGGCGCCAGCGGCGGCGGTAAAACAACCCTGGTTCAAGTAATTCTGGGCCTCTACCAACCGGATTCAGGGGTGATCCGTTTTGACGGCACCAGCGTATCAGAGATTGGCATGAATGTGGTTCGTGACAATGTCGCCACTGTTCTGCAACAACCGGCCCTGTTCAATGACACGGTGCGTATCAACCTGACACTTGGGAAAGATCTGCCCGAAGAGCTACTGTGGAACGCACTCAAAATTGCCCAGATGGAAGAGATAGTTGGTAATCTGGGTCAGGGGCTGGAAACACGGGTGGGACGCAATGGCATACGCCTCTCGGGCGGCCAGCGGCAGCGCCTGGCGGTGGCCCGTATGGTATTGACCGATCCCAAGCTGATGATACTCGACGAAGCCACTTCGGCACTGGACACCACCACTGAAAAACAGCTCCATACCGCCCTGCAGAATTTCCTAAAAGGCCGCACCACCCTGATTATCGCCCACCGCCTAAGCGCTGTGAAACAAGCTGACCGGGCGTTGGTATTCGATGACGGTAGAATCATTGAGCAAGGGAGTCATGATGAGCTGATTAGCAACCAGGGACTCTATGCATCACTTTATGGCAGACAGGAGCATTAGCCCTTCTCTTCACAAGAGATAACGCGCGGCACAGCTCAACCACCTATCGATTTGGGTTAATTCCAAAATCAAATGGAAAATGGTAGCTTTAATCTGGCATTGCGCACTCTAAAAAGTATAACAATTGAAATCCTAACAGAAGGAACTGATACCTTGAGGCAAAACCTCAAAAGAGGTCAAGGGATAGCACCCGCTTTAATAAGCAAAGGATCTTTAATCCACCTGTTCATGCTGCTGGCCCTCTGGTCGGTCTGTGCCTTTGCATTTGCCCTCGAACCAGTTTCCCTACAGTTAAAGTGGAAACATGCATTCCAGTTTGCCGGCTTCTATGCCGCTAAGGAACAGGGCTATTACAAAAGTGCGGAGCTGAATGTAGAGATCAGGGAGGTCTTTGCCAAGACCAACATCACAGAGGAGGTGCTAAGCGGCAGAGCCACTTATGGCGTTAGCGACTCGGCACTGGTCTATGCACGACTCGAAGGAAAACCGATCGTCGCACTCGCTGCACTTTTTCAGCACTCCCCTATTGCCTTGATGACACTCAAATCATCGGGCATCAGTAAGCCGGAACATCTTCGTGGCAAACGGGTCATGAGATTTGACTACACTCAAACGACTTCATTGGTAGCCACACTTGCCAGCAGAGGCGTTAGCAGTGACGAGTTCAGTAATATACCGCACTCATTCAATATTGATGATCTGATTCAAGGCAACACCGACGCTTACGAAGTCTATACCACTGACCAACCCCATCAGCTAACAATGCTGGGAATAAAGTACAATCTGATCGACCCGATGGATTACGGGTTTGATTTTTATGGCGATATTCTATTCACATCAAGTGAAGAGATATCTCAGCATCCGGAACGTACTTCCCGAATTTCAAAAAGCATCATTGAAAGGCTGGATATACGCCTTTAGCCACATGGATGAAACCATTGAGCTGATATTAGCCAAGTACAATAGCCAGCAGTTATCAAAAGAACATCTGCAATTTGAAGCCACAGCCCTGAAAAAGATATCAGGTATAAATTCCAATACACTTGGGGAGATCAACCGTGGAAAGGTTGATTTTATTGCCAGTATTTACCGCCTGCTTGGACTCTCTGAAAATCATACATTGGACGGCCTCATCTACAAAGAGATGGTAACGCATCTGACTGCACGTGAACGGACGTTTATCGAAAAACATGATTTCCGTGCCATTACTACCGATAAATGTGCTCCATTTAATCTTCGCAGCAGCGATGGCGAACTGTCAGGCATCGCCATTGACTACTGGAATCTAATCCAAAACAAGACCCATTTACAATCGCACTATCTGATTGCTGACGCTTGGCAAGAGGTACTCGACAGTCTAAAAGGCAACACAGCAGACCTCACCATCTCAACCGGCATTACAGATGATAGAAAAGAATACGCCCTGTTTTCCAAGCCCTACGCCTCCTTTCCTATTGCTCTGGCAACGATAAATGATAAAGGATTCATCTCATCAGCATCCTATCTCCAAGACAAAAAAGTAGCAGTTGGCAGAGGTTACAGCGCCTACAAAATCCTTAAACAGAACTATCCGGATATCGAGTTTATACTGGCTGACAATATCACTCATGCCTTGAAACTGGTTTCTGATGGAAAAGCATTTGCCGCCGCTGAAATCTTTCCTGTTCTCGCCTCCAAGATCGGTGAATTAGGCTATACCAATATCAAAATATCAGGCACCACAAAGTTTAACTTTGATGTCAGAATCATGGTTAGAAAAGAGTATCCGGAACTCATCTCAATCATCAATAAAGGAATTGAATCGATCTCCGAAGATGAAAATAAAACCATCCACAACAAATGGATTGCTGTTAACTATCAGCAGGGAACAGACTACTCACTGTTGTGGAAAATTGGTTTGCCGCTCACACTCCTGTTGCTTGTATTCTATCTTTGGAACATAAAATTAAAACATGAGATCTCAAGAAGAAAATCGGCAGAAAGACAGCTCAAACACTTGGCTACAACAGATAAGTTGACTAAGATTCACAATCGCTACAAAATAGAGCCGCTGCTAGATCAGCAATTAGGTCTGTTCAGACGATACCATCGATCCGTCTCCGTCACTTTTATTGACCTGGATAACTTTAAAAAAATCAATGATACTTATGGCCATACTAATGGGGGATAATACACTGATAGAATTTGCCTGCTTGGTAGAAAAATATATCAGGAGAAGTGATTTAATCGGTCGCTGGGGTGGAGAAGAGTTCTTGCTCATCCTGCCTGAAACCGACATGGAGCAAGCCAAAAGGCTTATTCAAAACCTCGGATCCATCATTGCCGATCATAGCTTTGACACGATTAAGAGACTGACATGCAGTTTTGGCGTGGCAGAGATAATCGAGAATGACACCTTCGACTCAGTCATGATGAGAGCCGATAAAGGACTCTATAAGGCGAAAAAGATGGGTAAAAACAGAGTAGAAGCGTACTAATCCATATTGCTGTGACTTCTTGATAATTGCGCACAGATATTGGCCTGTAGCATTTCTTGGCCACTGAATTCTAACAGGGCCTAGTACAACAAAAGTCTACATGCAACAGCACGGCACATTCAAATCTACCTAGTGGTTATCTGGCCCGCATCTGCAAACCCTACGGCGCCGATGGTCAAGCCGGAGAGATTGGAGTACCAGACGGGTACTTTCTCTATATTGACTAAGTCGGCAATAACCGCGAGCCCCTAATACTAGGGCATCTCTGATTAATTCTGGATCGGATGGATGACGAGTTGAAATCATCAAGGCGGAAATTGCCGGTAATAGCGGGCTATTGCCAAGATCTTCAACGCAGAGACCGGAAAAATTCATCCGTCAGACACCGATTCATGAATTGATCAGAGGCTCCCTAGTACTTCACGGACTTGAGGGGGTATTCACTCTCGTTATACGGGTGTTAATCAGGTGGACAAATACATTTACTGGCTCTTCCCCTCATCGAGTGGGTTGAAAAGGTAAATCACCGCGTAGCAGCTACGTCCTTGACAGAACGAACCACCTCTCTGCTATGAAGCGTGCTTTTCAGGTCACAATTCAGGCATTCGTCTGGGTTTAGTTCCGGTGAATAGGCAGGCAAGAAAAAAACTTCCAGGTAGCATTTTACGGTCCGGTTAGATAGTCGCCCTGAATTATTTGTAACCACATGATAAATATGAATTAATAATCTATTTATGATAAAAATAGTTTGCAAGATAAGCCCCTTTCATCATTTAAACTTTGCAAACATGAAACCACAAAAACCGGATAACAGTGCTGATATGTTCCGTTCGCAACTTTCTCAGATCTTAAACCTCTCGCACCCACTGATGCGGTTATTCGAGAAGATGAACTGGGAAAAACTTGAAGTTGGCATTGATGTTATTTACAACGAAGATGCCGAAGATTTCACATTACCTCAAGTACACCTTTAATGAAAGCATTGTGAGGCGCTGGGTTGAAAACCCGTCTTGGCAGTACTTTTGTGGATCTCGATACCCTGCAACACGAACTCCCCTTGCACTCCTCCAATCTGTTTCGTTGGTGCAACCAAGTCGGTAATAAACTTGACGCGCTGTTGAAAATAAAGCACCGAGTTAGAGCAAGTCGCAGACTAGAAAACGCAAAACGTACTTGGGCCAAGTGGTGAGAGACATTGAGCGTAAGGCACAGTATAAATATGATGAACTCACGGCGTTACTTGCACGCGCTAACCATTTACTGGCACCATAACGACAAGACAAAAACAAGCTTTACAGCGTGCACGCAGCAGAATAAGAGGGCGACTCTGTTAATCCAAAAATAGATGAAGCGCCGAGCCGGTTATTGGGCACCTTAAAATCAGACAATAGGCTAAGTCGAAACTACCTTATATGGCCCTGAGGGAGTGGTTGGGTGATACTTACGCTCGGTTAAGAGACAGTCCTAAATTCTGTGTAACTGCCTATCACTAAGCCCAAACAAAGGTGAGGATAGGCAGACGATCGACAAGAAAGAGCTCCAAGCGATAGCCCAAGCGGCTGCTAATGCCTGGGATTTTTTTCCAGGCTTGCTTTACTGGATTTTGAGGTGTGAAACCTCAGCGTTTAAGGTAGTCGGACATAGTTCGCACAGAGGGTGTAACGATTTCCGTGTAACTGCCCGGGTTAAATGTACTCCGCCAAGCATTCTTCGAACTCAATCATAAATCTATTCAGTGCTGGTTTCCAATTGTGAGTCGGCATGGTCCATTTTTTTGATGCTTGCTGCACCGCCAAGTACACCACTTTCATTGACGAGTCGTCGGTCGGAAATAGCTTCCGTTTTTTAATTGCCTTGCGAACCACGCCGTTCATTGACTCGATGGCATTGGTTGTGTAGATTGCCCTGCTGATGTCCTCAGGGTAGCCAAACAGGGTATTAAGATTGTGCCAGTGGCTACGCCACGAACGGCTGAGCTGGGGATATTTGTCGTCCCATCGGTTAGAGTAATTATCAAGTTCCAGTAGCGCTTCATCTTCGGTGACAGGCTTATATATTTTCTTCAGGTCTACCGTCACTGCCTTGTAGTCTTTCCAGGGCACATACTTCATCGAGTTGCGCACCATGTGAACAATACAGAGCTGGACCTGAGTCTCGGGAAACGCTGTATTGATTGCGTCTGGAAAGCCCTTCAGGCCATCGACACAGGCAATCAAAATATCCTTCACGCCGCGATTCTGGAGCTCTGTGAGTACATTGAGCCAGAACTTGGCACCCTCATTCTCTGACAGCCAGAGCCCCAACAATTCCTTGTGGCCCTCCATGTTCACGCCCAGTGCCAGATAAATTGCCTTATTGATCACTTTCTTGTCTTGCCGGATTTTTACGGCAATACAATCCAGGTAAATAATGGGATAGACCGCATCCAGTGGCCTAGATGGCCATTCAATCACTTGTTCAATAACAGCGTCAGTCACTTTGGAAATCAAGGTGGCGGAGACATCAGCACCGTACATTTCTTTAACGGTCGTGACGATTTCTCGTGTTGTCATGCCCTGGGCATACAAGAAAATAATCTTGTCGTCCATGGAAGTAAATCGACGCTGGTGTTTTTTAACGAGCTTGGGCTCGAAACTCCCAGCTCTGTCGCGTGGTGTATCGAGCTCGAACTGGCCAGCTTCCGTTCAGTTAGTCTTACTGGCATGCCGTTGCGGTTATTGTCAGCTTCGGACTGCTCGTGCCTTTCAAAGCCAAGATGATCATCTAACTCAGCGTTCAGTGCCGCTTCGACCGTGATCTTGGTCAGCATTTGCCAAAACTCGTTGAGATCTTCTTCAGTTTTGATGTTTTTAGCGGCCGCTTGGGCTATCGCTTGGAGCTCTTTCTTGTCGATCATCTGCCTACCCTCTCCCTTGTTTGGGTTTAATGATAGACAGTTACACAGAATTCAGGACACCCTCTTTGCAGGGATGTTAGCTTCCCAAAATTGCTTAACAAGCTGAGCAATAGAACCTCGAGTCCAGAGCGCAAAACCGAGTTTGTATTGACCCGGCATATGATCCAGAATCGTTTCAATGACTTTTTACTCCTGAGCTTCAGTCGGGCGATATGGGTGATTTGAACCAGATCCTGGAGATGGTTAAACAGAGTACCGGAACGGCTTCGGATGCGATAATCGGCTTCTCTCTTGAGGGAAACATCTTATTGAAATGGTTTGGTGAACAAACCGGAAACACCGGTATAACCACCGCCATCGCTATCTCCGCGCCCTTTATGCTTAACGATTATGCACTACGTCTCGAACAGGGAGCCTCCAAATTCTATCGGGATTACCTACTCAAAGAACTCCGCACCTCCTACAAAAATAAGTTTTTCATGATGCCTTCCCCCGCCGAAGGTAGACGTTGATCAGCTTTACCCTATCTCAAGTTAATCGAAATACCGATCTTGCTACTCCATGCCACCGATGATCCTTTATATGCTGCCGGCGACCGCTCCTGGTGAGTCAGAGCCCTCGCTTGCCTGTTACACCGGATAATTATAAGCATGGCGGTCATGCGGGGTTTGCACAGGGTGCCATGTCCTGGCGTGCAGAATACTGGCTGGAAAAGAGGATCATTCAATATCTGAAGCTGGCTCCAAGGTAAATTCATAAGCGCTCAATGAATCTGCGCGATGGAAGTTATGGAGAGTCCATTTCCAAGAGTGTGGTTGGTAGGGGGGTGCCAACCTCAAACACGTACAGTGATGTATTCACAGCATCTCTTGGAAATGGACTCCCCATAGCCTCCCACCAATAATTGCACAGTGAACCAGTTGTACGTACATCCAACCGATTTTTCCAGGTTCAAGGGATGGCAGACAAGAAAAGAGGGCCGAAGCCCCCTTTTCTATCCAGCATCTGTCGTCAGTTCAGGCGTTTGCCCTTAACTTTCACCTTCTGCTATTGCCTTCATACTGAGTCGTATGCGACCCTGCTTGTCGACTTCCAGAACCTTGACCTTGATGACATCGCCCTCGGAGAGTTTGTCGCCCACCTTTTCGACCCGCTCTTCGCAGATCTGGGAGATATGCACCAGGCCGTCACGGCCAGGCAGGATGGTGACAAATGCCCCGAAGTCCATCAGACGGGCAACTTTGCCCTCATAAATGGTACCAACTTCAACATCAGCAGTAATCAGCTCAATACGCTTCTTGGCATTTTCACCCGCTGCCTTGTCGACAGAGAAGATCTTGATGATACCGTCGTCGGTTACATCGACAGTGGCACCGGTCTCTTCAGTGATAGAACGGATAACGGTACCGCCCTTGCCAATGACGTCGCGGATCTTATCGGGATCGATTTTGAAGATGATAATGCGCGGCGCATGCTCAGACATCTCTTCACGAGGTGCAGAGATTACCTTGTTCATCTCTTCCAGGATATGCAACCGTCCCGCCTTGGCCTGCTCTAGCGCCTGCTCCATGATCTCCCTGGTGATGCCGTCGATCTTGATATCCATCTGCAAGGCATTGATACCATTGGTGGTACCCGCCACTTTGAAATCCATGTCGCCGAGGTGATCCTCATCACCGAGAATATCAGTAAGAATAGCAAACTCGTCACCTTCCTTGATCAGGCCCATGGCTACACCTGCAATCGGTGACTTGAGCGGTACACCGGCATCCATCAGTGAGAGGCTGGTGCCACAAACAGAGGCCATTGAGGAGGAGCCGTTGGATTCTGTGATTTCGGAAACCACACGAATGGAATATGGAAAATCTTCCACTGTCGGCATGCAGGAGAGCACACCACGCTTAGCCAGACGGCCATGGCCGATTTCGCGGCGCTTGGTGCTGCCTACACGACCGGTCTCACCAACACAGAAGGGAGGAAAATTGTAGTGCAACATGAAGTTTTCACGATAAGAGCCATCCAGCGCATCAATGATCTGGGCATCACGCTGGGTACCAAGAGTCGTGATAACCAGAGCCTGGGTCTCACCACGGGTGAACAGAGCAGAACCATGAGTCCGGGGCAGTACACCGGTGCGAACAGTGACCGGACGGACGGTTGTGGTATCACGACCATCAATCCGGGGCTGGCCAGCAAGAATACGACTGCGCACAATCTTCTTCTTCAGCTTGTCGATGGAAGCCTTGATTTCACCTTCAGACCACTGGGCATCATCGCCTTCGCATAGTGTTGCCACTGTGTCAGCAGCAACCGCATCGGTACGGCCATAACGCTCCATTTTATCCGCAATGGAATAGGCTTCGGCCAGAGCATCGCCAGCCGCAGCTTTCACCGCCTCAGCCAACGCCGCATCTTCTACCGGGGAGGCAAATTCTGTAACCTGCGTACCCACTTCACTGGCCAGTTCGCTGATCGCATTGATCGCGACCTGCATCTGTTCGTGACCAAACAGAACGGCACCCAGCATCACCTCTTCCGAGAGTTCATTGGCCTCTGATTCGACCATCAGCACGGCCTTCGCGGTACCGGCAACAATCAGATCCAGATCACTCTCATCATTCATTCCGGTGGCGGACTGGTTAAGCAGATAGCAGCCATCCTTGTAACCGATGCGAGCCGCACCAATAGGACCATTGAAAGGTAGGCCGGAGATGCTCAGAGCAGCGGAAACACCCAGCAAGGAGGGAATCTCAGGATCCACTTCCGGATTAAGGGACATCACCGTACAGATGATCTGAACCTCATTGGTGTAGCCCTTGGGAAAGAGCGGACGTACTGGACGGTCGATCAGGCGGCAGGTAAGAATCTCTTTCTCTCCCGGACGCCCTTCACGACGAAAAAAGCCGCCTGGAATCTTCCCTGCGGCGTAAGTCTTCTCCTGGTAATCTACAGTCATCGGGAAGAAATCTCGGCCTTCCATACCATACCTAGAACCCACCACGGTGCACTGCACCACGGTTCCTTCCATGTCGATTATAATCGCGCCATCGGCCTGACGCGCAATTTCGCCGGTCTCCAGGATGACTTTGTGGTCGCCGTACTGAAATTCTTTTCTTATCGGTGTCACTATTGTGTCCTCAATGGATTGTAAGGGCCGGATTAACGACGCAGGCCAAGACGAGAAATCAGCGTATGATAACGCCCAGCATCCTTGGACTTCAGGTAGTCCAGCAGTTTGCGACGGGAATTAACCATGCCCACCAGCCCGCGACGTGAGTGATGGTCATGTTTGTGATCGGTGAAGTGTCCGGTGAGTTCATTGATGCGGGTGGTCAGCAGGGCTACCTGCACTTCCGGGGAACCCGTATCACCCGTTTCACGAGCATACTCTTCAATTACCGTTTTCTTCTGTTCTGCATTCAATGCCATTGTCTATTCCTCACTGTGTCTTAAGATTTGAATCCACCCCCAACAATGGGTTCAGGTAGTGGATGTAACACCCCTCCCAATATCAATAAAGGAGGCTTTAATTTATGTTTGCCGGGGGAGGTTATTCCAAACAGCGCCAGCAAGAATGTTCAATTATGATAGGTTTTTATCGTTATATCAATCGTCGCAGAGCCACCCGGCCATCATCCAGGATCTCGCCGACACCAATAAAATCGTTGTTATCGTCATAGAGCCGCACTTGCCCCCCCGTGGGTGCCTTGGGGACGATCACCGGCTGACCCATACGAATATAGTGGCTGCTGTCATTGTTCAGATGAACCTCCGGCCACGCCTGCAACGCACTGTCAACGGGCAATAAAAGCGCATCCAGGGCCTCGCGCCCCTCGTCATACCGGGCATTCAGTGTCTCCATGTCGACCATCTTAGAGCTGTCGAAACTACCGACACCGGTACGTCTCAAAGCAGTCACATGGGCACCGCACCCCAGAGCCGCACCTATATCCTCGGCAAGCGTGCGAATGTAAGTCCCTTTGGTACAACGAACATCAAGCTCGAACTCCGGCAAATCGAATGCCGTCAGGTTTAACTCATGAATCGTGACAGTGCGAGCCTCACGCTCAACCACTATCCCCTCCCGGGCCAGCTTATAGAGCCTTTCACCTTTGTGCTTGAGTGCTGAATACATCGGGGGAATCTGCTTTATTTCACCACGAAATCCTTCCAGCACCTTATGCAGATCCTGTTCGGTAATACCATCCGTTGAGCGGGTCTCCAATACATCACCTTCGGTATCGCCGGTGGCCGTAATGACACCGAACTTGACTCTCACCCAGTAGCGTTTATCAGCTTCCAGCAGAAATGCGGATATTTTGGTTGCACCACCGAAACAGACCGGTAGCAGGCCGGTTGCCAGGGGATCAAGGCTCCCCGTGTGACCGGCTTTTTTTGCAAAATAGAATTGTTTGACCTTCTGCAGGCTGCTGTTGGAACTCTCGCCCAACGGTTTATCCAGCAACAGAATGCCCTGCACATCACGGCCACGTTGGCGGCGGCATCGTCGGGCCATCAGATTACTCGCTTTAGTGTTTTGATTCGTCTGATTCCACTGCCTGCTCAATCAAGGCAGAGAGGCGACTGCCTCGTTCAATGGAGTCATCATGAACAAAATGAAGTTCAGGAGTGGTACGCAGTTTTATCCTGCGGCTCAGTTCGTGGCGTAACATCGGCGCCGCCTGCTTAAGCATTTTGACGCTAGCCTTCTCATCCAACTCCCCACCCAAGGTGGTAAAATAGACCTTGGCGTGAGAGAAATCCCGCACTATCTGTACAGCCTGTATGGTGATCATACCGAGTTTGGGGCCATCCAGACCAACACGAACCAGCTCTGCCAATTCGCGCTGTATCTGGGAGGCAACCCGGTCAGTCCTATTAAATTCACGCGCCATCTCTTAATCAGGCTCGAATCAAAGTGTCCGGGCGATTTCAGTGCGTTCAAAGACTTCGATCTGGTCTCCGACTTTCACATCATTGTAATTCTTGACGCCAATACCGCACTCAGTGCCTGCTTTAACCTCGCTGGCATCATCCTTGTGGCGACGCAGGGACTCCAGTTCACCTTCATAGATCACCACGCTGTCACGCAGCACGCGGATCGGCAGATGACGTTTGATGTTGCCTTCAGTCACCATGCAACCGGCAATCGCACCAAACTTGGAGGAGCGGAACACATCACGCACCTCAGCCAGACCAACAATCTCTTCACGTATCTCAGGAGAGAGCATGCCGGAAATCGCCTGCTTCACATCATCAAAGGCTTCATAAATGATGCTGTAATAACGAAGATCCACGCCCTTATCTTCAGCAATCCGCCGAGCTGTCACATCGGCACGCACATTGAAACCAATGATGAAAGCATTGGAGGTAAGCGCCAGATTAACGTCAGATTCGTTAATGCCGCCAACGCTAGCAGCGATCACTTTAACCTTGACTTCATCACTGGTAATCTTCAGAAGAGACTCCCGCAGAGCCTCGACACTACCCTGCACGTCCGCCTTGACGATCAGGTTGACATAGTTGACCTTGCCCTCTGCCATCGAAGCGAAGAATTCGTCAAGTTTAGCTGCTTTCTGGGCTGCCAGCCGGCTGTCGCGGTTTTTCGCCTGTCTCGTCTCTGCAAGCTCCCGTGCTTTTCGCTCATTTGGAGCGGCAATCACATCGTCGCCTGCATTGGGTACATTAGACAGTCCAAGAACCTCCACCGGGATGGAAGGACCAGCTTCATCAATCTGCTTGCGATTCTCATCCAGCAGCGCACGAACCCGCCCAAACTCCTGACCGCAGACCAGCATATCGCCTTTTCTCAAGGTACCGGATTGGACCAGAATGGTCGCTACAGGACCGCGACCCTTATCCAGACTGGATTCCACGACCACGCCTCTGGCGGGAGCATCCTCCACCGCAGTCAATTCCAAAACTTCGGCCTGCAGCAAAATCGTATCGAGCAGATCGTCGATTCCCTGACCGGTCTTGGCAGATACCTGGATGAACATGGTGTCGCCACCCCACTCTTCCGGAATCACATCCTGCTGCGAAAGCTCCTGCATGATTTTGTCAAGCTCCGCCTCCGGCTTATCGATTTTGTTGACGGCGACGATCATCGGCACACCGGACGCCTTGGAGTGATGAATCGCCTCGATGGTCTGTGGTTTGACGCCATCATCCGCCGCCACCACCAGAACCACGATGTCAGTAACCTGAGCACCACGGGAACGCATGGCCGAGAAGGCGGCATGTCCCGGTGTATCCAGGAAGGTGATCATCCCGTGGTTCGTCTCCACGTGGTAGGCACCGATGTGCTGAGTAATCCCACCCGCCTCACCCGAAGCCACCCGGGTATTGCGAATATGATCCAGTAAAGAGGTTTTACCATGATCGACATGTCCCATGATGGTAACCACAGGGGCGCGTGGAGTCTTTTCGCCCTGCTCTTCATCAAGAGCACTGATGACCTCGGTCTCAATATTCTCCTCTTTCTTGGCCATGGCTTTGTGGCCCAACTCTTCCACTACCAAGGTAGCAGTATCACGGTCCAGAGGCTGGTTGATGGTCACCATCATACCCATCTTCATCAGCTCTTTAATAACAACGGCTGCTTTGATAGACATCAGCACGGCAAGGTCGGCAACCGTAATATTTTCCGGGATCGGTATCTCGCGCACGATGGGGGCTGTCGGCTTGACAAAACCGTGCTCGGCATCGCCAGCCCGGTCCGGCGCAGATCGATGTCTTGCGGGTTTCCCCTTGCGGCGGCCACGCTTGTCGGCAGAAACATGTAGCTCATTGCGCCCACGGCCCTTGGATTTTTCACGGCTACCGCCGCGCTCATCTTTGCGGTGAGCCCCTTTCTTGCCCGTTTTTTCCTCGGCTATTTTCTGGGTCTCCTGCTTAAGTTGAACCTGACGAGCCGCCTCTTCCCCATCCTCTGCCTCTTTGCGTTTTACCTCTTCCGCTACTGCTGCTACAGCAGCAGGTTCCGCTCCTGCCTGAGCTTCAGCCTCTTCAGCCTTGCGTTTTCCTTCCTGTGAACTGCGTTCGGATGTGAATTTGACTTCCTCCGCATCACGACGCGCCTGATCGGTGGCCTCCCTCTCTTTGATCAGGGCTGCCTGTTCGTCCAGCGCTTTACGAGCCGCTTCTGCATCACTCAACTGCTGTTTTTGCTCTGCATCAGATGGGCCTCTTACCAAGGTACGCTTACGCCGAACCTCGACACTGATGGTTTTGCCCCCACGACTCGCTCCAGCACGTGTTGGGGCACGACCACTACTCGGTGAAGGCTGCAGAAGCTCACTGATGCTTCTGCGTTTAAGAGTGATCTTTTTGGCACCAGCTACGGACTTGGTTTGTTTGCCATGACTCTCGCGAAGATGAGCTAGCAGCTGATTTTTTTCTACCTCACTGAGGAGATCGTCAGTGCTCGTTTTCTTCAACCCAGCCTCTGCCAACTGAACCAGCAGGAGTTCCCTAGGAATCCCCACATCTTCTGCTAGCTGTTTTACCGTTACATCGCTCATTAGAATGGACCTCCCGGACCTTAGTCCTGCTTCACATCCGCGAACCAGGGAGCCCGCGCCGTCATGATCAACTGCGCAGCGCGTTCCTCGTCCATACCCTCAACTTCCATCAATTCGTCTACCGCCAGTTCAGCAAGATCTTCCATCGTCTTTATGTCGCGGCCAGCTAGCTCAAATGCGAGTTCCCGGTCCATGCCATCCATGGTCAACAGATCCTCTGCAGGTTCGCCACCGCTAAACGCTTCCTCTTTTGCGATGGCCCGAGTCAGCAATATATCTTTCGCCCGGTCTCGCAATGCATCGACGATATCCTGATCAAACTCTTCAATTGCCAGCATCTCTGCAATCGGCACATAGGCAACCTCGTCCAGCGTGGAGAAGCCCTCCTGCACCAGAATACTGGCAACCTCTTCATCCACATCGAGCTGCTCCATAAAGTCATCCAGCAGCGCTCTGGCTTCTGTTTCAGTCTGGGCGGCTGCATCCTCTTCGTTCATCACGTTGAGCTCCCAGCCTGTCAGCTCGCTGGCAAGACGGACATTCTGCCCCCCCCTGCCGATAGCCTGAGAGAGATTCTCCCCATTCACCGCCACCGTCATGCTGTCGGACTCCTCATCCACGATAATAGCGGAAACCTCCGCAGGTGACATCGCATTGATGACCAGCTGGGCAGGATTATCATTCCAGAGGATGATATCCACCCGCTCGCCATTGAGCTCATTCGACACAGCCTGGACCCGTGAACCACGCATGCCGACACAGGCACCCACGGGATCGATCCTTTGTTCATTGCTCTTAACCATGATTTTAGCGCGCAAACCCGGATCGCGGGCAGCACCTTTGATCTCAATCATCCCTTCACCAACTTCAGGCACCTCCAGTTTAAACAATTCGACCAGGAGTTCCGGACGGCTACGGCTGATGAACAATTGAGGACCACGAGGCTCGGAACGAACTTCATAGAGATAGCCACGCAGACGGTCGCCGTTACGCACCGACTCACGGGGGATCATCTCATCCCGCAGAATGATGGCCTCAGTATTTGCCCCCAGATCCATCAAAATATTACCCCTGTCAGCACGTTTAACAATGCCAGTTACAAGTTCGCCTACACGGTCCTTGTAAGCCTCGACCACTTTCGCTCTCTCCGCCTCGCGCACCTTCTGCATCATCACCTGTTTTGCGGTCTGGGCTGCGATACGGCCAAAGGCGATGGAGTCCATCGGCTCTTCGATATATTCACCTGGATGGATATCTGGGTTCTTTTTCCTCGCCTCTTCCAGCAGAATCTGGCTATCAGGCGCAAGACCCTCTTCCTCATCTGGCTGTTCCAGCACTTCCCAACGGCGAAAACTTGCGTAAGCACCTGTGGAGCGGTCAATCTTCACACGCACATCGATATCACCGCTGTGTTTTTTGCGGGTCGCAGACGCAAGCGCGGCTTCCATAGCCTCAAAGATAACCTCTTTCTCGATCTCTTTCTCATTAGAGACCACATCAACAACCATCAGAATTTCTTTATTCATAATATATCCAAACCCTTCTCAGAGCTCCGACACCAGCCGTGCCTCATCAATCTGCTCCAGCGGCAGAATAAAATTTTCATCGTCGACCGTTACCAGGACATCATCATCAAGCGTACCGTTCAGAAAACCTTCAAATCGCCGCCTGCCCTGGAGTTTCACACACAGTTTAATATTAACCCGACTGCCGGTAAAACGATCAAAATCTTCTTTAGTAAACAGTGGCCTGTCCAACCCGAGTGAAGAGACCTCCAGACGGTAGGTCTCATGTATCGGATCTTCCACATCCAGCACACCGCTAACCTGATGACTGACCTTCACACAGTCACCCATCGCTATTCCATCGGCATGATCTATGTAGATGCACAACAGGCTGCCGCCTTTCCTCTGGCTCAGATATTCCACGCCCGCGAGTTCGTAACCCATGGGTTCAACGGTTTCTCTGATCAATCTGGTCAAACTGTCCGCTACGCCAACCATAATCCGCCATAATGAAAAATGGGCCTAGCGGCCCACTTCAGGTTGCACCCGGAGGGATTCACGAGTGCCTTAATCGATGAAGCAGGTCAATGTCGAAAACCCGCCAATAAAAAAACCCCGACAGCGGGGTTCTTTACCAATCAGGATGAGGTAGGATACAACTAAACCACAACCCTATGCTAAACCGGGGTGGATCATACCCTATTACTGGCTGGGATGCAATATATAGGGTTTCTGCGCCCACCACTAAAGCCCCATAATCGCCTCAAGAAAGTAATTTTGCAAAAGTTGCAAAAGACCTTGCCTCCCAGCTCACAATGAGCTGGGAGGCGCACCAGCTTCATTTGATATTGAATAGAACGCACTTCTCGTTCAGCGACTTCGGCTTTGAGCCATTGCTGCAGTATGGGTTCTGCTTTGCTGTAAGCAGGTGAAGCTTGCTCAGACAGCTCTGCAATGCTTTGCGCCATACTGTGAAGTTTTAGTAACTTCATGGTTGCTATCGTGGCATCAACGAACATGGCGTTTCCCCCGTTAAGTGATCATAACGGCCTGTGTCAGCTTTGGATTCCTTTACCAGCGTGAGTTCGGGACACGGCTTGAGCAATGCCGGTCTTGGCTTATCCAGGCAGCTAATAACGTGCTGTTTAGAAGGGCTGCCACTGGTCAGTGCAGTGGTAATGGCCTTGTTCTACCTTGCGTTCATCATGTTGCAGCACCAGTGCCAGTACATTGACCATATCCTGGTTGTCACCGAGATGCTTGAGCCGTTGTTTTTGTAGTTTGCGGAAGCTCTCTGGCATTCCTGGAAGAGTGCTCCATTGCGCAACGCACCGGGCTTACGCTGCAGTACCGACGGGTAGTGACGCTAGTCATAGATTGTTAAGGTCTTATAGCACTAGCCAGATGTTCAGCACATCAAGATCCGCAAATGCCGAAGCCTGATGCCAGAGGCGATAGCGGGAGTCTCGAACATTCTTTTCTATCCAGCCCTTCTCCCAGCCTGCGACTGAGTTACAAACGTCGGACTCAAACATGAAGTGGCTGGCACTGCTGTCCCACTTAATTTTTCAGCGAAAACAATAACCCCAATTGAGGCGAGGCTATCTGCAGATCCGGCGGAGGCCTAAACAGCTGTATCAAGTCTCGCTTAGCAAATAAATCCAGATGGATCAGTCGACTCATCTGCTGAAGACTTTGGCTGATTCTTGCCTGAAATTTTAAGTACGCCAGTATCAGGTAAACACATAGCACCACCCAAACCTGCGTCATGACAGCATTATCCGTGTTACCCATAAAGGCTTTGATCTTGAGATTCTGCTTAATCCATTTAAAGAACAACTCAACCTGCCAGCGTTGCTTGTAAATATCGGCAATAGTCTTTTCTGACCAGTCAAGGTGGTTGGTAATGAAGACATAATACTTATTGGTTTTGGCATCATAAAAACCGACTAGTCTGACCGCCATCGGGTTGTTTTTTCTAGACCGATCAGAAGTATACTATAATTTGGTCGCTGGTAATTCCCTGTGATTTATTCACTGTTCGTCGTTCCAGTACACAGTATTTTGCATTGCTCCGAATTCGTGTGACAAAAAATATTCCTTTTTCAGTCAACTGGTTATGCCAGGTGTAGTCGGCATACCCCTTGTCGAAGACGAGCACACTGCCTTTAGGGAAACTCGTTTAGTCACCAGTTTTACCCAAAGTAACGGCTGCAAATGCTGGAATCAAACCGTCATGATCAAGCCCAATATGCAATTTGTAGGCGCCTTTCATTTTATTGTATTCAGCCTGAGGAAATACCTTGAGCGACACATCAAGCAATGAAGCATCCAGTGAAAACAGTTTCTTCTTAAAACGGAATTTATGGCTGGGGGAGCCGCTTTGACAGCGTGCGTATAACTTCCCAAAGAGCTCTTCATAAAAACCGGAAGAAAGATTTTGATTGGCTCGACTCAGGGTTGTTCGCTTGATTGACCCGCTTCCCAAGTGATACGTCAAATGCTTTTGGCTTGCCAGCGCGGATTCAATATCAGGGAGACTGGCGCGTCCGGTTAGTTGGGCTGTGGCCATAGCAACAAATTGCGTCCAGCGATTCATCGCATCACAGCGGCGCTGTCCATCGTGCTTGTTGGCAAGTACTGAAAACTCATGTCTAGGGAGCAGTTTTAGAATTTGAGAGAACACAGTGTTATGATGAGACAAGGCTTGAATCCTCTTGTTATTACAGTGTTTCTTCGCACCTTCATTGTAATAACTTGTTGAGATTCAAGCCTTTTTATTGCCTGCAAAGCGGGACAGCAGTGGGTGGCTCTGGCCATGACCTTGAAGTGGGTATTGAGCGCACGCCTCTTACCGCGACGGACCTTATCAACAGCGGTCTTCATAGTGTCGTAGATACCACGCTCCAGCACACCGCCGGGCACCCTGAAGGCCGGGTTGTGCGCATCAAAGATGCATCTCCTGGGTTTGGGGGATAAGCGCGCAGAAAGAAAGCACGGCGGCTACTGAGCTTGAACCGGGCAATCTGTCACTTGGTGCTTTTGCCACCCAGAACAACGTAGCCTTCGCTCCAATCAAACTGAAAAGCTTCTCCAGCAAAGGCCAATAGTACCTAGGTGCCGCTACTGGCGAACACGTGAAGCTTTCCTGCTGTTGCGCCCGCCAATCTCTGGCAAAAGTAGCGACACGGTCATAGGAGCCAGTATAGACCCAGCGGCACCAGATTATAAGCTATAAGACAGTCATTTTAGTGATAATCGCTGTTTGCGTTTACGCCGTGCCTCCCGATGCAGCCAGCTGGTCAGATATTTACGGACGGTATTATGGGAAAATCTGGTTTTTTTGGCTATCTGTCGAACCCTAATCTTATCGCAGTGTCGCCGCCTCATTACACTTAATAGTGCCACGTCTATCACTCCTTTTATCCCCTGCTGGCTCTTCGTAAATAATGGCGCTTAGGGGGGCATTTTTGGATGCAATTTAACATGCCTGCGAATTAGCCCAGAAGGTATCTATCGATGGATATATGGGGATGCGACACAAGGAGGTTCCCTTTACCAACACCTGCTGAAGCAGCACAAAAAGCGTCGAAAACAGCAGCAATACGGGACTAGACATGGTTTGATACCCCATCGTGTCAGCATCCACGATCGTCCTGTGACGTCGTCGTTTTGGCCACTGGGAAGGTGATAGTGTTGAGGGAGCTAAGGGCTCGGGTGGCATTGCCACCCATGTGGAAAGAAAGAGCCGTGTACTGATTGCCGCTAAACTGAGCGGCAAATCGGCAGACACTTGAATTATCTGGCGACATCAATTCTACCTTCAATATCATACCAGAGAAGTAGCGTAAAGCCCTGGCGGTTGATAACGGTAAAGAATGTGCTCAGTTCAAGAAAATTGAAGAGGCCACTGGCATGAATGTTTACTTTGCTGATCCTTATTCCCCTCTGGCAACGGGGCTGCCGATGAGAATACCAATGGGCTACTACGTCATTACTTTCCTAAAGGAATCGATTGGCGAAGAGATCACTGATCTAATCCTTTCAACTGTGGTGGAAAAGCTCAACAATCGACCTCGGAAATGCCTCAATTACCAGACACCCAACGAAGTCTTTCTAAAGAGTACAGGTGGTGCATTTACAACTTAAATCCACCCGTTATATCAATATGTAAATGTCCTTCGGGTTAATAGTGGAAACAAAAAAGGGGCGGAAAGCGCGAAAACACTTGCCTTATTGGATTAATTACCGATAATGGCGGGCTTAGTCGAGTTGGCTCTGTAACGGGATCAGCCAGCCAACAGCCCAAGTAGTAACAGGAAACCGAATGGCAAAAGAAGATTTTATTGAGATGGAAGGAACGGTCACAGAGACCCTTCCGAATACGATGTTCCGGGTAGAACTGGAGAACGGTCACGTTGTGACTGCGCACATCTCTGGCAAAATGCGAAAACACTACATACGTATTCTGACAGGTGACAAGGTAACCGTGCAGCTGACACCCTACGACCTGAGTAAAGGTAGAATCACCTACCGCGCTCGCTGATTCGTTATTCTGAATTACTGTGTCGTTAGTGTACGGTGCAGCCCTCAATCTCGAAAGCCAACTCTCTGTCTGCAATGCTGACACGGACATGTCCACCCTCCGTGAGCTTTCCAAAGAGCAACTCTTCTGCCAGTGGTTTTTTAATTTTCGCCTGGATCAGACGAGCCATGGGACGCGCGCCCATCGTTTTATCATAGCCATGTTCGGCCAACCACTGCTTGGCTACCGGCTCGATAATCAACGATACTTTTTTCTCGCTCAGCTGCGCTTCCAGTTCAAACACAAACTTATCAACAACATGCTTAATCACATCCAGCGGCAATGATTGGAACTGGATAATCACATCTAATCGGTTACGAAACTCCGGTGTGAAGATTTTCTTAATTGCCTCCATACCATCACTGGAATGGTCTTGACTAGTAAATCCAATGGACGAGCGTGCCATATCCGATGCGCCGGCATTGGTGGTCATCACGATGGTCACATCACGAAAATAGGCTTTTCGGCCATTGTTATCGGTCAATGTTCCATGATCCATTATCTGTAACAACAGGTTGAACACATCAGGATGAGCCTTCTCGATTTCATCCAGCAACAGGACGGAATAAGGATGTTTGTTAATCTCTTCGGTGAGTAATCCACCCTGGTCGAAGCCCACATATCCCGGTGGAGCGCCGATCAAGCGTGACACAGTGTGATGCTCCATATACTCAGACATATCAAAGCGAATCAACTCGACCCCCAGAATTTTGGCCAATTGGCGCGCCACTTCTGTCTTGCCGACCCCCGTAGGTCCAGAAAACAGGAATGAGCCGACAGGTTTCTGCTCATTGCCAAGACCGGAGCGACTCATACGGATAGCCGTTGCCAGACTGCTTATGGCCTCATCCTGGCCAAAAACAACCAGCTGAAGATCACGCTCGAGGTTTTTCAATACCTCTACGTCTGAAACCGAAACATTCTTGGCCGGAATACGTGCCATTTTGACAACGATGGCTTCGATATCCTTAACACCGATAGTCTTCTTACGTTTTGAAACCGGTTGCAACTGGACATAAGCACCGGCTTCATCAATCACATCGATGGCCTTGTCAGGGAGGTGACGGTCATTGATGTAGCGATCGGCAAGCTCTGCTGCTATACGCAAACCTTTGTGGGAGTAACGAATATTATGATGCTCTTCGAACCGACTCTTCAGTCCTCTTAAAATTTCATAGGTCTCATCAACAGTGGGTTCGGCGATATCGATTTTCTGAAAGCGTCTTGCCAATGCCCTGTCTTTTTCAAAAATCCCTCGGAATTCTTGACAGGTTGTGGAACCGATGCATCTAAGCTCTCCAGAAGCCAGCACCGGCTTGATCATATTGGAGGCATCCATGGCTCCACCAGAAACGGCACCTGCGCCGATTATGGTATGGATTTCATCGATAAACAATATCGAATCAGGCTGGTTCTTCAACTGAGACAACACCGCCTTCAAGCGTTTCTCAAAGTCTCCCCGGTATTTTGTTCCTGCGACCAAGTTGCCCAGATCCAGTGAGTAGATGGTGCAATCGGCTAAGATATCCGGGACTTCTTTACCGACAATCTTCTTTGCCAGCCCCTCGGCTATCGCAGTTTTTCCTACACCTGCCTCACCCACCAGCAACGGATTGTTTTTTCGCCGACGACAGAGGGTCTGGATGGTACGCTCAACCTCGCTCTTGCGCCCAATCAACGGGTCGACCTTACCCTCCATCGCCTGCTCATTCAGGTTTATGGCAAACGCTTCAAGCGGTGTGTTGGTCTCAACTTCGGCCTCGACTACCTGCTCATCACCCCCTGGGTTGCCGTCTTCTTCTGTTTCACCTGAAACCTTGGATATGCCATGAGAGATGTAATTGACCACATCTAGTCGTTCAATATTCTGCTGGTTGAGAAAATACCTTGCCTGGGACTCCTGCTCACTGAAGATTGCCACCAGTACATTGGCCCCTGTCACCTCGTCCCGCCCCGATGACTGGACATGGAAGACCGCGCGCTGGAGCACGCGCTGAAAACCCAGAGTAGGCAGAGTATCACGCTCTGAAGCATCCGGGAGTAGCGATGTAGTCTCTTCGATAAACTGGCCTATATCCTTGCGCATCTGCTCTGTATCAGCACCACAGGCACGCAAAACCACGGCAGTAAAAGGGTTATCAAGTAGCGCCAGAAGCAGATGCTCCACCGTCATAAACTCATGGTGGTTGTTTATGGCCTGCTTAAAAGCCTGACTAAGGGTAAATTCCAGTTCTTTACTCAACATGACTTAATTACTTTTTTCATATAGCCCTAAATTTCAGAGACTTAAATTTATAGATAGACTGTTATCTGATGTTGACTGCTTATCTGCCCAACAGGACGATCCGGTTTGTTCATGCCTCTTCCATACTGCATAGCAAAGGATGCTGATTACTGCGGGAATAATCATTCACCTGGGCTACTTTGGCTTCTGCAATATCTCGGCTAAAAACACCACAAATGCCAACACCACAAGTATGTACATGGAGCATAATCTGTATCGCTTTCTCCTGATTCATTCTGAAAAATGATACCAGCACCTGCACCACAAACTCCATTGGCGTGTAGTCGTCATTTAAAATGATGACTTTATACATCGGTGGCCGTTTTAGCTTCGGTTTCGCCTCCTCAACAGCAAGTCCACCTGACTTCTCTATATCGTTCTGCTTACTCATAATTGGAATTCTAGCCGAAAAAATTATGTTCGTGCATGTCTTTACTTGAGGTACAACTGAGGAGTGGTGTTTAACAGGCACCGAAAAAGGCGACGTATCTGGTTGATTTGGAACTGCAGAGTAATCAAACAACTAACTGAGATACGCCACCACGGATAAGAATACAATTGTTTCGATCGAAGGTCGAGAGCAGATCGCTGATCCACTGATAGAGTTGCCCAGAATGGGAGCCCGAAAGCTGATTGAACAAGCGATAGAAGCGGAGTTGCAAGCATTGTTATCCCAGTTGCCGGACAACAAACTGACTGAGTGTGGTTATGCTGCTGTCGTAGGCAATGGTTGCCTGCCGGAACGAGTCATCCAGACAGGTATAGGTCCCACCGTGAAGGTACCCAAGCTACGCTCTAGATCTGGAGACCCGATCACTTTCCACGCTGCGTCGGTCCCCTCTATATTCGCAAAACCCGTTCGCTGGAAGCCGCGATTTTCTGGCTGTATCTCAAGGGTGTAAGCCGCGGTAAGATGGGGGAAGCAAAAACGCAATACGCGAGAGGAGAATAGACAGATCGAAGCCGGGGATAGCCCTGAGGCATGGAGTGATAACAAGCACCTCCAGAAGGATGTTGCAGCACGCTGGACCATGAAACATGGCAAAACCCACTATGGGTACAAAAACCACATCTGCATAGACCGAAAGCACAAGGTCATTCGCAAATACGCCATCGCATCAGCAGAAGTTCTGCGATAGTCAGGTCTTCGAGGAACTGCTGGACGAGAACAAGAGTAATGGCCGTATCTGGGCCGATTCTGCTTACCGCAGTGTAGAACGGGAAGCCGCTTTACCGGGGCCTGGAGTGCGCATTACCACAGTCAGATTCATCGCACGTCGACACGCAAACGCCCCTTGAATGAACAGGGCAAGAGGCAAACCGAAAACGATCAAGAGTTTGCCCAGCAGGCCAATCGACTAGTGCGTAGCATCGGGCAAGTCAGGGCCAACGTGAAGATACCGGGCTCTCCCGATTTACTAGAAACTCTTGGCCTTTCTCGGATTTTTAGAGGCACCCTTATCATAAATAGCTTATTAATTCATATTTATCATGTGGTTATAAATAATTCTGGGCGGCTAGCTACACTCTGTTGAAAAGGACTGCAACACTTTGGTTTTTTTGATCTTTTCTCTGACCCGCTCTAAATATCACTCATATGAGAGGGAGGTAAAACCTCCAGAGTCATTAGATGGCCTGTTTTTACAATATTCAACCCTCACCAGATCTGTTCATTAAAATTTATTATTATTTCCTTATAAATCAATAAGAAAGAATCAATAGTTTGACCACTTGGTACCAAAATCTGTACTCTGAAACTAGAGGGATTATAAGAAGTGGATCTTGCAGTTTGCCTGTAAAAATCCAACCAGCCTCCCGCTTTTGGCATTTCCTGTGCAATTCCTAGTAAGGTAGACAAAAAAGTCTGATTACACAGAGGAGTGGCAGAGCCACCATGTAGAAGTAGAGTAGTTAGGAGGGGTATGCGTTATGAACACCGGTACCGTAAAATGGTTCAACAATGCTAAAGGGTATGGTTTTGTAAGCCCTGACCAGGGCGAGCAAGATGTTTTTATCCACTTTTCAGCCATCGCTATGAATGGTTATAAAACATTGAAGGAGGGGCAGAAAGTCCAGTTCGAACTTGAAGAAGGCCCGAAAGGGCTGCATGCAGCAAACCTCCATTCAATCAATAACGCCTGACTTGATATCAAGCTGATCAAAGCCTGCCACGGGAAATCGCGGCAGGCTTTTTTATTTGAGTACTTAGCATTTTCCAGATAACCAGCTATGTCTTTTAATCCTGAGGAAGCAGAACTGCGAAGGGTGTTTGAGCTGCTGTTCTCCAAATATGGCCCTCAGCACTGGTGGCCGGGCGACAGTCCATTTGAAATCATGGTGGGCGCTGTCCTGACACAAAACTGTGCCTGGACCAATGTAGAGCGAGCCATCAACAATTTAAAATTGGCTGATTCACTCTCTCTGGAAATGGTGCTGAAGTTCTCACACGAACAGCTGGCCGACCTGATCCGCCCGGCAGGTTACTTTAATGTTAAGGCCCGACGCCTGAAAAACCTCTGCGTTTTTTTACAGACATCTGACAATCAAACAGCCCTTACCAGCATGCCGACGGATAAACTCAGAAAGGCCTTTCTTGATATCAATGGCATTGGTCCGGAGACTGCTGATGACATTCTTCTTTACGCCTTTGGTCGACCGGTCTTCGTTATCGATACCTATACACGAAGGCTCTTTTCCCGTCTTGGCATTGCAACCGGAAATGAAAAATATGAGGTGCTGCGCTCGGGCTTTGAGCGGGCTTTAGGTGCCGATGTAGCACTATTCAATGAATATCACGCCGTTATTGTAAAACATGCGAAGCTGGTTTGTAGCAGTAAGCCACAATGCAAACTGTGCCAGCTGGAGACATTCTGCGAAAAAACCTAGCGTAGTCACCGCCCAGAAACGTTTTGATAAAAGGCTGATGCTTCAAGTTTTATCCGGCCATTTTCCACGCCCGGTACGACGTGGCTTTCCGCTCTCCGGTGATTCGTGGATGTGTTTTCGCTGTTTTACCGCCTTTCGGGGCTTCGCCCTGGATACAGGCTGACGCTGCCGTTTTGCTTTTTTCTCACCGACCACCGCCAACAATAAATCCAGCTCTTCACTGGTTAATTCACGGGAACGTCCAATCGAGAGACTGCTATCGAGAATAATCGGACCATAACGCACACGTTTAAGCCGGTTAACCTTGGCACCTACCGCTTCCCAAAGCCGTCTGACTTCGCGCTTACGCCCTTCCATAATAACAATATGAAACCAGCGGTTAATACCTTCACCACCTGACGCTACAATCTCTTCAAAACGTGCGTGGCCATCCTCGAGTTCCATACCATCGACCATCTGCTGCAGCATCTCTTCGGTGACTTCACCAAAGACACGCACAGCGTATTCCCGTTCGATCTGTTGGGATGGGTGCATCAGTTTATTCGCCAACTGACCGTCGGTGGTAAACAGCAGTAAACCGCTGGTGTTGATATCCAATCGGCCCACGGAGACCCAGCGGCCAGTTTTCAGACGAGGCAATCGCCGGAAAACGGTTGGACGCCCTTCCGGATCATCCCGTGTTACCACTTCGCCTTCCGGTTTGTTATAGATAATCACCTTCTGAGCTACAAGCTGTAACCTTGCTGTACCTACTGGCCGACGGCAGATAAAAATCCTGTCTTCAGGAACCATCCGATCACCCAGGTGAGCCACTTTTCCATTGACCTCTACCTCTCCAGCTTCAATTCGCCTCTCAAGCTCACGCCTGGAGCCAAAACCTGCATTGGCAAGTACTTTCTGCAAACGCTCACCGAGCAATTTCTTATCTTTAGTCACGGTTTGGTTCTCCAGATTTCTCTTCTGCCCCTTCTTCTTCGGCCTCACTGGCAGACGGCAATGTCACAACAGAATGATCATCGGGATGAGCTTCAGCGGAAGGATCCAGGGCATTTTCACCCTGCTCAGGTTCAATTATTTCACGCTGATTCGTCTCCTCTTCGATGACTATCTTCTCAGGAATTTCCACAGCTGCCCCATCTTCGATGGCTATCTTCTCGGGAGTTTCCACTGCGTCCTCATCTTGAGACGCTTCAGCCACATCTGATCCGGGATCTTCCAATTTCAGCTCCCGGTTGATCGAGTCGAAATCCCTGATCTCCTGTAGCGTGGGCAGATCACCCAAGCCATTCAGGCTGAAATAATTGAGGAACTCCCGGGTAGTCGCATAGAGAGAGGGCCTTCCAGGTACATCGCGTTGTCCAACCACCCGGATCCACTCACGCTCCATGAGGGTTTTCACAATGTTGCTGCTAACACTGACACCGCGTATATCTTCAATCTCTCCACGGGTAATCGGTTGACGATAGGCGATCAACGCCAGTGTCTCCATCAGGGCGCGTGAATAACGTGCAGGACGCTCTTCCCACAGCCGGGATACCCAAGGGGCGTATTCGGCCCGCACATTAATACGGAAGGCACCACCCACTTCTGCCACTTCTATGCCTCTGCCCTGGTAGTCTTCCTGGAGCTCTTTCAGGACTTCCCTCAATTGCGCTTTGTCCGGGCGCTCCTCTTCCAGAAAAAGCTCGAGTATCGCATCCAGGGTCAGCGGGGTGCCAACAGCCAGCAAAGCCGCTTCTACAATCTGTTTCAATTTTTCGTATGAAGACATATCAGCTTGCTACCGCTTTGACGTGAATCGGCCCGTAAGCTTCTGCCTGAATCATCTCAATCAGGGACTCTTTAATCAGCTCCAGAATGGAAAGAAAGGTGACCACTACCCCCATCCTGCCCTCTTCAACATTAAACAGCTGGGTGAATTCAGTAAACGTCTCACTATCAAGCGCCTCCAGGACACGGGACATCCGCTCTCGAACTGACAGGGCTTCCCGCTGAATATGATGATGGGTAAACATATCAGCCCGGTGCAGCACATCTTTCAGGGCACTCATAATCTCCCGCAACTCGACATCGGGTGGCCGTCGTTCGTGGGTTTTATCAGGTGCGTCGACTTCTGCTTGAAACAGATCGCGCCCCAACCTTGGCAAAGCATCAATATCCTCAGCGGCCTGCTTGTAGCGTTCATACTCCTGCAGGCGCCTGATCAACTCTGCCCGGGGATCACCCTCCTCCTCTTCCAGCTCACTCTGCCTCGGCAGCAGCATTCTGGATTTGATCTCGGCCAGCATGGCGGCCATCACCAGATATTCGGCTGCAAGCTCAAGCCGCAGGTCCTTAATCGCAGCAATGGGGATCTCCAGGATATCCAGATTCTGGCGCTTTATCAGGTAGAGCAGCAGATCAAGCGGGCCTTCAAAAGCATCTAGAAATACCTCCAGTGCATCTGGTGGAATATAGAGGTCCTTCGGCACAGAACTCCATGCCTCGCCCTGAACAATGGCAAAAGGCATCTCCTCCTGCTCAGGATGCTCAGTTTTCTGCGCTGTCTGCCCCAATTCGGTCATCTGTAGTTCAAACACATGGCATGACGTACTTCTGCCATCGTCTCCTGGGCCACATCCCGTGCCTCTTCACAACCCTCAGCGATAATGTTGCGCACCAGCTCAGGCTGCTCCTCAAATTCCCGTGCCCGCTCCTGAATCGGTTTCAGCTCGCTCAGAACAGCATCGATTACCGGCTGCTTGCATTCAACACAACCGATACCGGCAGACCGGCACCCTTCCTGTACCCAACTCTTCACCTCATCATCAGAGTAGATGAGGTGAAACTGCCAGACCGGGCAGAGTGCGGGATCACCCGAGTCGGTCCTGCGCACACGGTTGGTATCGGTCGGCATGGTCCGTAACGCCTTCTCTATCACCGCTGGTTCATCTCTCAAAGCAATGGTATTGCCATAGGATTTGGACATTTTCTGCCCATCCAGCCCGGGCATTTTGGAGGCTTTTGTCAGCAGAGGCTGAGGTTCAGGCAGAATAATCCGCCCGCCACCTTCGAGATAACCAAACAGGCGTTCGCGATCATTAATTGTAATATTCTGCTGGCTCTCCAGCAACGCACGAGCTGCATTCAGCGCTTCCAGATCACCCTGTTCCTGATAGGCCTTCCGGTAGCGGGTATAGAGCTTGGCGCTCTTCTTTCCCATCTTTTTCTTCGCCTGCTCAGCCATCGCCTCAAAGCCCTTCTCACGACCATAGATATGGTTGAACCGACGAGCCACCTCCCGGGTCAGCTCCACGTGAGCCACCTGATCCTCGCCCACCGGTACCAGACCCGCCTTATAAATGAGTATATCGGCTGCCTGGAGCAACGGATAACCGAGGAAACCATAAGTGGCAAGATCCTTCTCTTTCAGCTTCTCCTGCTGGTCTTTATAGCTCGGCACCCGCTCCAGCCAGCCCAGGGGAGTGATCATAGAGAGAAGGAGATGAAATTCGGCATGCTCCGGCACCTGAGACTGGATAAACAGCTTTGCCTCGCCGTGGTTGACCCCGGCAGCAAGCCAGTCGATCACCATATCCCAGACACTGTCGGGAATAATCGTTGGATCTTCGTAATGGGTGGTCAGTGCGTGCCAGTCGGCAACGAAAAAAAAGCACTCGTACTCATGCTGAAGTTCAACCCAGTTTTTCAGTACACCGTGGTAGTGTCCAAGATGAAGACGACCTGTAGGTCGCATACCAGAAAGAACACGGGCGTGCTGTGCAGAAACAGAGTTCAAGATAATCCCCTCGAAATACTAAAAATAGAGTTCTTTGACAATATTGGAAGCAGGCAAGATGTTAATGACAAACAGGATCAGGGGCCAGAGAAACTTGCCCAAAATCCCGCTTACCAGCAGACCCACGATAATGAACATGCCGTAAGGTTCCAGCCTGGAGAACTGGTATGCGGCCCGTGGCGGCAAAACGGCATTCAGCACCCTGCCACCATCCAACGGCAATATCGGCGTCAGGTTGAGAACCATAAGCAAGGCGTTGAACAGTACGCCAGCCCCGCCCATGTAGATTAAGGGCAACGCAAGCCATTCTGACAGAGGCAGTATCACCACCCCAAGTTTAATAATCAAAGCCCAGCCCAGCGCCATCAGCAGGTTAGCGCCAGGACCGGCCAGTGCAACCAGGGCCATATCCCGTCTTGGATTTTTCAGATTACGCCAGTTCACCGGAACCGGTTTGGCCCAACCGAAAAGAAATCCACTCATAAGAAACGTCACCAGGGGCACCAAAATGGTCCCCACCGGGTCGATATGTTTGATTGGGTTGAGTGTCACCCGGCCCAGCATGAGCGCCGTTTTATCGCCATGGCGCTTGGCCATCCAGCCATGAGCGGCCTCATGGACGGTAATGGCAAAAAGCACTGGCAGGGCAAGAATCGCCACTTTCTGAATCGTGTTTAATATTTCCATCGGGCGATTATACCTGAGAAGCGGTGTGCTTCACTCCTCGAATAGCGAAACATCGCCCTTCCCCACCCTGAAGAGCACTGGCGTATCCTCTTCCATACCAACCACGGTGGTGGCTTCAAACCCGCAGTAACCGCCATCGATGATCAAATCCACCGAATGCCCCAGGATATCCCTCATCTCATACGGATCGGTCATTGGCATATCATCACCCGGCATGATCAGGGTTGAGCTCATCAATGGCTCTCCCAGCTCATCCAGCAGTGCCTGGGTAATGGGATTGTCGGGAACACGAATGCCAATAGTTTTCCGTTTTGGGTGCTGGAGACGTTTTGGCACCTGTTTGGTTGCCTTATGAATGAAGGTGTAGGGCCCAGGAGTCAGGGTTTTCAGCAGACGGTACTGTTGATTGCCGACTTTGGCATAAGTGGATATCTCTGAAAGATCACGACAGACAAGGGTAAAGTTGTGTTTGTCGTCCAGCTTTCGAATCCGCCGGATACGCTCCATTGCACCTTTGTCACCGATGTGACACCCAAGGGCATAGCTAGAATCTGTGGGATAGATCACCAAGCCACCCTGACGGATGATATCAACTGCGTTTCGGATCAGACGAGCTTGGGGGTTATCCGGGTGAATTTGAAAAAGCTGGGCCATTGGATACTCTGTAAACTGAGTTAAATCAGGCGGCTGTCGGCCAATTCTGCCAGACAGGCGCCACACCGTCGGGCAATGGCGATATCCTACCGACGTCTATCCACTGGCTCTCTGGGCCGTGGTAGTCTGAACCAATCGACCCCAACAGATCAAATTCACGTGCATGGCGTGCCATAGTGAAATTCTCATCTTTGCTATGACTACCGGAGACTACCTCCAACACATTGCCGCCCACCTCAACAAACTCCCCTATCAGACGCCGAAGCTTGGTCCGGGTCATACGGTAGCGCGCAGGATGTGCAATCACAGCCTGACCACCGGCAGCGATGATCCAGGCCACCGCATCACTCAGATCTGCCCAGCATCCGGCCACATGTCCGGGTTTGCCCTGAGTCAGAAACCGTTTGAATACCTTGCGTGTATCGGGCGCATGCCCGGCATCAAACAGAAACCGGGCAAAATGAGTACGGCTGATCAACTCCCCATTCGAGCGTTCTCTGGCTCCCTCAAAGGCACCGGAAATTCCCGCCTTCTCCAGCCTGCGTCCTATCTCTTCTGCACGCCAGGCACGAAATTCCCGTAGTGCACGGAGCCCATTCTGCAGTTCAGGGTTTTCAGGATCTATCCCCAGTCCGACAATATGAACGACTTGAGCATTCCAGGTGACGGAGAGTTCAATTCCAGGTATCAGGGTAAGCCCCGTATCCTTCGCTTCGGCGGCCGCTTCTGCAATACCTTCGGTTGTATCGTGATCTGTGAGCGCCAATACCTGAACACCGACGGCAACCGCCCTCCGCACCAATGCACGGGGCGAGAGTGTTCCATCGGAAGCAGTGGAATGCGTGTGAAGATCATATGCTGAAGACATCGGAATTATTATAACCAGTAGATTCTAAGTTGTAAGTGCAACTCTGTTTGATGAATAGAGGGGAAGCTGCGGCAGCATCAAGGCGTTCTCTATCCGGCAAGAAAAGAGGAGCACCATGAGATACACACAGCTCACCTAGTGGAGAGGAGAACAATACCAGATTTCCGCCTTGTTGAAAGCAGGCGCAATCAAACTGATGTAGCCGTGATATTGGGACGTCACAAATCGACCATTAGTCGTGAGATCAGGCGCAATAGGAGTCCTTAGAGGCTATCGTCCTAAGCAGGCCTAGGTTTGCCAATGAACGCCATCAGCCCAAGATTAGGACTCATGCCAATGAGTGGCACCGGGCTCTTCTGATTTGCTAGAGATCTATTGGCCTTCGTCGATTTTTTAGAGGTTCCCTATTGAGTCAGTTGACGGTTCGTCGGTAGCCGATAATAGGTGGGGTGATTATTCTGTCAACGCTGAGTAGAAGGTCAGGGTAAGGTTTTCTTGAAGGGCTTCACACTAACACTGGAGAAGACGCCTGTCAGGATGTATGGATCCTCCTCAGCCCACTCTCTGGCTGCCTCCAGGCTGGGGAAATCTGCAATAATCAGGCTGCCACTAAAACCGGCGGGGCCCGGATCTTCACTATCTATAGCCGGATGCGGGCCTGCCAGTAGCAGGCGCCCTTCATGCAACAGTTTGTTAAGGCGGTCCATGTGTTCGGACCTTGCCTGCATACGTGCTTCAAGGCTGTCATCCCGGTCTATTCCCATGATTGCGTAAAACATTCAGCTCTCCTCCGGTGTTGAATCCTGGTCCTGATCGGTCATAAAACGGGCCAGATAAAAGGCCTGCAGTATTACGAAGACAATCGTCATACCCATCAGACCAAAGAGTTTGAAATTGACCCAAGTCTCTTCAGAATAATTGTAAGCAACGTAGATATTGACAATACCCATCAGAAAGAAAAAGAGAACCCAGGCGATATTTAGCCGTCGCCAGATATTGGCGGGGAGGGAGACGCTCTGACTCATCATACGTTCTACCAGCGGGCGCTCGCCAATGAATTGGCTGCCAAGGAAGACTATTCCGAATAGCCAGTTGACCACGGTTGGCTTCCATTTGATAAAAAGCGGGTCTCGCAGGATCAATGTCAAACCGCCGAACACCACCAGGAGTCCCAGCGTGATCCAGTGCATCTTTGGCACTTGGCGGTGTCGGATCCAGCCCAGGGCAACCTGAACGAAGGAGGCGGCAATAGCTACGGCAGTCGCCGTGTAGATACCATAGAGTTGGTAGGCGATAAAAAATAGAATGACAGGAAACAGATCGGTAATAAATTTCATAATTAGGCTACTAGTGTAGGGTTCGTTTAACAAGCCATGTCTGGTGATAGTATTCAGTCAGAGCGAACAGGGTCCGGATAATTTTGCAGGTCCACCTGTTCCATGCCCTTGGCGAAAAAAATCCGGGGCATCGTCCGGCAGATATTCAGTAACGGCGGAAAATGCCTTCTTCATCAGCTGTGGTGAGAGGGTACGGGTCGCTACAATGGCACGGTTGAATACCAGGAGTCGCCATGGGTGTTGCATATCGGCGGTTATAGCCTCTTCTTTGACAACGGGCGAGGCAGCGTCCAGTACTTCTCCCATGGCGAGGTAGAGCTGCTCCAGCTGCCGGGTATCGAGAGTCTGATTGGCGATGGAGGCAAAACCATTGATCGTCAGGCCCAGATTGTAGAGTTCAGCTCCCTGGCGAGCCATCCAGAGCGCCAGAGAGACGGAGAGCTGTTCCCAGGGATACTCCGCTGTTTTCAGGCCAAGGTCATCTGTCATCTGGGCAAAGTTCTCAAGTATTGAAAATCCATAACTACCCAGCTCGCTGATATTAACCCCTTCGGGAATCGGCTCTTCAGTGACCGGCTGAACCTGTTGCTGACTATTTTCATAACGGTAGAGTAATTCAATCAGCTGCTCCATCGCACCACACAGTTGGTCCGGTGCAGGATCATTACTCAGTTTTTCTGTGCCAAAGGCCTCCCAAGCATCTTTGATTTCGAGGCAGATTTTACTAAAAGTTTCGGCAAACCAATTCATATCTGCTGAGGGCATCTCCATGGATGGAGTCTAACCTTTTCCTGTTCACTCTTCTATCCGGTGTCCGTCACAAAGATGGGGAAGCAGGCGATTGCAGTAGACCGCTATCCGTCTGTTTTACGGTCGCGGATTCAACTCGCAAGTGCAACAGGTGGGTTGGTTTCTAGAAATACATGATTAGGTGTTTTCATGCCAAGACATTTCCTTAGTCTGTTGTTGAGTTTATCCATTACCGGGTTGATCTCCTTCTGGGTAATGGCTGTGAAGCCACTGCCCTTAGGGAAATACTGGCGAATGAGTCCATTGGTATTTTCATTCAAGCCACGTTCCCAGGAAGCATAAGTATGTGCAAAGTAAAATCTGCACATTGAGTTTGTGCGGCTATATTTTTGTGGCCAACAAACTCTATTCCCGTTATCTGAAGTCATGGTGTGGGCCTGATCGGAAAAGGAAGACAACGACTTAAGGGAACCTCTAAAGAATCCTCACAAAATCAATGATACATAGTAACCAACTCAACCAACCATTGATAACAGCCATGCAGCCAAGTTTTTTTGATCGTCAGGAGCGATTTGAACTTCTTGAGCAACAAGGAGACCCGCTGCCAAGTCTGGAAAGGACCGTAGACCAGGAGGCTTTTCGGGCGGTTACTGGGCTCAATTTATAGAAACAGTGGTCCCAGCAAAGGTGAGCGTCCACCTTACGATACGGTACTGGTGTTCAAGGTGTTGGCCCTACAGCATTTGCTCAATCTGAACGATGATCAAGCAGAGTTCCAAATACGGGATCGCTATAGCTTTTGTCGTTTTCTTTGGCTGAGTCCGGGGAGGGTAAGGTACCCGATACCAAAGCGGTTTGGGTGTATCGTGAGTGCCTGAAAGAACCGGGCCTTGTGATGTAGCAGGCTTCAGTGTTCGCAAGGAACAGATTGTAGATGCCTTCGTCCCAGTACCCAAGCAACGTATATACGCGAGAGGAAAATAGGCAGGTCAAAGCCGGGGATAGCCCTGAGGCATGGAGTGATAACAAACGCCGCCAGAAGGGTGTTGCAATACGCTGGACCATGAAGCATGGCTATCTCAGTTCGATTGTGCCCTGCTTTCAATAGGACGGAAATCTGGTATCGTTCTTCTTAGGTGAGCTGTGCGCATCTCATGGTGCTCCTCTTTCTTGCCGGATAGAGAACGCCTTGATGCTGCCGCAGCTTTCCCTCTATTCGTCAAACTAGAGTTGCATTTACAACTTGGATCTACCCTGTATAATCACAATGAATAATCAACTTGAAAATGGCACCCGGCAGAATTTTGACGGTAAAGAGTGCGTCTACTACGATGGCTATTGGATTCGCTACTATCCAGAGTCAATCGACACACTGGCCAACCGCAAGGTGCTGATCGACAGCCTGACGCGCCGTGCATTCCACCATACCGAAACCGGCATCAATACACCGGGAGAACACCTTGAAGAGGCTCGTCGCGCCTTTGACAAAGAGAAGGACCTCAGCCAAAAAAGGATCAACGGTGCTATGCTCGCCGGTGCCCTATTCAACCGGGCAACAGACATTTTTACTGCGATTGTTGATCTTGAGGCAAAAGGCGTAGCTATCAGCCACAGCAATAAATTGATGCAACAATGTTCAAACTGCTTTAAAGAAGCCCTGGAACTGGGTAAATATGTAAAGCATTACAGCGGGCAAGAGGGTATAGACGAACTTTGGGGAGAACCCTTCAAGGCATTCAGTCAGCCAATTGGACGCCTGTTTGACTCGCGGTATCGAAAAATAGCTCAAACCATGCGTGACATAGATCTTATTTCAGAGCAGATGACGGCCTGTTTTGGAGAGAACTCGATATTCAAACAGATCCCGCAACTTTTCCAGACATACTCTCAGGCGGCAAAGCTCCAGATTGAAACAATGAAAAGTGACCGCTCTTTTTTTGATGTGTGGCCCGCATTCGTCTCCACCCGCGAAAAACTGGAAGAGTTTGAACCGGATATACTCGTTGATAAGTCACCCGCCGAACAACATCTAATTCGTAAAGGCGTGAAGCTGATCAGAGAAGGAACGGCCCTAATCACTTATCTTTCCGAAGCAAGAGTACCCATGCCAAAAAGCACTTACCAATTTTTGCTACGGTGTGAGGAGTGCAAACAGAAAAAATAATCAGGAACTATACCATCGAGCTCATCACGCGTATAAATATTGGTAATATTCCATAACCTCGAAAACTCATAGGGAAGAAGTGCTACTGCTTCTGTTTATCTGGCCAACGCCCTCTTTTCCGACACTGACGTAGCGATAAAAATTGCCCACCAGAGCACATTAAGCGACCCGAAAACCGGCAAACGTCTGAAAAAATGTTTTGGCTCTTCCCCTAATTGAGTGGGTAGATTACCCCCCCTATGAGAGATAACGCCCAAGTCTTGGGTATCAGAGCCCTTGGCAGGTTAGCAGTTATAGAGTTGGCTCTGTCAGAGGGAGAGGTAACGGTACAGGTTGAGCAGGAGGCAGGTGCCAAGCAGTGTTGTTCAACCTGTGGGCAGATCTCACTTGGCTATGACTCACGCAAGCGCCGCTGGCGGCACCTAGATACCTGCCAGTACAAAACTATTCTGGTAACAGATGTGCCCAGGATGAAATGTGAAGAACATGGGGTGGTCACCGTATCAGTTCCCTGGGCGGAACCGGGCTCTGGGTTTACTGCAATGTTTGAGGCGCTAGTGATCGACTGGTTGAAAGAGGCATCCATCTCGGCAGTCTCCCGATTGATGGGGCTGAATTGGAATGCCATTGATGGAATTATGCAGCAGTCTTATCAGACCAGGATGCAGGTACAGTGCTACACGTGGGCAGTGACCGCAAAAAGGCCACGCTCAAAGCATGGAACAAAAGTCTAACAGAGGAGCAGCGAGAAGCGATAGAGAGTGTCTCTATGGATATATGGCTAAGCCTTTATCAATGCCACACTGAAAAGCCTGCCTAGGACTGAAGAGAAGATTGCCTTCGATAAATTCCATGTCGCCAAGAGCATAAAGTGCTGATGGCTATGAGGACCTTAAAGGCAGCCAGTATCACTGGCTCTACAATCCGGAGAATATGACGCGCAGACAGAAATTGAGATTCAAAGCGCTACGTGACTGCCCGCGCCTGGCCGATCAAAGAATTTGCCATGTCACTCTCAAGACATGGGCAAGGAAAGGCTGGGAGCGGTGGTTGTCATAGACAATAGGCCGTACGCAGTGGCCTGGAGCCAATCAAAAAATGGCTGGAACAATCAAGGATCACCTATGGGGAATATTGAACGCTATTGTTTTGGAAGTAAGTAATGGTCCGGCAGAAGGTCTCAACAGCCGAATCAAGATGATCAAGATACGTAGCAGAAGTTTCCGCAACAAGGAGCTGTTTGCCAATGCAATCTACCTCCACCTTGGGGTTCTGGGGATATTCCGTCCTAAAGTGACACTTATCTCTACAGTCCATACCCCACAAGGCCTACAGAGGTGGCTTAATTTTCATTTTGCACGATTGATTGCATAATTTCATCCAAATCTAGTAGGTTTTGTTCAAAGCTAAAGCTGTAAGTTCCGTTCAAATTGATGTTACGCCAAGCCACTGGCGAAACTTGCTTAATAATTTCCAACTTCTTATCGTCACTTTCCCCCTCAAAATGCTCAAGTAATCGCGTCAGTATCAGCGAATTAAAATAGATAATGGCGTTGGTTAATAGCCTCGCGCATTCATTCCACAAGACAATCTCATCGTCTGATTTTCCCTGGAAACGATTGCCATTCATATGTGCAATGGCACGCCGTAATTGATGATAAGCTTCCCCACGATTCAAGGCTCGCTGTACATAAGTTCTTAAACTGGCATCATCAATATAGTCCAGTAAGTACATGGCCTTGAGCATACGATTATATTCAGTTAAAGCTTTCAGCAAGGGGTGGTTTTGACTATAGCCAGAAAGCTTTCTAACAAGGGTCGCCTGCGTTATCGTCTTCTGCTGTAGTGATATAATAATGCGCTGTATCGTATCCCACTCATCGATAATTAATTCTATATTAATAGGCTTTTTTAATGAGAGCGTTGCCTTATTGTCTTCTCCCTCATTTACATCAAAAAGATCTGATATCACGGTTCCAAACTGAGCATAGCGCGGCGCAAAGATATAGCCAAACAGGTCCAGCAAAGCAAAGTTAACATGATTAACGCCGTGCGTATCCGTTGACAAAATATCCGGCTTAATCTCCGAGGTATTGTTATGAAGCAGATCCAAAATAAAATGAGATTCATGTTCATTGGAACCAATAATCTGGGCATTCAAGGCTACATGATTGGCAATCAAGTTCATCGATGTTAGTCCTTTATTCGTGCCAAAATATTTAGATGAATAGCGAGTTTTAAAAGTCTCTAACCGTGATTCGAATTTTTGCCCGTCAGCACTGGCATGAATGAGTCCTTTTTGGATATTGTAATGCTTGAAGATTGATAATTTCGCTGTCGCATCGTTAATTGCATCATTGCCGAAGTTTAGCGTTTCAGGTCGCAAATAATTGGCCTGTACTGTGCGTAGATGATCATATGATCTATCAGAGATGCTGGCCATGCCGTGTAGGCCATAATAGGTTCCATTGCCAATGAGAGCCGCCAGTAAATCATTCAAATGATCACTCTGCCGGACTGTACCTGGCGAACATGCTCAAAGTGCTTTAAAAATCCTGTTTCCTGATGAACGAAGCGTAATACATCGGCAATGTTAATCGGTTTAATACGATCGAAAAAGGGATTGTTTAAAGCCGATTTTGTGCCTGAATACGGCAACCTCCATTGAATTTTTCCTGAGCGATTACGCAATACCACATTTCGATTGTCGCCCTCATCAATGCGCTGGCCAACCCGTTGCAGCTTATCGTTCATCTTTTTCTCCATCGATTTAACCCGCTGGGCAGGCTCTGTATTCATGCTATCTAGCATGGAACCTTTAAGTAGCTTGTCTTTCTGTGCCCAGGGGATATCTCCAACAAGGTCATCGTGTAATGCACGATATTTGATAGCCGTTGGTATAAAGAGTTTCCCACCAAGATTATTTTGAGCTGATAAATACAGCATCAACTCGTAACGCTCAGAGAGTACGTTGTTATCAATATTGATAACATACAATTGGTGTTTGGCTGGAATCAATCGTCGATCTGACGATGCTAATTCACCAGCACCTAACAACTCTTTTTTCATTCTATTTAATTGTGCAGATAAAGCCTGTGTATTGTCTGATCCTTCAAAGGTCAGGCATAAAAAAATGGGGCGTATTAAGTGCTGAATCAGTTCACGCTGCTTATCATAAAATTCCCAGATGTAATCATTTTTCGTGCGTTTTTGTTTCTTCAGATACAAGCACAGTGATTCTATTTACCGTGCTCCAAGCAAGCCTTGTACCCGTTGTTTTATTTGTCTAAATGACACATGGTCATCAATGGTGTCGTCAATAAAAAAGTATAATAATTCAGCGGCTTTGCTAATATTTACTACCGCGCCATCCCAATCTTTATAGGCCATTTCCTTGGCATACGCTTTAGCTTTTTCACGTAACTTTCGGACATGATAAATAAACCCATCAGCCAAACGTTCAATATTGATTTGTACCCGCTCCTGAAGATAACAAAGTAAATAAAGCTGCTGCGTGACACGGTCGAAGCGTTTAAGCTTGGTTATAGAGTAGTAATCAACCATCGCCGCATAGTGCAGTCGGTTTTGTTGCGATAGTGATAGAGCAGAGGCCACTTGATTAACTTCATCCATCCAGGGCTGAATCAACTTGTTGACGTTCAACTCTTTCTCCAATTCTGGAGCATTAAAACTTTTCGCCGCCTGCTTAAGTTCTTTAACGGTTAGCATACCTTTTCCATCAACTAACTCAGCCAAGTTAGTAGCTAATTCATCTGATATGGTTGTCTTTAATAGATCAGAAAGTCGCTTACGTTCCTGCTTGATTACCTGACTGATAATTCGCTGAAGCACGGTATATTTAGGGATTCCTGTATGATTTCGAGCTAAGTATTCGGTGCAGGCATCAAATAAAAAGCGCGGCTCAATCCAGGATTTAGCAACCTGTTGCAAATAGGTAATGAGAGGTTCCTGATGTTGTTCCACACACCATGTTTTGAATCCCTGAAGGTTTATAATCTTGTCGTAGATACGTGTTTTCTGCTTATTGCTAACACTGAAGCGAGGGACTTTAAATTTAGGGAAATATTCTTCAGCAATAAAGGTGAGATCTGCTTTCAATTCCTTGTAGGCCGGATTGAGCTGAATGGGCTTGATCTTAAAGTAACCCAGCAGAGCAATAGCATAGCATTTATGATTGCGATCCCTGATGGATTTAATAACGTCCTGCTCCAGATCATTCAGAGTAAAACTGATACGTTTTTCTTCCAGTGACAGGCTGGGAACGCCATATAAATCGTTAATTTCTGCTTCGTGGAGTACGGTCTCAGGCGTTCTTTATAAGGCATAGGCTTCTCGTAAAAGCCGGAATATTACTATAATTGGGATATTGCAGTGATTTTGAAAATTAAGGCACCTCTAGAAGCCTTATGAGGCGTGGGCTGTAGCGATAAGTGTCACTTTAGGACGGAATGTCCCCAGAACCCCACCTTGGAGGGCTGAATCTTTATCCTGAGGGAGTGGTTGGGTGATACTTACTCTCTCGATTAGGGGAAGATCCAATGTTTTAAAAGAGACTGTTCAAAATGTCGTATAAATAACTCGACGAATGTCCTCGGGATAACGAAAATAGACGGATAAGTTATCCCACTTCTTGCGCCATGGTTGAATCACGATGGGGTATTTATCGCCCCAGACTTCCTCAAGATCGTCGAGGGCTGATTCAGCTGCCTCCTTGTTCAGCGCCTTGTAAACACACTAAGGCCAACCAGAAATACCTTCTGGAGCCTGGAGCCTGGAGCCTGGAGCCTGGAGCCTGGAGCCAACGTAGCGTAGCGAGTTGCATATTTGGTAAACAACCTCAGTCTCTGTAAATATTGTTTGTATCGCTTCTGGAAAGCCTGTCAGACCGTCCACGGAAGCAATCAGGATATCGTTCACCTCCAAATTTTGTAAATCACTCAGTACGCCTAACCAGAAATCAGCGCCCTCACTTTCGGACAGGTATAACCCCAGCACTTCTTTTTGCCTTCAATATTCAGCCCAAGAACGGTATAAACAGCGCGATTTTGGTAGCGGCCTTGGGCCCGAACTTTGTAGTGAATTGCGTCCAGCCAAACAAAGGGATAATGCGAATCCAGCGGACGCCGTTGCTAGGCTTTTACAGTATCGATTATTTTGTCGGTTATCGCACTGATTGCTGCGGTAGAGACCGAGATGCCATAGAGATCATGGACATGTTCACTGATATCAGTATAACTCAAGTCCTGGCCATACATCGACAAGATCCTGGTTTCAATCTCATCGCTGACACTGATTTTATGCTTCTTAATAATTTGGGGCTCAAATGTACCGGCCCGGTCACGGGGCGTATTCAGGTCAATACGGCCCTCGCTTGTTTTAAGTGTCTTGCGGGACTTGTCATTCTTGCGGTTAGGCACCACATCATCAGCAATATAGCTTTCCAGCTCAGCGTCAAGAGCAGCCTCGGTGAGCTGCTTTAGTAACGGGGCCAAAACACCCTCTTTCCCGCTAATGGCCTGCTCTAACCGAACGGGCTTTAGGGCTTTAGTGTAGATTCAAGGGGTCGATGCAACACCGTCATTTAGTTTATCTGCAGGAGTAGCGAAGTCCAATGTTTTTCTCGATCGTTGATTGAATTTTTTCACCACGCGATCTAAGTGTGCCTGAGAGTAAATCGATAAGTCTGTTTTCTTCTGAAAGTACTGCCTCAATAGCCGATTTGTATTTTCATTGGTTCCTCTTTGCCATGGACTTTGTGGGTCACAAAAGTAGATTTTTGCATCTGTTGCCATAGTAAATTTCTTGTGACCGGCAAGCTCCATCCCCCTATCCCAAGTTAATGACTGTACCAGCTTGTCTGGAAGTTTTTTAACCTGTTTCGTGAGTGCGGAAACAACCGAATTAGTCGACCCTGAAATATTCATAACGCAATGATTTATATAAAATAAGCGTCTAAATTTGATAAAATAAACGTCCGTGAAAGGGGTAAAAGCAGAGAAAAACTGGACGAAACAGAGGTGGATAATTGAGCAAAGCCAAGACAGCCAATCCCAACCAGCAAAGTTTCCTGCACCAGAACTTACTGGATCAGCTGAACCCCAAGCATCCACTTTTGCTATTGGCCAGACAGATAGACTGGTTATATTTTGATGCTGAATTTGCCCCGCTTTATTCTCATCGTGGAAAGCCCTCAAAACCCATCCGCCTAATGGTGGGCCTCTCGATACTCAAGCATCTGGAAGACCTCAGTGACGAGGTTCTGATTCAACGCTGGATACAAAATCCCTACTACCAGTAGTTTTACGGGTGAGATCGAATTCCAATGGCAACTTCCTTGTGATCCCTCCGACCTGACTTACTTCAGAAAGCGTATTGGCAAAGAAGGTTTTGAAAAGGTCCTGGCTACCTCTATCGCCTTACATCAAGAAAAGGCGATCGAAGATGAAATGTGTATCGACACTACCGTACAAGAGAAAAACATTACCTTTCCAACTGATGCAAAGCAGTACCGAAAGATACACGGGCAGTTACTCAAGATGGCCCGAGCAGAAGGTATCGTGCTCAGTCGAAGCCATGAGAAGGAAGTAAAAATTCTCAAGCTCCCCACCCGATTTGCCACACATCCGAGGAATCGTAAAAAGGAACGTAAGGCCGTCAAGCGATTAAAGACCATCAGCGGCCGATTACTGCGTGAAATACAGCGTAAGATGACCGGAGAACAACAGAAATTCTATGCAGAAAAGTTCGCCCTGTACCAGCGCATGCTGAATCAGAAGCGTGCTGATAAAAACAAGTTGTACAGCCTACATGAACCTCATGTTTACTGTATGAGCAAAGGTAAGGCCCCCGCAACGTTATGAGTTTGGCACCAAGGCATCAATCACCACCACAAGGGACGCGGGCATTGTGATTGGTGCCCTGGCTTTTGAGAAGAATGTATTTGATGGTCACACCGTACCTGAGGTCTTGGCACAGGTGAAACGTCTCATCAATCGAGTACCCAAAGTGGGTATTGCTGATCGAGGTTATCGGGGCAAATCAAAGGTTAATGACACCCAGATAGTAACGCCAAAGCCTGCTAGGAAGAATACCTCAGGAGAAGCCATGGCATTAGCCAGAAAACGTTTCAGAAGACGAGCTGGCATTGAGCCTGTGGTCACTTAAAGAGTGACCACAGGCTAAAAAGAAACTTTCTTAAAGGCTTTGCCGGGGATCAGATTAACTTGCTTATGGCGGCGGCTGCCTTCAACTTCAGAAAATGGATGAGGGAGGTTCTTTTTGTGCTGAAAAATATCATGTCCATACTGTTGTTCCTGTTTGCAAAACAGAAACAACAGTATTATTAAGTGCCTGGAATGAATATTTCAGGGTCGACTAATTCGGTTGTTTCCGCACTCACGAAACAGGTTAAAAAACTTCCAGACAAGCTGGTACAGTCATTAACTTTGGATAGGGGGATGGGGCTTGCCGGTCACAAGAAATTTACTATGGTGACAGATGCAAAAGTCTACTTTTGTGACCCACAAAGTCCATGGCAAAGAGGGACCAATGAAAATACAAATCGGCTATTGATGCAGTACTTTCCGAAGAAAACAGACTTGTCGATTTACTCTCAGGTACAATTAGATCCCGTGGCGAAAAAACTCAATCAACGACCGAGAAAAACATTGGACTTCGCTACTCCTGCAGATAAACTAAATGACGGTGTTGCATCGATCCCTTGAATCTATATCAGCCTTCTTCGCCAAAGAAATGAAATAAAACATCAGTTTATTCAGTGTCACTCAGCCCAGTTGCCGGTTAACCGCTTATGCCAAATGGTTGGATTGAGTCGATCAAGCTACTACGCGTGGGTTGAGCGGCCTGCCCTGTTAATCAGCGCTGAAGAGTTACAGCTTTATCGCCGAGCTAAAGCCTTGTTTGCAGCAAGCCGCCAAAGTCTGGGCTCCAGAGAGCTAATGAAAAAACTGCGCGAAGAAGGCTTCTCTATTGGCCGCTATCGAACGAAAACTGTGATACGTAAGCTAGGGGCTGCGCGTCACACAGCGTACCGCCTATAGAGTCACGACAAACCGTCAGCATAGCGATGCAGTAGCGGATAACTTGTTGAATCAGAACTTTAATCCGGTCGCCGCCAATGATGTTTTGGCCGGTGATATTACCTACTAAGTTATAGTCAAATCTGGTGTTTAGCCAGTTGAATCAAGCGGCGATCTGATCGACTCCTGCTACCTCAACACCCTCTTTAAATTTGATTCCGGTTATCACCTTCGCTAGGTAATCGAAACCCCGTAATCGTCTCCACGTCTTCCCGGCACACAGGCCGAGTTTGAACATCATGTGTAGCATGCCGTCACGCGATAGGCAGCCCTTGGAACGCCTGGTTCGATGGCGGATTGTCCCGAAGGTGGATTCAATCGGATTGCTGGTCCGAATACTCTGCCAATGCTGCGCAGAAAATTGATAGAAAGCCATCAGTTCCTCTCGGTCTTTGTGCAGACAGATGGCAGCCTTCGGATACTTTGGCTCATACGTTTTGATAAACAGATCAAAGGCCTTTTCCACATCGGCCTGGGTCTCCGCCTGCCAGATGTTGTGCAGTGCCTGCTTCGCTTTCGGCTGAGCTGACCTTGGCAGGCAGTTCAGCACGTTCATGGTTTTGTGCATCCAGCAGCGCTGCTGACGCGTCTCTGGATACACTTCCTCCAGCGCAGCCCAGAATCCCATGGCACCGTCACCGATCGCCAATTTTGGCGGGGTCAGTCCGCGTGACTTCAGTTTCAACAGTACCTCCAGCCAGCTCTGTGTAGACTCCCGTACACCATCCTCAATTGCCAGAAAATGCTTCTCACCACGCTCATTCACGCCGATCACCACCAGGGCACACAGCTTCGTCTGCTCTGCTCTCTGCCCGCTGTAGACACCGTCTGCCCACACATACACCCAATGGCCCTTATCCAGGCGCTCCTCGCACCCGCTCCGATATTCTTCTGTCCAGACCTGCTTCAGACGCGATACCCTGCCGGCCGACAAGCCTGTTGCATCCGGAACCACCAGCACTTTCAGGGCTTCACCCATCTCTCCACTGGAAATCCTCTTCAGGTAGAGCCACGGCAGTGCCGCTTCCAGTGAATTCGTCTTGCGTACATACGGCGGCACCAGAGCTGATCGGAACGTCACCGGCTCGCCGGTCTTCGCGCGAACTTTGGGGATCTTGACCGTGACCGGCCCTAATCCTGTCTGCAGTTTACGAGCTGGCAGGTGACCATTACGCACCACACCCACCTTGCCATCCTCTGTCCGTCGCTCGACGTGCTCCGCCAACAGCTCCAGCAGCTCGGCCTCCACCGCCTAGTAGATCAACTGCTCTGCACCACTTCTCAGCAACTTTGTCAGCGGATCGATAATCGTATCGAGACCTGCCAGCTTAACAACGTTATTCTTACTCATGGTCGCGTATCTCTAATGGTTGTTTTGATGTCTCGCAACAACAAATCAACCAGATACCCCGCTCTTTTTCAATTCCTTTCAAACAACACTTTCAGTTATAACTCCAGCAGTCATCCATGCCGCTTCCTATCGGCTGGACGGCCATGACCCGGCCCTAAAAAAAACCCTGGAGGCTGCTGTAAATAACCTCTCGGCCATTGTCAAATGGAGTTTCCTGCAAACCGGCGTGCTGTTTCTTCTGCAACTCCTGGAGAACTGGTTGGAAGAAAAAGAGGTGTTCTTTGCCTCATTCATAACAAAGGCTGTGGGCGTTGCCTGGAACCTAGTCACTTTTTTGATGCTGCCTGTGATCATGCTGGAGCATAACGGCATCATTCGAGGCGTTGAGCGTTCCTGGCAGCTTTTCAAAAAAAGTTGGGGAGAGCAAGTTGTCGGCACCGTCGGGTTCGACTTGCAGGGCCTTATCATATTTATACCTTTCACCATTGCAGCCATTATGCTTGCTGTGACAATGGATACGCTTCAGGCAGGTATATACACATTCCTGGGAGGAATCGGTTTGATGCAGGTCATCTCCTCTGGACTGCATGGTGTTTGGCAGGCTGCTCTCTATCACTATGCATTGAGTAAACAGTCACCCGCCGACTTTATAGAGAATGATTTTTCCACGGCCTTTAAATCGAAGCTGATTCGGCATAGACGTTAAAAGCTTTAGGGAGCCTCTAAAAACCTTACAAAATCAATGATAATAGTAACCAACTCAACCAACCATTGATAAAAGCCATGCAACCAAGTTTTTGATCATCAAGACCAGCTTGAATCCCTTGAGCAACTGGGAGACCCGCTGCCAAGGCTGGAAAGGACCGTAGACTGGGAGGCTTTTCGGGTATTGTTGGGCTCAGTTTATAAAAACAGTGATCCCTGTAAAGGTGGCGTCCACCTTACGATGCGGTACTGATGTTCAAGGTGTTGGTCCTACAGCATTTATTCAATCTGAACGATGATCAAACAGAGTTCAAAATATGGGATCGTCATAGCTTTTGTCGTTTTCCTGGGCTAAGCCCGGAGGGTAAGGTACCCGATGCTAAAACAGTTTTGGAGATTGAATGAACGGGAGCAAGAGGCAAACCGAAAACGATCAAGAGTTCAGGCTCGAGTTGAGCACGTGTTTGCCCAGCATGCCAATCGACTAGTGCGTAACATCAAGCAAGTTAGGGTCGGCGTGAACATTGGTATGATGAATTTGATGCACAACATGCATCGATTGGTGTGGCTAGCCGGATGAAGCAAAGCATGGATCTGGATATTGCCAGAAAAATGAGCGTGAAGATGCCGGGCTCTCCAGGTTTGCTAGAGAGAGACTATTGGCCTTTGTCGTGTTTTTAGAGGTTCCCTTTAGCTGAATGGCAGTTTTTGGTGCCCATGAACATTGCTTTCACCACAAATATAACAATTTGAATAAGCGATGAGAGTTCTTCGCTTCCTTCGTGGTAAATTGTCGGACTATGGACAAACACTTCTTAGACTCAGATAACTTTCGAGAAAATCTTCTGCTGAGCAGCCGGTGGAAGGTATTGATCAAAAGCCATGCAGATATTGCGGATCAGCAGACGACCTCGGGGCAGCACCTTGATGCCCTGCTCATCCAAAGACAACAACCCATCCTCAGCCATACCCTGTAATTTTGGTAGGTCCGCTGAGAAGTAGCTACCAAAGTCGATATTCCAGGCATCGGCTATAGCTGCATAATCGAGCTGAAAATGGCAAATCAACCGGGTGATCACATCCTGGCGAACCATATCGTCCCGATTCAGTTCCAGGCCGCGGAAAACCGCCACCTGCCCACTATCTATGCACTGATAGTACTCATCCAACCCACGCAGATTCTGGCTATAAGTGGAGCCGATCATGCCGATTGAGGTAATTCCCATGGCGACAAGATCACACTCCGCATGGGTGGAGTAGCCCTGAAAATTACGGTACAAAGTGCCATCCCGCTGTGCGATAGCCAGTTCATCATCCGGACGAGCAAAGTGGTCCATTCCAATATAAACATATCCCGCTGCCGATAAATGCTCGATCGTCATCTGCAGTATCTCCAGTTTTACCCCGGCTGGAGGCAACTCATCTTCATTGATCCTGCGTTGGGGCTTGAATATCTGCGGCAGATGAGCGTAGTTAAAAACCGATAGACGATCCGGCCCGACCTCAATAATCCGATCCAGAGTACGCGTAAAACTCTCAGCGGTTTGAAATGGTAGACCGTAAATAAGATCGATACTTACCGAGCGATAGCCACTATTCCGTGCAGCCTCGATTACCGCCATGGTCTCGGCCTCGGACTGAATGCGGTTAACCGCCTTCTGCACCTTGTCATCGAGATCCTGCACACCAAGACTAAGACGGTTAAAACCAACATCTCTCAGGAGCTTGATGGTCTCTGCTGTTGCCTCTCTGGGATCGATCTCAATGGAGTACTCCCCGGTATCGTCATCTGCCAGAGTAAAATGCTCACCGGTAACCCGCATCAATTCCCGCATCTGCTCGTGACTGATAAAGGTGGGTGTACCGCCACCCCAGTGCAGTTGCACCATTTTACGGCTGGAATCAAATAGCTCGCCCTGCATGGCGATCTCTTTATATACCCGGGCAAGATAATCCGTCCCCATACTGCGGTCTTTAGTCGCAACCTTGTTACAGGCACAGTAGAAACAGATGGTGTCGCAAAAAGGAATATGAAAATAGAGCGATAGAGGACTACCCTCCTGATTGCTCTCTGCAGCTATTTTGCGATACTCCGTCTCGCCAAAATTCTCATGAAACTGAGGGGCTGTCGGATAAGAGGTATACCGGGGGCCGGCATAATCATATTTATTGATCAGTGAAAAGTCAAAAACCAGTGACTGATCCATTCAGTTGTCCTTGTCCAGATCAAGTCCTTTGCGATGGGTCTCATTGATCTGTTTCAGTAGTACATGGAAAGGTATTTCATCCGCATGGAGATTCGCCACTTCCATAAAGGTAAGATCTTCCAGCCCAAAAGCGTACTCTCCCTTGCACATCGCATCATAGATGGCGTCGATACCCTCCTCCAGCGACCCAAGAAAAAGTGGAAAACGACCAAGCTCTTCCATCTCAAAAAGAAGACACTCTTTGAGATCGCCTATCTCGAATTTTGCCTGTTTAACCCACTCTGCATACTCTTCAGGAGTACGTGCACGCTGTAACGCCATATTTCACCCTAACCTTATTCAAAAGTCTGTCTGATATTCAATCAACTGCTCAGCGGTTAATAGGAAAACGCTATGCCCTCCCCGTTCGAACTCGATCCAGAGGAAAGGGACACGGGGATAACGTTCTACCAACGCCTCAGCGCTGTTGCCAACTTCGATCATCAGAATCCCGCTAGGTTCCAGAAATTCAGAGACCTGTTGTAATATTATTGCAACTATATCCAGCCCCTCTTCACCTGCGGCCAACCCCAATACCGGTTCTTGATGATACTCGATGGGAAGCCCTTCCATCTCATCCATGCTCACATAGGGGGGGTTACTGACAATCAGGTCATAACGCCATCCTTTCAATCCATCGAAAAGATTAGAAAGAATAGGCTCGACCCGGCCCTCCAACCCATGCCGTTGAACATTAATACGGGCCACATCCAGCGCCCCGGGAGATATATCCACGGCATCCACACTGGCATTCTGAAAACAGTGTGCGCAGCCGATAGCAATACATCCGCTGCCGGTACAGAGGTCCAGCACTCTGCCTACCGAATCAGCCCGAATCCAGGGCTCAAAGCCAGACTCAATCAACTCCGCTATGGGTGAGCGTGGAACCAGCACATCCTCATTCACATAGAAATCGAGTCCGGCAAATATCATCTTATTGGTGAGATAGGCGGCAGGCACCCGTTTGTCGATACGGCGCATCAACAGTTCCAGTACCTGCTCCTGCTCTTGAGGCGTTAATCGCGCATCGAGGTAAGCGGCGGGGAGATCCCCTGGCAAGTGAAGCGCATGCAGCACCAGAATAGCCGCCTCATCAAGGGCATTATCGGTTCCATGACCGAAGAACAGCCCTGCCTCGCTGAAACGGCTCATACCCCAACGAATAAAATCCCGCGGAGTCAACAGGCTTTCGGTCTCCGTAGTCATTGTTTCCGGTCTCTTTCAAAGAGCGCGAATAATAGCCCATTTGCGTGATCGGTGCTAAGCTGCCCGCATCATCTTCCACTGGTATTAAAGACCCTCAAGCAACTCACATATCAGATATATACACTACATTGGCCCCTCTTTATCTTCTCAAGCCCTCTTTAAATTGCCTTAATAACAGCAATGATTTGGCTTTTATAGAACTGTGGGCCGGTGAACAAAAAAATAAGCGGGGTCTCTAGAGAAACATGAAATTTCTCAAAACACCCAAATTTCAGACAGCCACCGCACTGCTCCTGGCGATACTTCCGTTTGCCGATGTATTCAGCCTCAGCATGATAGCTATCGAAGAGCAGCGCAACTGCAACACCAAATGTGTCTTCGATCTCGTGATTCGTTTTTGGGACATCCTAGTCCCCAACGTGCCGCCGCGCCACACCATCGTTTCACTCTGCGCAGAGGCTACGCAGCACTCCCGCAAATGGCCGGACGCCGTACTCGGAAGCCCACTTTACTCCCCCTCTTGCGCTATCGCACGTTGGGTAAGCAGTGCGACCTCACGGCCACCGGGGTCTACCGGCCTTCGCTTCGCTCTACCATGGCTGGCAGCGCCGATACCTCTATCCCGACATGACGCTGGAGACAACGTCCTGACTCTTTCGCACACAACCGCTCTCGAGAAGTCCACCACGTTCCACCAACTCTGAGAGTGTAATTCCCTGGAGGAATTTATAAATCTCATTACTCAGATCGTCCCACAAGTTATGGGTCATGCAGCGCTTGCCATCCTGGCAATCACGATTTCCGCCGCACCGTGTAAACTCCACCCATTCATCCACTGCACAAATGATGTCGGCAATAGAGATTTCATCTGCGGCACGCCCAAGGTAGTAACCACCACCTGGGCCTCTCACGCCTTTAACCAACTGCTTGCTTCTAAGACAGGCAAAGAGCTGCTCCAAATAGGAGAGAGAGATCCCTTGAGTCTCGGATATCTCGGCAAGAGTTACAGGGCCTTCGTTGCCATGCAGGCTCAAATCCAGCATTGCGGTTACTGCATAGCGTCCTTTTGTAGAAAGTCTCATGATCTTGATCTCAGTTCGGATTAATTTCCCTGTTATTCGCTAGTGATAATAAACCTAGCATTAACCAACTGAAACTGTCAAGTATTATTTGTAACGACTCTAAATTTTGTATTTCGGCTAATTCTTTCTTGAAAGGGGCAAACAAACAGGGAATGGATACCTTAATTAGTCGACCCTAAAATATTCATTCCAGGCACTTAATAATACTGTTGTTTCTGTTTTGCAAACCAGGAACAACAGTATGGACATGATATTTTTCAGCACAAAAAGAACCTCCCTCATCCATTTTCTGAAGTTGAAAGAAGTGTATCCCATTAGTCGGACAGGCATACGGACAGTTTAAGTGACTTCTGCAACAATGTTGAAAGACAGGAGCAGAAGATGAGAAGAAAACGTAGAAACCATAAACCCAGTTTTAAAGCCAAGGTAGCTATTGCTGCCTTGAAAGGAGATCTGACTATGGCGGAACAATCAGATCACAGAATGGAAAAAGCTGTTACTGGAAAATGCAGATCGTGCTTTTGGAGGCGACCTTTCCCCCAGAAATAGAGCCATGACAAGGATGAGATTTCCAATTAGTCTGTGTATTAGGAGATCTCAAGATGAAGAAGAAGCGTTACAGAGAAGAGCAAATTATTGGTGCCATCAAGCAGCATGAGTCAGGGGTAAAAGTTGATGACATTTGTCGTCAGTTCGGCATTTCAACCGGGTGCTTTTATAACTGGCGAAGCAAGTACGCCGGGATGGATGTCTCAGAAGCCAAACGGCTCAAAGAGCTTGAAAGCGAAAACAACAAGCTTAAGAAGTTACTTGCCGAGAAAATGCTTGAAGCTGAGGCGATGAAGGATGTGCTCTCAAAAAAGTGGTAAAGCCTGCTGATAGAAAACAAATCGTGAGCTACCTTAAGTCGCGGTTCAAATTAAGTGAGCGTAGAGCTTGCCAATTAGTAGGCTTAAGTAGAACCGCTTTTCGGTACGTTACTCAATGGGGAAAAGATGAGCCTCTACGCAAACGGTTACTTGAGCTGGCAAAAAAGCATCCGAGTTATGGTTATTTGTTTTTACATGGCCTCCTGAGAGGAGAGGGGCTTGTGAAAAACAAGAAGCGGACCTACCGAGTCTATAACGAAGAAGGTCTTCAAGTGAAGACTAAAAAACGCAAGAAGATAATACGACCAAGAATACCGATGATTATGCCCATTGGTAAAAACATACGCTGGTCAATGGGTTTTGTCAGTGATCAGTTGGCTAATGGTCGCCGCTTTCGAGTATTTAATGTGATTGATGATTACTCAAGAGAAGTTATTGGCCAGCTCTCTGACTTCTCGATCAATGGTCACCAGGTCGCTCGTTTTTTAACTCAGCTGATTGAGCTAAGGAGCGCTCCGGATCAAATAATCTGCGACAACGGTACTGAGTTTACTAGCAAGGCGATGTTCTACTGGCAAAAAGAAAGTGGCGTTAAGCTAGGTTTTATTCAGCCAGGTAAGCCTACTCAGAATGCGTTTGTAGAAAGCTTAAACGGTAAATTCAGAAATGAATGCTTAAATCAGCATTGGTTCAGGTCCATTGATGACGCTAGACATGAAATTGATCAATGGCGAGAGCACTACAATCACGTGCGGCCTCATAGCGCATTAAATTATTTGTCACCTGTGGCCTTTGTGAATAGGGCCGCTTAGAATGAATTATCTCATCCAAGTCTTGGTATTAAGATGGGGGGAAGGTCAATCTCACTTTTGGCCATTCTGGGATTATCAGGCGAAACTTGCCTACTTAATGGCTAATAAATGCCCCTTAGCCAGTATCAGGTTAATCAAGGCGCACTTGGTAAATACACAATGGGCATTTTTCTCCAGCCCGCGATAGAGAACCTTAGCAAAACCAAACTGCCGCTTCATTACACCAAACACATGCTCTGCTCTGGCGCGTGTTTTGGATTTGTATCGATTCGCCGATTGCTCTTGTGCCGTTAATGGTCGATTACGACAGGCTTCTTTCTGAGTAAAATCTTTGGCCTTTGGTGCATGCTCTGTCAGCTTGTCTTTCTGTCCGGCATAAGCAGAATCTCCCCATACGTATGTTTCGTTCCCATGCACTAGGTCAGTACCTGCGATTCATGGACATTGGCCGGTGTCACCGCGGTTGAGTGGATCAGTTTGGTTTTACTGCCCACGACAATATGGGCCTTCATGCCAAAGTACCATTGGTTACCTTTACGAGTTTGATGCATATCAGGATCACGGCTTTTTTCTTTGTTCTTCGTTGAACTCGGCGCATTGATGATCGTGGCATCAACAAGGGTTCCCCGGTTGAGCTTCATACCATTCTCAGCCAAGTGAACATTGGCTAGGCGGAATAGCTCATCCCCCAGGTTATTTCTTTCCATTAGATGGCGAAAATTGCAGATAGTTGTCTCATCCGGTGCGGGTTCATTACTCAGATCAATACTGGCGAACTTACGCATGGCGGGGAATCATAGAGTGCTTCTTCTGCTGCAGGGTCAGAGAGCTCAAACCAGTGCTGCAGAAAGTGGATGCGTAGCATGCGCTCTAGCCCAATGGGCTTTCTGCGGCCTCTTTCGGATTTGGGTAATGGGGTGCTATGACTTCGCAAAGTTCTTTCCAGGGTATGATTTGCTCCATCTCATCGAGAAACGACTCCTTACGGATCTTTTTTTGGTATTTCTCAAAACCCGTGGCTTCTAAAGCTTTGCTGTTTCATCATTTTCCTGACACTGGTGATCAATAGGATGATGGTATACGATTTCTCGAATTAATCAGAGTTGCCCTAATTCTATTATTCATAAACTGGGTAATTCCAGAAAAATGACTATGATGAGGACAGCTTATCTTTTAACCATCTACCCATTGGGACGTCACAAATCAACCCTTAGTCGTGAGATCAGGCGCAATACGGGCCTTAGGGGCTATCGTCCTAAGCAGGGCCCAGCATTGACTAATAAACGCCATCAGCAAGGTTAGGACTCATATCAATGAGTGGCGCTTGGCTTGTGTTGTTGAGCAGTTGATCAATCTGGAATGGAACCTGAAACAGATCAGCCTGTGACTTAAGGAGCCTCTGATCAATTCATGAATCGGTGTCTGACGGCTAAAATCTCCCGGCTCTGCGCTAAAAATTTTAACAATAGCCAACTATTACCGGCAATTTCCGCCTTGATCCGGAAAACGTCAACTCGTCATCCATCCGATCCAGAATTAATCAGAGGCTCCACAAATATTAAATCAGACGCTGCCTGATTCTTCCACAATCTGGCGATGGACTTCTGCCATATCGAGTCCACTGGCCTTTTCTATCAGGTCGCGAAATCCACTCTCAGGCAGAGCACCCGCCTGACTGAAAATAATCACTTTTTCCCTGAATATCATCAGCGTTGGAATCGAGCGTATCTGGAAATGCATGGCAATATCCTGCTCATCTTCCGTATTCACTTTTGCAAACACGATATTAGGATGATCATCCGAAACACTTTCATAGGTCGGCGCAAAGGAGCGACAAGGTCCACACCAAGGAGCCCAAAAATCTACAATAACAAAATCGCTACCGGAGATGGTATTTTCAAACACTTCTTGGGTCAGTTCAATTACGGCCACGCCAGATCCTCTGTCAGAAACAACATAATATCGAACGACATTATCAGAGTTTTCTAATGAATTAACATCTCGTTTTCAGGCAATAAAAAACCGGAAAAATGGCCGGTTTTTACTGTATTTACTTGAGTAAAACAATCAGCCTAAGGCATTAAATATGCTCTCAGTGATCTGGCTCACACCGCCAACACCTGGAATATTATGGTATTTAAGCGCACCAGTTTCAGCCAGTTTAGAGTAGAAATCGACCAGCGGTTCTGTCTGATCATGGTAGACATTGAGACGAGCCTTAACAGTCTCTTCCTGATCATCATCACGCTGGATCAGCGGTTCGCCGGTAACATCATCCCTGCCTTCCTCTTTGGGGGGATTGAAGGTGACGTGGTAAGTACGGCCCGATGCCATGTGAACCCGGCGGCCGCCCATACGGCTGATAATCTCTTCATCAGGAACATCGATCTCAACGACGGCATCAACCTCAACACCCGCCTCTTTCAGAGCTTCTGCCTGGGGGATAGTCCGTGGAAAACCATCAAACAGGAAGCCGTTCTTGCAGTCATCCTCAGTAATGCGCACTTTCACCATGCCCATGATGATGTCATCAGAGACCAGGCCACCCTCGTCCATGATCTTTTTTGCGGCAACACCAAGCTCACTGCCTGCTTTAACGTGGGCACGCAACATATCACCCGTTGAGATCTGTGGGATGTTGTATTTTTCTTTAATTTGGTTGGCTTGGGTGCCTTTACCGGCGCCAGGGCCGCCGAGCAGAATTACGCGCATTTGAGTGCTCCTCGTCTGTTATTGTCACTTGGGATCGGCCGAGTCTGCCACAGCCGCCTTGCGACTGCTATTCGAGTGTCTAAATAGATAAATACATAGAGTTTATGATGAATCTCGTTCATCAAACAATCTCACCAGGATTTACAACGAATTTCGCCAATCATCAGACGCTAAGCTATCAACACAAGTTACTGACAACCTAGCTACCCTGACGATTCCAACTGTTCTTTGTCAGTCAGAGAGACTGATTATCAGCTTGTTAAGCCGGCGAACGAAGGTTGCTGGATCCTCCAACTGGCCACCCTCGGCAAGGGTCGCCTGATCCAACAGAACTCTCGCCAGATCTGCAAACAGATCCTCATCCGGCTCCTGGTCCATCTTCTCTACCAGAGGATGAGTGGGGTTGAGCTCCAGTATCGGTTCACTCTTCGGTGCATCCTGACCCATCTGTTGCAGCACCCGCTGCAGATTAGCACTCATATCGTAGTCGCCTACCACCAGACAAGCCGGAGAATCGGTCAGACGATGACTGATTCGCACCTCTTTCACCTGCCCTTCCAGCACCTTGCCGACACGCTCGACCAAACCCTTATGCTCTTCAGCCTCTTTCTCCTGCTGCTCCCTGGACTCAGTATCATCCAGTTCATCCAGGTCAAGCTGGCCTTTGGCCACTGATTGCAGATGTTTTCCTTTGTAATCAATGAAATGGGATATTAGCCATTCATCAACCCGATCACACAACAATAGGACCTCAACATCTTTCTGTTTGAATATTTCCAGATGAGGACTGTGCTCGGCTGCAGCATGACTGTCGGCAGTAATGAAGTAGATCTTCTCCTGCTTCTCCTGCATCCGCTCAATATAGTCATCCAGGGAGACCGTCTCCTCCTTGCCCTCTGATTTGGTCGTTGAAAACCGGAGCAGTCCGGCGATTTTTTCCTTATTCACACTATCTTCTGCCGGCCCTTCTTTCATCACCTTGCCGAATTCATTCCAGAATTTTTGGTACTGTTCGACATCGTTTTTCGCCATTTTTTCCAGCAGAGAGAGAATACGCTTCACGCTGGCTGTGCGAATACTATCGATTTTCTTATCGTGCTGAAGAATCTCACGCGAAACATTCAACGGCAGGTCATCAGAATCGACTATACCCTTTACAAAGCGCAGGTAGTGCGGAATCAGCTTGTCCGCCTCGTCCATAATGAATACCCGGCGGACATAGAGTTTCACACCATGCTTCTGATCCCGATCCCAAAGATCAAAAGGGGCGCGGCCGGGAATATAGAGCAGAGAGGTATACTCATTGGTTCCTTCCACCCGGTTATGGACATGGGCCAGAGGATCTTCAAAATCGTGACCTATATGCTTATAGAAATCGTTGTACTCCTCATCCTTGATCTCTGACTTGTTCCGCATCCAGAGAGCCACGCCTTTATTGACCTGCTCCCACTCGGGTGCTTTCTTCTCTTTGTCATCATCCTGCTCAAGCTGCTCCTCCAGCATTTCGATCGGGATGGAGATGTGATCTGAAAATTTGCTGATGACGTTTCGCAGGCGAAAACCTTCAAGAAATTCGCTCTCGTCCTCTTTGAGATGGAGAGTAATATCAGTACCACGTTCTGCCTTCTCGATAGTTTCGATGATATAGGAGCCTTCACCGCCAGAGACCCACATCACCCCATGCTCACTACTCAGACCGGCACGGCGGGTAGTCAACGTCACCTTGTCCGCGACGATAAAAGCGGAGTAAAAACCTACCCCGAACTGGCCAATAAGCTGATTGTCCTGATTTTGATCGCTGTTCATCGCCTCAAGAAATTTACGGGTTCCCGAACTGGCAATCGTACCGATGGTCTCGGTGACTTCCTGGCGGCTCATGCCGATACCATTATCGGAGATAGTGACTGTTTTACGCTCTTTGTCGAAAGAGACTCTGATCCTGAGGTTGGGCTCATTCTCGTACAGCGCATCATCCGTCAACGCCTCAAAACGCAATTTTTCAGCAGCATCCGATGCATTCGAGATCAATTCACGCAGGAAGATCTCCTTATTACTGTATAGAGAGCGAATTACCAGATTCAGAACCTGGCTGACTTCAGCTTGAAACTCCATCGTCTCCTTGTGTGCATCAACAGTCATAATATCTTTGTCTCCTGAACTGGCTAAGTGGAAATTGAACTGGTAAATTCTATCAGTTTCGTAAGTTTGGGGCTCATGAAGGGATATTCAAGGCATAAACATCACTGGCATTTAATATGAACGTAAGCAAAATCGATAGCTATCCTTTCAATGACCAACGCCCGGGAACCTCCGGGCTACGCAAAAAAGTGGCGGTTTTTCAGACTCCCAATTATCTGGAGAATTTTGTCCAGTCGATTTTCGATACCCAACAAAGCCTTAAGGGTGGCATCCTGGTGCTGGGTGGTGACGGGCGCTATTACAACCGCACGGCAATACAGACTATCCTGAGGATGGCCGCAGCTAACGGCATCACCCGCTTGATCGTCGGAGCCGGCGGCCTGTTATCCACCCCGGCAGCCTCCTGCGTGATTCGCAAATACAAGACCCAAGGCGGCATTATCCTCTCCGCCAGCCACAATCCGGGGGGACCCGGATGGTGATTTCGGGATTAAGTTCAATGCTGAAAACGGCGGCCCTGCGGCAGAGAAAATTACCGAAGCGATCTACCACCAAACCCTTGAGATCGATAGCTACAACACTATATGAAGCAGATGATATCGATTTGGACCGAATCGGCACTCAACAGTTGAATGGAATGACGATAGAGATCATTGATCCTATTGAAGATTATGCTGAATTGAAGACTGAGTTGTTCGATTTCAATGCCATACGACAGCTCTTTGAGTCTGGCATTTTCAGCATGCGCTTCGATGCGATGCACGCCATTACCGGGCCTTATGCCAAGCGTATTCTCGAGGAAATGCTGCATGCCGAATCCTGCACCATCATCAATGCAAAACCGTTAGAAGATTTCGGTGGTGGACGCCCCGATCCCAACCTGGTTTACGCTCGTGAACTGGTGGAGATGACCCGTGGTGCCAATGCCGTCGATTTCGCGGCGGCCTCAGATGGCGATGGCGATGGCGATCGCAATATGATTCTAGGAAATGATTTTTTCGTCACCCCAAGCGACAGTCTGGCCATTATGACGGCGAACGCTCATCTGCTGCCCGGCTACCAGAGCGGTATCCCAGGTGTGGCACGTTCAATGCCCACCAGTCAGGCAGCTGATCGGGTAGCCGAGGCGCTCGGTATCGAGTGCTATGAGACACCCACTGGCTGGAAATTCTTTGGAAACCTACTGGATGCCGGGAAAATAGCGCTCTGCGGTGAAGAAAGCTTCGGCTCAGGCTCTGACCATGTGCGCGAGAAAGATGGCCTCTGGGCCGTGCTTTTCTGGCTCAACCTGCTGGCAATAAAACGTCAATCGGTGGAACAAATCGTCACTGCCCACTGGCAGCGATTCGGCCGAAACTACTACATCCGGCATGACTATGAAGCGGTGGAGAAGCAAGCTGCTGAAAACCTCATGGAAGCACTCAAATCAAATCTTGGCGAGCTGACTGGCAGCCAATTTGGTGAGAACAAAATGGCGTATGCCGACAGCTTTTCCTACACCGATCCTGTGGATGGCAGTATCTCCGAAAACCAAGGCGTCAGAATAGGCTTCGAAGGCGATTCACGAATCATCTACCGTCTTTCCGGCACGGGCACTGAAGGGGCAACACTCAGGGTCTATATAGAGTGCTACGAGCCGGACCCGAAACGACAGGAAAGAGAGAGCACCGAAGCCCTGGCACCACTGGCCAAACTCTCCAAAACACTGGCCAGGATCGAGCATCACACTGGGCGCACTGAGCCGAGCCTGATCACCTGATCATCGAAAAAGCACAGCAGCAGGGATGCTGCCTTCAACTCTGTACGCCATGCAGGTGATGTACCCGTATGCGGGGAGGCAGGATACCGCGAGCGACCAGTGATGTATTCACAGCGCCTCTAGGAGGTGATATCGCCAGCCCTTCTCGCACGCCTTTGCACAACGCCGTTAAAAAACAAAGAATTTCACTACCAACTCCTCAGCTAAATTGTGACTGCCGTGCCCATTGATCATAAGGGCATTAAAAAAATCTTTTTTGCATTGCAATATCACGTAAAATCCGTACACTTTCTCCAACTTTGGGGCAGGATCGACCCTACTTAATCGCAATTGAGATCAATTGGGTAGCATCGGCCTGAAAACACGCTTTTCGAATCGCGAATAAAGCATGAAAAACATCCTGATCAGCCCGACACTGACGGTCATGCCAATGTCTCTTCTGTTTGCGATTCCCACCGCCCCCAACACCTCTTTCACTCCCTGTTTCCACGCTGACAAACGACGTTGCACCTGCGCTGAACCAAAGGGAGATGTATCAGCTCTTATCGCATCCAAGATGCATTCAATAATGTAGAAACGCTGGGGATAATAATGAACGATTATGTCAGATGGCTGAGCGAACTGGGAATGGGCGATGTCGACAAAGTCGGCGGTAAAAATGCCTCGCTGGGAGAGATGATTCAGAACCTCTCCAACCTCGGTGTCGATGTTCCCGGGGGCTTCGCAACAACTGCGGACGCCTATCAGGACTTTCTCGCCACCGATGGATTGGCAGACCGGATCAATGGCGCACTGGATAAGCTGGATATTGAAGATATTCATGCCCTGGCAGAGTGTGGTGCTCAAATTCGCCAGTGGATTATGGAGACACCCTTCCAGCAATCCCTCAATCTGGCAATTGACGAAGCCTACGCCATCTTGGTGAAAGAGTATGGCACTGAAGTCACTTGGGCGGTACGCTCCTCGGCAACAGCAGAGGATCTGCCAGACGCCTCATTCGCAGGGCAGCAGGAGACCTTTCTGAATGTCTCCGGACTGGACCACATCAAACAGGCCATCCACGAGGTATTTGCCTCCCTGTTCAACGACCGCGCCATAGCCTACCGGGAACATCAGGGTTTTGAGCATAAACTGGTGGCGCTCTCTGCCGGTATCCAGAAGATGATTCGCTCCGACATCGGAGCCTCCGGTGTGATGTTCACCCTGGATACAGAATCAGGGTTCCGTGATGCGGTATTCATCACCTCCAGCTACGGCTTAGGTGAAATGGTGGTACAAGGTGCCGTCAACCCGGACGAGTTCTATGTACACAAACCCACGTTAGAGGCCGGACGCCCAGCGGTGATCCGACGTAATGTCGGCAGTAAAGCGATCAAAATGGTCTACAATCCGGGCGGCGACAACCCGGTTAAGATTGTTGATATTGACGAGGCCGAGAGCTACCTTTTCTCGATTACTGACAGTGAAGCTGAAGCGCTGGCACGTCAGGCGGTTACCATTGAGAAACACTATGGCCATCCAATGGATATCGAGTGGGCCCGCGATGGCCTCGATAACCGGCTCTATATCGTCCAGGCACGTCCGGAAACAGTACAGAGCCGTGCCGGCAATGTTATGGAGCGGTATGAACTGAAACAGCATGGAGAAACCCTCACCGAAGGACGTTCCATCGGCTCCCGCATCGGAGCCGGTACCGCTAAGGTGATCATGAGTCTGGACGAAATGGACCTGATCAAGCCCGGCGATGTACTGGTCACCGACATGACCGATCCCGACTGGGAACCGATCATGAAACGCGCTGCTGCCATCGTCACCAACCGGGGTGGACGCACTTGTCATGCCGCCATTATCGCCCGTGAACTGGGGGTGCCGGCGGTAGTCGGTTGCGAAAATGCCACCCGCGCCATTAAGGATGGCCAGAAGGTGACCGTCTCCTGTGCCGAGGGTGATACAGGCTTTATCTACGACGGACTGCTGGAGTTTGAACACAAGAAAATCAAGTTCGACGCCATGCCGGAGATTCCCACTAAAATCATGATGAATGTGGGAAACCCGGATCGTGCTTTCGACTTTGCCAGCATCCCCAATGCCGGTATCGGCCTGGCACGAATGGAGTTCGTCATTAATAACATGATCGGCATCCATCCCCAGGCGCTACTGGAGTACGACACGCTGCCGGAAGAGTTGAAAGCGGAAATCGCCCCCCGTATCGCCGCCTACAAAAGCCCGGTGGATTTCTATACAACCAAGATAATCGAAGGTGTCTCCACCCTTGCCGCCGCTTTTTCACCAGGCCCGGTGATCGTGCGCATGTCCGATTTCAAATCTAATGAATATGCCAATCTGATTGGCGGCACCCGGTACGAACCGAACGAAGAGAACCCGATGATCGGCTTCCGCGGTGCATCCCGCTATATCTCAGAAAGCTTCCGGCCCTGCTGGGAGATGGAGTGCAAGGCACTAAAATTTGTCCGGGACGAGATGAGGCTGACCAATGTGGAGATCATGATCCCCTTCGTCCGCACCCTGGATGAGGCCCGTGGCGTCGTGGAGGCACTGGAAGCCAACGGCCTGAAACGGGATGAAAACGGCCTGCGCCTGATCATGATGTGCGAACTCCCCTCCAACGCCGTACTGGCAGATGAGTTTCTGGAGTACTTCGATGGCTTCTCCATCGGATCAAACGACATGACTCAGTTGACCCTCGGACTGGACCGTGACTCCAGCCTGATCGCAAAAAGTTTTGATGAGCGAGACCCTGCGGTAAAGAAGATGCTCAGCATGGCCATCTCCGCCTGCCATAAAGCCGATAAATATGTCGGCATCTGCGGACAGGGCCCCTCCGATCATAAAGACCTGGCAAAGTGGCTCCTCGATCAGGGTATCAGCAGTGTCTCCCTGAACCCGGATACCGTGGTCGACACCTGGCTCTTCATGGCAGGCCAGGAAGCAGAATAACCTGCGGTTTATTTCGTAATTATCCTGGGCGATGGGTGATAGGGTGGAATCGCATTTGCATTCCGCCTTATCGCCTGCCATGAAGTACTCTGATCCTCCCATTCCCACAACAACTCCTCAGTTATTAATCGGTCAACTTAGCCGCCTATTCAGGGTAGAATCACTCCATCATTTTTCAGGTCGGACCCAGATCCGATAATTCCTTTTCAGGAGGTACCCGTGGAAGAGAAGCAAATTGACGTCGCTATCATAGGTTCAGGCAGTGCCGGGCTTTACGCCCTGGGTAAGGTAAAGCCATCCGGCAAAAAATTTGTGCTGATCAATGGCGGAGCACCGGGAACGACCTGTGCGCGGGTGGGCTGCATGCCTTCAAAAGCGATGATTCAGGTCGCTGAAAACTACCACCGCAAAGGTATTCTCGGGCGCTACGGCGTAGAGGGTCACAATGACTTGACCCTGGATAAGGAAGAGGTGATGGAACACGTAAGGGAGATGCGTGACACCTTTGTCGGCCGGGTTCTCTCCAACAGCACCGACAACATGAGTGAAGAGGTCTTTATCCAGGGTTATGCAAAGTTTATCGACCCTCATCTGCTGGATGTGGAAGGCCAACATTTCCGGGCCGATAAAATCATCATCGCCACCGGCTCCCGCCCGATAATTCCCGCTCCCTGGAAGGCGTTTGGTGACCGTATTTTAACCACCGATGAGGTCTTTGAGCAGGAGCAACTTCCTGAGTCTATTGCCATTATCGGCCTGGGTGTCATTGGCCTGGAAATCGGTCAATCGATGGCCCGTCTGGGCGGCAATGTCACCGGCTTCGACATGCTGGAGACGATTGGCGGACTGGATGATCCGGAAGTTGCCAAATCCGCCATCGAGATACTCGGCAGAGAGTTCCCCATTCATCTAGGTGTCGCTGCAGAGATTACAGAAGAGGGAGACAAGCTTAGAGTCACCGCTGGTGACCAATCAGTGCTGGTAGATAAAGTATTGGCCAGCCTCGGACGACGCCCCAACCTGGATAACTTGGCAATAGAGAACGCTGGTATCGATCTGGATGAGCGCGGCATACCGGGATATAACCGCAACACCATGCAGATTGGAGATAGCCATATTTTCATTGCCGGCGACGTCGATGGCGAACGCCTGCTGCTCCATGAAGCCGGTGACGAAGGCCGTATCGCCGGCCATAACGCCAGCGGCACTCAGATCGAGGCATTCCAGCGCAAAGTGACCATCTCGATCAACTTCTGCGACCCCAACATCTGCCATGTTGGAGCGCGCTGGGCAGAACTCGACGAAGCGACCACGACGATTGGCGAGGTAAAAATGGCCCCTGTTGGACGCGCCCTGATTATGGGTAAGAACCGAGGCATCATCCGGGTTTATGGAGAAAAGAGCAGCGGCAGACTACTCGGTGCCGAGATGATCTGCACCAAGGGTGAAAATCTAGCTCATCTGCTGGCTTGGTGCATTCAGCAGCAACTGACGGTGGGTGACCTGCTGCGCATGCCATTCTACCACCCGGTAATCGAAGAGGCGTTGCAAGCGGCTCTCTATGACCTCTACGGTAAAGTCGATGCGAAAAATGAAGGGGCCATTACAGAACTGGTTCCGATGACCTGAGCAACTGAGGAAAAGAGGGTAGAGGATAGAGGGACTATTATTTACTCCCTCTATCCTCCTTCTTTCATTCATTCCGATTTTTTGTAGAAAATACCCAGGGTCTTCCCAGAGAGTATCAACTCTGCTTCACCAGACTGATTCACCTTTATTTCATGGAAGCATAATGGAAGCACGCATTACTTAATTCTTTCTATCACCCCTTTTTATAGTCAGCAGATCGCAAAACCGGCTCCTGCAGGTAAATTCAATAAATCAATAACTTACAGAAAATCCGCTTCATCGAGGTTTTTATGCGCGTGCAATGCAGCCACGATTTACTGCATTTGTCCATTGATCCCCCCATTATAGCCTAGCTACCAATTAGGTAGCCCATTCAATAAAATGCCGATTGTCCGTTTTAGATTGATAATATCGTTTAGCTGTCCGCTACAAGCACCCAGGAATTGTTGCCCTGAATACTTGCAGCCAAACATTGCGCTATATTCTGCTATTAGTGTTTGAAACATAATCAGTTATTATGTTCACCGGCTTTCAATTTACGCGATGGCGAATAGTTGACAAGCTAGATTCAGTAAAATAATAACAGGGAGTTTAAATTGCACCACCTTAGCCATATCACCATAAACAACTTCCGTGCATGTCATGATGTTTCACTTCCTCTGGAAAGCTATACTCCCCTTGTTGGCCAGAATAACGCTGGTAAGTCCACCATCCTTGAGGCAATTCAATGGGCCTTAAAACCGTATGCATTATCTACAGGTGACTTCTCCGACCCAGGGGAAACCAGTGGTCGTGTCAGCCTGCATCGAAGGCATTAGCCCCGAACTACTTGAGCAAATTCCGGAAGAGAAACATCGCAAGGCCATTAGGCCTTACTGCAAGGACGGTAAGCTCTGGATTCGCGTGGTGGCGACTGGCACAGGCGCGAAAGCTATCGCCAAAGAAGTCTGGGAAATTGACAAATATGGTGGAGAGGGCGTCCCGAAAGATTGGCGGAACTATCCGACCGGATTACCACAAGCTGTCTTGGTACTACCAGAACCACTTTATATCGAGACCATGGAGGACATTGGCGAAGACCTAGGCAAGGCAAAAGTAGGCTCGACGATCAAGGGATTGCTTGATGGGATTATGGTTCCGGTACTCAGGGCGCATGATGATCTTAGCAAGGCACTTGATACTATCCACCATATTCTTACCGCCGATGGAGAAAACCGCTCAGAGCATTTGATGAGCAAACCACGGAGGTATTGACTCGCTTCTTTCCAGGGCTGGCGCTTGATTTGGACTTGCAGGCGGTGCAAGTCAAAGAATTCTTCAAGGCTGGCGATCTACATGTCACGGACAGGATGACGGGTGGTAGGCGGCGATTTGATCAAATCGGGACAGGTGCTCAGCGTTCCATTCAGATGGCTTTGATTTGCTACCTTGCAGAAGCACGCTCTAGCACTCCGAAAGAAGCCTCTCGCCGCCTCCTACTGATCGACGAACCCGAGCTATACCTCCACCCACAGGGCGTACGCCGACTCCGCCAAGCGCTCTCCGAGTTGGCAAATGCTGGTTTCCAGATTGTCTTTTCCACTCATTCACCGCTGATGCTAAGCCGAGAGAACGCCGCCAATACAGTAATTGTGTGTAAGACTTTTGAGGACGGCGTCATGACTAGAAAGCCACTACGCCAAGCAGTGCATGACGCCCTTGACGAGGCAAAGAGTCAGTCACGCACCTTATTCGAACTGGGCAACCTAGCAGATATCTATTTTACCGGTGGTGTTTGAAAGGAATTGAAAAAAGCGGGGTATCTGGTTGATTTGTTGTTGCGAGACATCGAAACAACCATTGGAGATATCCCACCATGAGTAAGAATAACGTTGTTAAGCTGGCAGGTCGAGATACGATTATCGATCCGCTGACAGAGTTGCCGAGAAGCGGTGCAGAGCAGTTGATCTACCAGGCGGTGGAAGCCGAGCTGCTGGCGGAGCACGTCGAGCGACGGACAGAGGATGGCAAGGTGGGTGTGGTGCGTAATGGTCACCTGCCCGCTCGTAAACTGCAGACAGGATTGGGGCCGGTCACGGTCAAGATCCCCAAAATACGAGCGAAGACCGGCGAGCCGGTGACGTTCCGATCAGCTCTGGTGCCGCCGTATGTACGCAAGACGAAGTCACTGGAAGCGGCGCTGGCGTGGCTCTGCCTGAAGGGGATTTCCAGTGGAGAGATGGGAGAAGCCCTGAAAGTGCTGGTGGTTCCGGATGCAACAGGCTTGTCGGCCGGCAGGGTATCGCGTCTGAAGCAGGTCTGGGCAGAAGAATATCGGAGCGGGTGCGAGGAACGCCTGGGTGTATGTGTGGGCAGACGGTGTCTACAGCGGGCAGAGAGCAGAGCAGACGAAGCTGTGTGCCCTGGTGGTGATCGGCGTGAATGAGCGTGGTGAGAAGCATTTTCTGGCAATTGAGGATGGTGTACGGGAGTCCACACAGAGCTGGCGGGAGGTACTGTTGAAACTGAAGTCACGCGGACTGACCCCGCCAAAATTGGCGATCGGTGACGGTGCCATGGGATTCCGGGCTGCGCTGGAGGAAGTGTATCCGGAGACGCGCCAGCAGCGCTGCTGGATGCACAAAACCATGAACGTGCTGAACTGCCTGCCAAGGTCAGCTCAGCCGAAAGCGAAGCAGGCACTGCACAACATCTGGCAGGCGGAGACCCAGGCCGATGCGGAAAAGGCCTTTGATCTGTTTATCAAAACGTATGAGCCAAAGTATCCGAAGGCTGCCATCTGTCTGCACAAAGACCGAGAGGAACTGATGGCTTTCTATCAATTTCCTGCGCAGCATTGGCAGAGCATTCGGACCAGCAATCCGATTGAATCCACCTTCGGGACAATCCGCCATCGAACCAGGCGTTCCAAGGGCTGCCTATCGCGTGACGGCGATGTTCAAACCCGGCCTGTGTGCCGAGAAGACGTGGAGACGATTACGGGGTTTCGATTACTTGGCGAAGGTGATAACCGGAATCAAATTTAAAGAGGGTCTTGAGGTAGCAGGAGTCGATCAGGTCGCCGTTTGATTCAACTGGCTAAACACCAGATTTGACTATAACTTTTGTCCCATCGGTCAGAGAATTTATCCAGCGCCAATAAGGCTTCTTCCTCGGTGATGGACTGGTAAATCTTTTTCAAATCAGCCGTGACAGGCTTGTAGTCTTTCCAGGGCACGTACTTCATCGAGTTCCGTACCATATGCACGATACAGAGCTGAATCTGGGTATCCGGAAAGGCCGTGTTGATGGCATCAGGAAAGCCTTTTAAGCCTTCGACACAGGCAATCAAAATATCCTTCACACCGCGGTTTTGAAGCTCTGTCAACACGTTCAGCCAGAATTTGGCCCCCTCATTCTCCGATAGCCACATCCCTAATAATTCCTTGTGGCCTTCCAGGTTAACGCCCAGAGCGAGGTAAATCGCTTTGTTGATCACTTTCTTGCCTTGCCTGATTTTAACGAGAGGTATAGTCATTTATCTTAAAAATGCACTATTTAACCAAACTGATGTTTTTAAAAACTAAGTTTTATAGTCGCTTGTGGCATAATATTTATTTGAAATTTACCATAGTTATGAGCAAATAAGATTTATTAAAAAGGGCAAAAAAACCTAGAAAATCCAAAATTGATGAAGCCATTAATGAATGGTTTAGCACCAAAAATTGAAGTGCAAAACTTCACTGGATAGTATAGATTAAATTACCTACAGGCTTGTTATGAGAGAGCCGACATCACGACTAGCATTAAAGATAAATAACACCTCTACAATTTGTTTGTCGTCTAAAATGCGGTAATAACTATTGTAATTAGCATGAGACCAAACTCTGATTTCTTCACCTAAATCTAGCTCTTGTGAAATTTTTCCTGAAAAGGGAAAAATAGAGAGTGTTTTTTCTAGTGAGCTTGTAATTTCATCAACAAAAATTATTGCTCTAACAGGGTTATCAAGTGCAATATATTCACCAATGGCAAGTAAGCCCTCCCTAGCGGATGGCATAATTATTATTTGATAACGCTTCATTTGCTATTGTTAGAATCTATTCTTGCTTGCAATTCTGCTTTTAAATCGGCGATATAACCATCTGTTAATTCTTGCCCTCTACCTGCTTTGGCATCAGCCAAACCTGCCTTAACACCTGCCTTAATCGTCTCCCTCATAGAGTCTGCCAATTCAAATAGTGCAGGTAAGTTTTCCATAGAAAGCATTACCCCAACAGGACGATTTCTTCTAGTGACCATAACAGGCTCACGTTGAGCAGTGTCTAAAAAAGCACCAAATGAATTTTGCGCCTCTTTTGAGGTCATTGTTTTCATGTTCATAGCTCCAATAGTTAATAGTAATGTAGTTATTATAGCTACTTCATGGAAAAATCAAAACTTTTTACAGAATTTTTCTACATTGCCAATTAGAGGGAAACAAAAAATACCAATAAAATCAGTTAGTTCAGTTAAATCAATATACTCAAAATAACAAAAACTCCCCGTTTAAGGGAGTTTTTAGTTTCGGCTGAAAATCAAAACCAAGCTGAATATCTGAGGTATAGTCATTTCTGGTGTATGAGGAATTAAAGCATATTGCGGATAGTATGGGTATTTCTCTGTATCAAAGGTTCACTGTAGCTGAGGGATCGTTGTTTTTACGAATTATCGGTAGCAGAACTTAGAAAGATTTTAAGGCAAGGCAATCTCAACCATATTGAGCTAACCGCCAAAAACATTGAATTTTTTGGCTATCAGCTACTGGAATTTTTACTTGGTACGGTTACTCAGCACATAACCAAGCCTATTATCCCTGAAAGCACGCCTGAACATATTATCAGAGCCAAGGAGGTGCAAAGTATGGCAGGACTATCAAGAACCACCTTGTGGCGATTGGAGAGCAAGGGCGAGTTTCCAAGACGAGTGAGTCTTGGTGGGAATAGCGTAGGTTGGAAACTCAGCGAAATTAAACAATGGATTGATGAGCGGTTAGAGAAAATTTATTGTGTATACATACTGGTATACATTTTTAAATTAGAAACACAAAAAACCTAAAAGATGTTGATTTTAAAGGGTTTTTGTGTAAAATAATGGCGGAGAGGGAGGGATTCGAACCCTCGGTACGAATTAACGTACACACACTTTCCAGGCGTGCCCCTTCAGCCACTCGGACACCTCTCCAAATTTTGAGGTGCCAGACTATACTATAAGCGCGCGCTACGCAATCGCTGTTTTAGTGGAGTATTTTGCTTCTTTCGAGATGTCCGCTGATGCAAGTGGGGGTTGCCCGACCTATCAGATCCCTGAAGACTCTATTGCCCACTTTGACCAATACGCCGTGATCACCTGACTCTTAAAAAGCAGTTCTGGCTGGTCCAGCAAGCTTGAGTCGGCCAGAGTTTCTATACCGTATGCTTCTCCCATGGGCGGCACAGAGCCAATTTCGCAGTCTGTAAAGACACTTGCCGGTTCATCTTCAGGAACCAGTCTCAATTTGCGCTGCAACATCCTGTTGATGTTTACCGATATCTAGCTGATGAGTAGCCGGAATCAGTGCCAGAAAATAACGATCTTCATCCCCCGTGAGAGTGGTCTTGACCATTCGACCATCCGGCACATGTGTGGATGCTTAGGTCTCCAGCACAGGTCCCATTCTGCCCGTGCTTGACCAGCTCGTATTCCGAGCCATAGCTTGCCAGATACTCCTTTAGGATGATTGCAATACTCATAAATTTTCCTCCTCTTTCACAATTCTCCTTCAGTTTCGAGTATAGTCAGCCTGCAGCAATTGCATCTTTAATTTAGGCAAAAATGATGTCAAAAAAGGCAAATAAGGGAAAAAAAACACTCGCACAGCAAGCTGACCGGCACCATCTTTATGAACTTTCGGTGCAATATGCCGCTTCGGAAATCGAGTTTGTTGATGACACTTATAAGAAACTTCGTGGACGACACGCAACACTCCTGCGGGAAGATTTCTGTGGCACTGCCAATGTCTGTTGTGAGTGGGTTTGGCAGCGCAAGAGCAACCGCGCCATTGGGGTAGACATCGATGCTGAAGTGCTTGGATGGGGACGAGACAACAGAGTTTCAAAACTATCCAGTGGTCAGAAAAAACGGCTGCAACTGCTTGAGAATAACGTTCTGAAAGCCAAGACAGAATCTCCCGACGTGATCTCAGCAATGAATTTCAGTTACTGGTTGTTCAAACAACGCAAACAGCTAAAAAGCTATTTCAGCAAGGTTCGTGAGGCACTAATCGACGATGGGGTCTTCTTCATGGATGCCTATGGCGGCTATGATGCTTTTCGCGAAATAGAAGAAGAGAGAGAAATTGACGATGGCGCCTTTACTTACATCTGGGAACAGGAAAAATACGAGCCGATCAGCGGCGGTCTGATCTGCCATATCCATTTCGTTTTTCCAGATGGGTCCAAGCTGAAGCGTGCTTTCAGTTATGATTGGCGACTCTGGACCTTGCCCGAAATCAGGGAACTGCTCGAAGAGGTCGGATTCCGTAATATCACTTTCTATTGGCAAGGCTGGGATCAAGATGGTGAGCCGGACGGCATCTTTGAACCCGCAGATGAAGGGGAAGCCGATGCTGGGTGGATTTGTTACATCACAGCAGAGAAATAACGCCAGTTTTCAATGATACAACGCGGATATTTACATGAGGGTATGGTTTTTTGTGGACTTACAAAATAGCTCATAACACTACACTTAGCTCTTTAGGGAGCTTCTAAAAACCCGACAAAGGCCAATAGTCTCTAGCAGATCTGGAGAGCCAGGTATCTTCACGCTCATTTCCAGATCATTCACAGAAAAGATCGTCTCTCCGCTATGAAGCGTAGTTTTCAGATCACAATTCAGATACTCGCCAGAGTTCAGTTCCGATGAATAGGTAGGCAAGAAAAAGACTCCCATATAGCGTTTTATGGCCCGGTTAGATAACCAGCGCTTCACCTTCTTGGTATGATGCACTCGTAGGTTGTTCAGTATCAGAAATGCCTTTCCCGGTGCAGATTCAATCAGTGCCCTCAGGAATTTGAGTTGTAACTGAAAGTGTTGTTTGAAAGGAATTGAAAAAAAGCGGGGTATCTGGTTGATTTGTTGTTACGAGACATCAAAACGACCATTGGAGATACGCCACCATGAGTAAGAATAACGTTGTTAAGCTGGCAGGTCGCGATACGATTATCGATCCGCTGACAGAGTTGCTGAGAAGCGGTGCAGAGCAGTTGATCTACCAGGCGGTGAAGGCCGAGCTGTTGGCGGAGCACGTCGAGCGACGGACAGAGGATGGCAAGGTGGGTGTGGTGCGTAATGGTCACCTGCCAGCTCGTAAACTGCAGACAGGATTGGGGCCAGTCACGGTCAAGATCCCCAAAGTTCGCGCGAAGACCGGCGAGCCGGTGACGTTCCGATCAGCTCTGGTGTCGCCGTATGTACGCAAGACGAAGTCACTGGAAGCGGCGCTGGCGTGGCTCTACCTCAAGGGGATTTCCAGTGGAGAGATGGGTGAAACCCTGAAAGTGCTGGTAGTTCCGGATGCAACAGGCTTGCCGGCCGGCAGGGTATCGCGTCTGAAGCAGGTCTGGGCAGACGGTGTCTACAGCGGACAGAGAGCAGAGCAGACGAAGCTATGTGCCCTGGTGGTGATCGGCGTGAATGAGCGTGGTGAGAAGCATTTTCTGGCAATTGAGGATGGTGTACGGGAATCCACACAGAGCTGGCGGGAGGTACTGTTGAAACTGAAGTCACGCGGACTGACCCCGCCAAAATTGGCGATCGGTGACAGTGCCATGGGATTCCGGGCTGCGCTGGAGGAAGTGTATCCGGAGGCTGCCATCTGTCTGCACAAAGACCTAGAGGAACTGATGGCTGCCTATCGCGTGACGGCATGCTACACATGATGTTCAAACTCGGCCTGTGTGCCGAGAAGACGTGGAGACGATTACGGGGTTTCGATTACCTGGCGAAGGTGATAACCGGAATCAAATTTAACGAGGGTGTTGAGGTAGCAAGAGTCGATCAGGTCGCCGCTTGATTCAACTGGCTAAACACCAGATTTGACTATAACTCCAGGAATTTGATCAGCACTTTCGCATTCATGGATGACTCACGCAGCATGAAGCTGTACTTCACTCTGATTCGTAATGACTGAAATCATGTTCAGTGACGCTCGCTTGGACGGGAGCCACTGTACTGGCGTTGTTCCTTGCGAAGCATAACAGCGGCCATGCTGCGTGGTATTTTTATACCCATTTTATCACCCAAAAATATAATGGCGTTCTCTCGTATAGATACTTTCTGGGCTAATCCTCAGGCATGCACTTCGAGGGTGATCCAGCTTGAGGCGTCCAGTCATTGTTTCCGGTAACCAATCCTCCCGTAACCGCTCGATGACATAATACAGGAGTTTTTTATGTGATCGTCTGCGAGTGTGCCTCGGTTTCTTGTATCGTACCATCGCACATCCCTGTGCAAACTCATTCCGGTAACAAGCATTCAAATCATCTCTGTTTTAATCACCCAGGTGGTGTACTTTGGAGCTAAATCCACCAACTGAGCCAACAATACCCGAAAAGCCTCCTAGTCTACGGTCCTTTCCAGCTTTGGCAGCGAGTCGCCCAGTTGTTCAAGGAGTTCAAGTCTGTTTTGATGATCAAAAAAACTCGGTTGCATAGCTTTTATCAATAGTTGGCTGAATTGATTACTATTATCATCGGTTTTGGAAGTTTTTTAGAAGCTCCCTATAAACTATGCGTCTTGTTCCGCTGGATCGTCAGCAAGACCGAAGGCTTCATGGAGCGTTCGCACACTAAGCTCCAGGTACTTTTCATCCACTACAACTGAAATCTTGATCTCGGATGTTGAAATCATCCGTATATTGATCCCCTCTTTGGCTAGGGCCTCGAACATGGAACTGGCAATACCGGCATGGGATCGCATCCCGACACCGACCAAGGATATTTTCACAATGGCATCATCACCCTTGACTTCCCTCGCCCCCAGAACCTGTGACGTCTCCTGGAGAATCTCCAGCGCTCTTGGGTATTCGTTGCGGTGTACTGTAAAAGTGAAGTCAGTAGTATCATCTGCAGCAATATTCTGGACAATCATATCCACCTCGATATTGCTGTCCGAGATCGGTCCAAGAATGCTGTAGGCCACACCGGGCTGATCCGGCACCCCCAGAATCGTCAACTTGGCTTCATCGCGACTAAATGCGATACCGGAAATTTTTGCCTCTTCCATACCTTCATCCTCAAAGGTGATCAGGGTACCCTCGCCCTCTTCAAAACTGGAGAGAACCCGCAGAGGTACATTGTATTTACCGGCGAACTCCACTGCCCGGATCTGCAATACTTTCGATCCCAGGCTAGCCATCTCCAGCATCTCTTCAAACGTTATTCGATCCAGCCGGCGGGCCTTAGGTTCCACTCTGGGATCTGTAGTATAGACACCGTCAACATCGGTAAAGATCTGACACTCATCGCCCTTCAGCGCCGCCGCCATGGCCACCGCTGTGGTATCAGAGCCGCCACGACCGAGTGTGGTAATATCACCATGCTCATCAACCCCCTGGAATCCGGCAACCACCACCACACACCCTGCTTCCAGGTCGGCACGTACCCGCGCATCATCAATATCCTGAATGCGCGCTTTACTGTATGCACTATCGGTCAGAATGTGGACTTGCGATCCAGTATAAGATCTGGCATCCAAGCCAAGCTTGTGCAGCGCGATACTCAGCAACGCAATAGTGACCTGTTCGCCGGTAGAGAGTAATACGTCCATCTCACGGGTCGATGGCCGGGTATCGATCACATCAGCCAAACCAATCAGTCGATTGGTTTCACCGGACATCGCAGAAACCACGACAATAACCTGGTTCCCTTCTCGACGGACAGCAGCCACTTTACGTGCTACAGCCTCTATTTTTTCAACGGTCCCAACTGATGTACCGCCATACTTTTGGACAATAAGAGCCATTTTCTAATGCTCGCTCGCTATCCTGTCAACGACTCCAGGTTGCTCCTGTCTCTGTCACAGGAAAACCGGAGAGTGATTAATGGAGTAAAAGTGTTACTTTCCATTATGAATTTAACTGTTCGCCCTGTGGCAAGCCTGTCGTCCAGGCCTGTTCAGGCACCTAATTTATTGACCACCCAAGCCTCGACTGAAGCCAGCGCTTCCGGCAGGGCGGCAGAATCATTACCTCCCGCCTGGGCCATATCCGGACGGCCACCACCTCTGCCACCCACTTGTTCGGCAACGAATTTTACCAGATCTCCCGCCTTAACCGCTCCGGTTTGATCCTTGGTGACACCAGCAACCAGGCTCACTTTCTCTCCATAAGCAGTAGCCAGTACAATCACTGCACTTCCGAGCTTATTTTTAAGCTGATCCATGGTATCCCGCAGTGACTTGGGATCTGCACCATCGAGATTCGCAGCCAGGACTTTCACTCCATTTATATCAACCGCACTGCCTGCCAGATCACTGCCAGCGGTGCTGGCAAATTTTGACTTCAGTTTTTCAAGCTCCTTTTCAAGCTTCCGGCTGTGCTCTACCAGTTGCTCCACTTTTCCATCCACATCATCCCGCCGGGACTTCACAAGATCTGCAACACGCTGCAGGCGATTATCCTCCATCTCTATCCAATCAATGGCGGATTCGCCCGTGACTCCTTCAATCCGCCGCACACCGGATGCGATACCGGTTTCAGAGGTGATTTTCAGTAATCCGATGTCGCCCACAGCCTTGACGTGCGTCCCCCCACAGAGCTCTGTGGAAAAATCGCTCATCCGCAGCACTCTGACATAACCCACATATTTTTCACCAAAGAGAGCCATTGCCCCACTCGCCTTGGCATCATCCAGAGACATAATGCGAGTCTCTACGGTGTAATTATTGCGGATCTGTTCATTGACCAAGCGCTCTATGGACTGAAGCTGCTCTCTGGTGACAGGCTCGAAGTGGGAAAAATCGAAACGCAACCGTTCGGTATCAACCAGCGACCCTTTCTGCTGTACATGCTCACCCAACACCTTACGCAGTGCGGCGTGAAGAAGATGAGTGGCTGAGTGATTCAGCTGTGTGGCCTCCCGCTTGCCGGAGTCGACCCAGGCTTCAACCGTATCGCCGACACGGATCACGTCACCCTTGAACACACCCTTGTGGATAAAAACATCGCCGCCCTGTTTTTGCGTATCGGCAACGGCAAACACCCCCTTACCCAGACGCAGCTCACCTACGTCACCAACCTGACCACCAGACTCTGCATAGAAAGGGGTATGATCGAGTATCACCACCCCCTGCTCGCCAGGGCCCAGAGTATCGACTATTTTACCATCCTGAAACAATCCGATTATCGTCGACTCATCCTTCATCTGTTCATAGCCGGTAAAATCCGTAGCTCCATCAAGGGAGATATCCAGCTGCTGGTCACTGCCAAAATCGCTGGCAGCCCGGGCACGTTCCCGCTGGGCCTCCATCGCTGCTTCAAAACCCTCCATGTCGAGGGTCAACTCATTTTCCCGTGCAATGTCTGCCGTCAGATCCGTGGGAAATCCATAGGTATCATAAAGTTTGAACACCGTTTCGCCAAGTATCTGCTTACCCTCCAGTGACTCAATGGTATGATTGAGCATTTTCATACCCTGTTCCAGGGTTTCGGCAAAACGCTCCTCCTCTAATTGAAGCACACACTCAACTTGGCCTCTGGCAGCGGACAACTCGCGATAAGCCGCGCCCATCTCTTCATCCAGAGGGCCAACCAGGCGATAGAAGAAAGGCTCTTTGACACCCAACATATAGCCGTGACGAATAGCTCGCCGGATTATCCGGCGCAGCACATATCCCCGCCCTTCATTGGATGGCAATACCCCATCGACAATAAGAAAAGCGCAAGAGCGGATGTGGTCAGCTATCACCCGCAGCGATTTCTCCTCCAGATTTCCACAGCCGGTGATTTCCCCCGCTGACTTGATCAGTCTCTGAAATAGATCGATTTCATAATTACTATGCACGCCCTGCATGACTGCCGCCAAGCGTTCCAGCCCCATACCGGTATCCACCGATGGATGGGATAAAGGTGTAATATTACCTTCTTGATCTCGATTGTATTGCATGAACACTAGGTTCCAAATCTCGATATAACGGTCACCATCCTCGTCCGGTGAACCGGGAGGACCGCCCCAGATATCGGGTCCATGATCATAAAATATTTCGGAGCAGGGACCGCAGGGGCCGGTATCGCCCATGGACCAGAAATTATCCTTGGCCCCGCAGCGGGAGAAGCGGGATGGATCTATTCCCGTTTTGTTCAGCCAGATCTCTTCCGTTTCCTGATCATCTTCATAAACTGTGACCCACAATTTCTCTTCAGGCAGACCCATAGTCTCCGTCAGAAATTCCCAGGCATAGCGAATCCCTTCAGATTTGAAATAGTCGCCAAAACTGAAGTTACCCAGCATCTCGAAAAAAGTGTGGTGACGTGCAGTATATCCGACATTTTCCAAGTCATTGTGCTTGCCACCGGCACGCACACAACGCTGGGAAGTGGTGGCACGATTGCAATCACGCTTTTCTCGGCCAAGAAAAATATCCTTGAACTGAACCATCCCTGCGTTGGTAAACAGTAGTGTAGGATCATCATGAGGTACCAGAGAGCTGCTTGGGAGCTTCTGGTGGCCATTTTCAACAAAATAATTGAGAAATGCGTTGCGGATTTCTGCGCTGGTCTTCATAACGGAAAAAAACTGTTCAGCAAAAGAGGGCAATAGTATGCAGAACAGGCCGCTTTGTCACCTGCAAATAGGATAAAATATCAGGTTCCGCGCCAAAGAAATTGACGGATCGACTCTGTCGAAAAGCCTTTATATTCCAAAAACCGAGCTCTTTTAGCCTGTGCTTTGAAATCGGCTGGCGCTTCTATTCCAAATTTGCGCAGCGCCATCTCTTCCAGCAACGAGCTCCATCCATCCCCCAGCTCATCCAGCCAATGATCAATCAGTGCTGCATCAACGCCTCGCTCAACCAATTCCTTGTGAATCCGAAGCGGGCCAAATCCTTTACGCTTGCGATATCCTATGTATTGCTCAACAAAGCGTTCATCACTCAGATAACCGCTGGTTTCAAGCGCATCCAGCACTTGTTCCAGTTCATCCGTACCCCCTGCCTTTGTCGCCAGCTTGCGACGCAGCTCTTCTCTGCTGTGTTCCCGGGAAGCAAGCAGGCGGATAGCTGCCTGCTCCAGCTCCTGATAAATTAAGGCTGGCTCACTGCTGTCAGACATCCTCTGCTTCCCTAGTCAAAACATCGGCTTTAGGAAAGGCAATTTTACGTATTTTCATTTCAAGATCCTGAGAAATATCCGAATTTTCTTTCAAAAATTTACGAACATTCTCCTTGCCCTGACCAATACGGTCGCCATTGTAGCTGTACCAGGCACCCGCCTTATCGATCAGCCCCTCTTTAACGCCCAAATCAATGATCTCGCCCTCTCTGGAGATACCTTCACCGTAAAGAATTTCGAAATGGACCACTTTGAACGGTGGTGCCACCTTATTCTTCACCACCTTCACCTTCGTCTCATTGCCGACAATCTCATCGCCCTTTTTAATGGCACCGGCACGGCGTATATCCAGACGGACGGATGAATAGAATTTGAGGGCATTACCACTAGTCGTGGTCTCCGGATTACCGAACATAACGCCAATTTTCATTCTGATCTGGTTGATAAAGATAACAATGCAATTGGAACGATTGATATTACCAGCCAGTTTACGCAGAGCTTGTGACATCAGGCGTGCCTGCAGGCCTACATGGGTATCCCCCATGTCGCCCTCGATCTCTGCCTTGGGTGTCAGGGCAGCCACTGAATCCACCACCACCACATCGACGGCACCGGAACGCACCAGCATGTCGGTAATCTCCAATGCCTGTTCACCAGTATCCGGCTGGGAGACCAGCAGTTCATCCACATTGACCCCCAATTTTTCGGCGTACAGCGGGTCCAGGGCATGCTCTGCGTCAACAAAGGCAGCTGTACCGCCCTGCTTTTGCGCCTCGGCCACAGCATGGAGAGTCAATGTGGTTTTACCTGAAGCCTCTGGACCGTATATCTCAACTACCCGCCCCTTGGGCAGACCACCGATACCAAGCGCAATATCCAGATTCAGAGAACCGGTTGATATCACCTCTATATTGCGGATGGCACTGTTGTCACCCATGCGCATCACTGCACCTTTGCCAAACTGCTTCTCTATCTGACTGAGTGCCGCACTCAAGGCCTTTTTACGATTGTCGTCCATATTTCTCCCGGTTTGTAGGTTGCAGCCAACCTCCTGTTAGCCGCCAGTTCTATTGATGTTCTCTATTATGGCACAGTTGGAGGCTCAAGATCATGAGCCATGGACCATTTTTTATAATTTGGTATCTGCAGACTCTCCTTAACATGCCGGGAAAAGGCTGTATCTCTGCACCGACAGGTCGTGTGCGACTTTTTCTGGCAAGCGTGATGCACAGGAGGACATCACGCTCAAAGCCGCATCCTTGAGTCTCTTTCACAGACTCGATACCAATTGCTGCAGCTGCTCTGCGGGTATCAGGGTTGGACCACACCAGAGAATACCGAGACGCTTCCACAGCTCGACCTTATCGATATAAGCTCGAAGGGATGGCAGTTGATACTATCCACCGCCATGAAAACAGACACCTGCTGTTCCGGCAGCACCTGCCCAAGAAAGGCCAGGGTGATATGCAGGCCATCCGGGTACCGTTCCCTGCCACCATGGTTCGGCAATCACTTTCTTATCTCCAGCAATCTCTCCGCTACCGGCTGACTCGGCCAAAGAGCAAAAAAGAGACGTTCTGAGGAGAACTTAGTCAACGTAAAGATAAAATTCTGTTGAGAGAGGTGAACACCGCCTGTCGGCGCACTTCGTCACGATCACCCGCAAAACACTCACGCTGGGAAACCACATTGCCTCCTTTCCGGCCCCAAGCGAACCAGACAGTCCCCACCGGCTTGTCTGGCGATCCACCACCGGGGCCGGCAATACCACTGACAGAGAGTGCCAGGAAGGCTTTACTGTGTTTCAATGCACCCGACACCATCTCCCGGACGACAGCTTCGCTGACAGCCCCTTGCTCGGCCAGCGTCTGCTCTGAAACCCCGAGCATCTCATGCTTGGCTTCATTGCTGTAAGTGACAAACCCACGGTCAAACCAGCCGCTGCTCCCCGGAATATCGGTCATAAGCTTGGCCACCCAGCCGCCGGTACAGGACTCTGCGGTCGCCAGAATCATGCCTGCCGCCGCCAGTCGTCGCCCTACTTTTCCCGCCAATTGATCCAGTTCTATCGCCATGGCTTTAAAGTATCCGTAATACCTTTGATAGAGGCAATGGGAAATTGCACAGTACCTGTTGAAAAGCAGGAAACGCTCTGTAGTCACTCTCCCTTATTCCCGTTCTCCGCATCCGTTGAAGACGTTTTCTAACCCCTCACTGAACAGAGTGCATGACGAAAAACACCGATTCAATCGCCCTTTAAATCATTTATAACCACATGATAAATACTAATTAATAAGCTATTTATTGGAACCTCTAAAAACCTGACAAAGACCTATAGTCTCTAGCAAATCCGGATAGCCCGGCATCTTCACACTCGTTTTTTTGGCAACACCCATTCCATACCTCACTTCATCCGGCCAGCCACACCAATCGACGCATGTCGTACACTAAATTCACCATACCAATCTTCACGCCGATCCTGCCTTGCCCGATGCTACGCGCTAGTCAATTGGCCTGCTGAGCAAACACGTGCTCAACCCGAACCCAAACTCTTGATCGTTTTCGGTTTGCCTCTTGCTCCCGGTCTATGCTGATGTGGTTTTTGTACCCATAGTGGGTTTTGCCATGCTTCATGGTCCAGCGGGCTTCAACATCCTTCTGGCGGCGTTTGTTATCACCCCATGTCTCAGGGTTATCCCCGGCTTTGATCTGCCTATTTTCCTCTCGTGTATTACGTTGCTTGGGTATTGGAACAATAGCGGCATCTACAATCTGTCCCTTGCGAGCACTGAAGCCTGCTGCATCAATCTGGATCAACAGCCCTAAAAAAAGTTTATCGACAAGGCCCCATTCTTTCAGGCACTCACGATACACCCAAACCGTTTTGGCATTGAATTATATTTGAAAGGAATTGAAAAAAAGCGGGGTATCTGGTTGATTTGTTGTTACGAGACATCAAAACAACCATCGGAGATACGCCACCATGAGTAAGAATAACGTTGTTAAGCTGGCAGGTCGAGATACGATTATCGATCCGCTGACAGAGTTGCCGAGAAGCGGTGCAGAGCAGTTAGTCTACCAGGCGGTGGAGGCCGAGCTGCTGGAGCTGTTGGCGAAGCACGTCGAGCGACGGACAGAGGATGGCAAGGCGGGTGTGGTGCGGTAATCCCCCCATTTTCAGCTGCGCACAAAAGTAGAGCTTATGCGGCTTGCGCCAACTTCTGATACGGTGTTATTCCTCCAATGGCCATGTTTGGCCGCTCTGTATTGTAGCGCCACAACCATTGAGTGGCGGTGTGCTGGGCATACTCGATCGACTCAAAGAGATGCTGGTTCAGCCATTCATGTCGAACTGTTCTGTTAAAACGCTCCACGTACGCGTTCTGTTGCGGGTTGCCGGGCTGGATATAGTGTAACTTAATCCACTGTTTCTCTGCCCACTCCATCAGTTGACCACTGATTAGTTCGGGGCCATTGTCGCAGCGAATGGAATTTGGCTTGCCTCGCCACTCGATGATCTGTTCCAGTGCACGAATGACACGCACTGCCGGTAACGAGAAGTCCACCTCAATACCCAGCCCCTCACGATTGTAGTCGTCGATGACATTGAACGTCCTGAAGCTACGGCCATCGGCCAGGCTGTCATGCATAAAATCCATCGACCACATGATGTTAATTTGACGAGGTACAGCTAGCGCATCCGGCACGTCGCGCTTCAATCGACGTTTGAGCTTGATCCGCAGGTTCAGCTCAAACTCCCTGTATATGCGGTATACACGTTTATGATTGTAGGGGTAACCCTTCACATTGCGCAGGTACAAATAGCACAACCCGAAACCCCAGGTTCGATTGGTCATCGTCAATCGGAGTAACCAATCTACAATCAGTGCGTTGTCGCTCGAATGCTTGGCCTGATAGCGATAGCAGGTCTCGCTGATACAGAATGCACGACAAGCCAGGCGTACCGACACGCCATCCTGCGTAGCTGTGATCTTGGCCATCTCCTTGCGACGAGATGGCCTTACCACTTTTTGCCAGGGCCTTGAATCTTGATGTCTTCATGCAGAATCTCCTGCGTTCATATTACGAGAAAATTCTACTTTTGGCGTCAGCTACTTCCCGGGGGATTACCGGTTAACTGAACTTTCCGAAAAATATTTGGAATGTGGCGGTACATTTTATCATGGTGAAGAAGCGTGGGAGCATATGGAAGATGAAGCAGGTGATGTAGTATCCATCTTTAATTGAAAAGTACATAAAGCCAGCAATACAGGGGATTGAAGAAATTGAAATACCAATACGAGGGTGTCCTGAATTCTGTGTAACTGTCTATCATTAAACCCAAGCGTGGTTGAGGATAGGCACTATGAACTAGAAAGAACTACAGGCGATCGCTCATGCGGCCGCTAAAAATATCAAGACGGAAGACGACCTCAAAGACTTCCATCAGATGCTAACCAAGATTACGGTAGAAGTGGCACTGAACGCTGAGTTAGATGATCATCTTGGCTTTGAAAGGCACGAGCAGTCTGAAGCTGACAATAACCGCAACGGCATGCCAGTAAGACTAACTGAACGGAAGCCGGCCAGTTCGAGCTCGATACACCACGCGACAGAGCTGGAAGTTTCGAGCCCAAGCTCGTTAAAAAACACTAGCGTCGATTTACTTCCATGGACGACAAGATTATTTTCTTGTACGCCCAGGGCATGACAACACGAGAAATCGTCACGACCGTTAAAGAAATGTATGGTGCTGATGTCTCCGCCACCTTGATTTCCAAAGTGATTGACGCTGTTATTGAACAAGTGATTGAATGGCCATCTAGGCCACTGGATGCGGTCTATCCCATTATTTACCTGGATTGTATTGTCGTAAAAATCCGGCAAGACAAGAAAGTGATCAATAAGGCAATTTATCTGGCACTGGGCGTGAACATGGAGGGCCACAAGGAATTGTTGGGGCTCTGGCTGTCAGAGAATGAGGGTACCAAGTTCTGGCTCAATGTACTCACAGAGCTCCAGAATCGCGGCGTGAAGGATATTTTGATTGCCTGTGTCGATGGCCTGAAGGGCTTTCCAGACGCAATCAATACAGCGCTTCCCGAGACTCAGGTCCAGCTCTGTATTGTTCACATGGTGCGCAACTCGATGAAGTATGTGCCCTGGAAAGACTACAAGGCAGTGACGGCAGACCTGAAGAAAATATATAAGTCTGTCACCGAAGATGAAGTGCTACTGGAACTTGATAATTTCTCTAACCGATGGGACGACAAATATCCCCAGCTCAGCCGTTCGTGGCATAGCCACTGGCACAATCTTAATACCCTGTTTGGTACCCTGAGGACATCAGCAGGGCAATCTATACAACCAATGCCATCGAGTCAATGAACAGCGTGGTTCGCAAGGCAATTAAAAAACGGAAGCTATTTCCGACCGACGACTCGGCAATGACAGTGGTGTACCTGACGGTGCAGCAAGCATCAAAAAAATGGACCATGCCGATTCGCAATTGGAAACCAGCACTGAATAGTCGACCCTGAAATATTCATAACGCAATGATTTATATAAAATAAGCGTCTAAATTTGATAAAATAAACGTCCGTGAAAGGGGTAAAAGCAGAGAAAAACTGGACGAAACAGAGGTGGATAATTGAGCAAAGCCAAGACAGCCAATCCCAACCAGCAAAGTTTCCTGCACCAGAACTTACTGGATCAGCTGAACCCCAAGCATCCACTTTTGCTATTGGCCAGACAGATAGACTGGTTATATTTTGATGCTGAATTTGCCCCGCTTTATTCTCATCGTGGAAAGCCCTCAAAACCCATCCGCCTAATGGTGGGCCTCTCGATACTCAAGCATCTGGAAGACCTCAGTGACGAGGTTCTGATTCAACGCTGGATACAAAATCCCTACTACCAGAGTTTTACGGGTGAGATCGAATTCCAATGGCAACTTCCTTGTGATCCCTCCGACCTGACTTACTTCAGAAAGCGTATTGGCAAAGAAGGTTTTGAAAAGGTCCTGGCTACCTCTATCGCCTTACATCAAGAAAAGGCGATCGAAGATGAAATGTGTATCGACACTACCGTACAAGAGAAAAACATTACCTTTCCAACTGATGCAAAGCAGTACCGAAAGATACACGGGCAGTTACTCAAGATGGCCCGAGCAGAAGGTATCGTGCTCAGTCGAAGCCATGAGAAGGAAGTAAAAATTCTCAAGCTCCCCACCCGATTTGCCACACATCCGAGGAATCGTAAAAAGGCACGTAAGGCCGTCAAGCGATTAAAGACCATCAGCGGCCGATTACTGCGTGAAATACAGCGTAAGATGACCGGAGAACAACAGAAATTCTATGCAGAAAAGTTCGCCCTGTACCAGCGCATGCTGAATCAGAAGCGTGCTGATAAAAACAAGTTGTACAGCCTACATGAACCTCATGTTTACTGTATGAGCAAAGGTAAGGCCCCCGCAACGTTATGAGTTTGGCACCAAGGCATCAATCACCACCACAAGGGACGCGGGCATTGTGATTGGTGCCCTGGCTTTTGAGAAGAATGTATTTGATGGTCACACCGTACCTGAGGTCTTGGCACAGGTGAAACGTCTCATCAATCGAGTACCCAAAGTGGGTATTGCTGATCGAGGTTATCGGGGCAAATCAAAGGTTAATGACACCCAGATAGCCTGCTAGGAAGAATACCTCAGGAGAAGCCATGACATTAGCCAGAAAACGTTTCAGAAGACGAGCTGGCATTGAGCCTGTGGTCACTTAAAGAGTGACCACAGGCTAAAAATGAACTTTCTTAAAGGCTTTTCCGGGGATCAGATTAACTTGCTTATGACGGCGGCTGCCTTCAACTTCAGAAAATGGATGAGGGAGGTTCTTTTTGTGCTGAAAAATATCATGTCCATACTGTTGTTCCTGTTTGCAAAACAGAAACAACAGTATTATTAAGTGCCTGGAATGAATATTTCAGGGTCGACTAATTCGGTTGTTTCCGCACTCACGAAACAGGTTAAAAAACTTCCAGACAAGCTGGTACAGTCATTAACTTTGGATAGGGGGATGGGGCTTGCCGGTCACAAGAAATTTACTATGGTGACAGATGCAAAAGTCTACTTTTGTGACCCACAAAGTCCATGGAAAAGAGGGACCAATGAAAATACAAATCGGCTATTGATGCAGTACTTTCCGAAGAAAACAGACTTGTCGATTTACTCTCAGGTACAATTAGATCCCGTGGCGAAAAAACTCAATCAACGACCGAGAAAAACATTGGGCTTCGCTACTCCTGCAGATAAACTAAATGACGATGTTGCATCGATCCCTTGAATCTATATCAGCCTTCTTCGCCAAAGAAATGAAATAAAACATCAGTTTATTCAGTGTCACTCAGCCCAGTTGCCGGTTAACCGCTTATGCCAAATGGTTGGATTGAGTCGATCAAGCTACTACGCGTGGGTTAAGCGGCCTGCCCTGTTAATCAGCGCTGAAGAGTTACAGCTTTATCGCCGAGCTAAAGCCTTGTTTGCAGCAAGCCGCCAAAGTCTGGGCTCCAGAGAGCTAATGAAAAAACTGCGCGAAGAAGGCTTCTCTATTGGCCGCTATCGAACGAAAACTGTGATGCGTAAGCTAGGGGCTGCGCGTCACACAGCGTACCGCCTATAGAGTCACGACAAACCGTCAGCATAGCGATGCAGTAGCGGATAACTTGTTGAATCAGAACTTTAATCCGGTCGCCGCCAATGATGTTTTGGCCGGTGATATTACCTACTGAGTTATAGTCAAATCTGGTGTTTAGCCAGTTGAATCAAGCGGCGATCTGATCGACTCCTGCTACCTCAACACCCTCTTTAAATTTGATTCCGGTTATCACCTTCGCTAGGTAATCGAAACCCCGTAATCGTCTCCACGTCTTCTCGGCACACAGGCCGAGTTTGAACATCATGTGTAGCATGCCGTCACGCAATAGAAAGCCATCAGTTCCTCTCGGTCTTTGTGCAGACAGATGGCAGCCTTCGGATACTTTGGCTCATACGCTTTGATAAACAGATCAAAGGCCTTTTCCGCATCGGCCTGGGTCTCCGCCTGCCAGATATTGTGCAGTGCCTGCTTCGCTTTCGGCTGAGCTGACCTTGGCAGGCAGTTCAGCACGTTCATGGTCTTGTGCATCCAGCAGCGCTGTTGGCGCGTCTCCGGATACACTTCCTCCAGCGCAGCCCGGAACCCCATGGCACCGTCACCGATCGCCAATTTTGGCGGGGTCAGTCCGCGTGACTTCAGTTTCAACAGTACCTCCCGCCAGCTCTGTGTGGACTCCCATACACCATCCTCAATTGCCAGAAAATGCTTCTCACCACGCTCATTCACGCCGATCACCACCAGGGCACACAGCTTCGTCTGCTCTGCTCTCTGTCCGCTGTAGACACCGTCTGCCCACACATACACCCAATGGCCCTTATCCAGGCGCTCCTCGCACCCGCTCCGATATTCTTCTGCCCAGACCTGCTTCAGACGCGATACCCTGCCGGCCGACAAGCCTGTTGCATCCGGAACCACCAGTACTTTCAGGGCCTCACCCATCTCTCCACTGGAAATCCCCTTCAGGTAGAGCCACGCCAGCGCCGCTTCCAGTGACTTCGTCTTGCGTACATACGGCGGCACCAGAGCTGATCGGAACATCACCGGCTCGCCGGTCTTCGCGCGAACTTTGGGGATCTTGACCGTGACCGGCCCCAATCCTGTCTGCAGTTTACGAGCTGGCAGGTGACCATTACGCACCACACCCGCCGCCATCCTCTGTCCGTCGCTCGACGTGCTCCAGCAGCTCGGCCTCCACCGCCTGGTAGATCAACTGCTCTGCACCGCTTCTCGGCAACTCTGTCAGCGGATCGATAATCGTATCTCGACCTGCCAGCTTAACAACGTTATTCTTACTCATAGTGGCGTATCTCCAGCGGTTGTTTTGATGTCTCGCAACAACAAATCAACCAGATACCCGCTCTTTTTCAATTCCTTTCAAACACCACTGCCATCGAGTCAATGAACAGCGTGGTTCGCAAGGCAATTAAAAAACGGAAGCTATTTCCGACCGACGACTCGGCAATGAAAGTGGTGCACCTGACGGTGCAGCAAGCATCAAAAAAATGGACCATGCCGATTCGCAATTGGAAACCAGCACTGATATAGATTTATGATTGAGTTCGAAGAACGCTTGGCAGAATACATTTAACCCGGGCAGTTATACGGAAATCGTTACACCCTCACATTTCTTAGAAATATCATGGCCTACGCTCGTCGATGGGGGTGGTGGTTGAACGTTTTTTTGGCAGCTTGAAGCATGACTGGATTTTAAAAGTGTCTCAACCTACACGAGAGCACATGAAGTACGATGTCGCGGATTACATCCGCTACTACAACAAAGATCGGTTACACACTGCCAATGGTAGCTTGTCACCGATTAACTATGAACTGTCTCAATTGAATGTGTCCGGTTCGACTTGACCAGAGCAAACATCAGTACCGCATCGTAAGGTGGACACCCACCTTTACTGGGACCACTATTTTTGTAAACTGAGTCCAACAATACCCGGAAAACCTCCCAGTCTACGGTCCTTTCCAACTTTAGCAGCGAGTCTCCCAGTTGCTCAAGTCGGTCTTGATGATCAAAAAAATTTGGCGGCATGATTTTTATCAATAGTTGGTTACCATGTATCACTGAATTTTAGAAGGTTTTTAGAGGTTCCCTTAATTAGGATCTGGTAAAAGCGCAAAAAACCTGCCTAATTATGAATAAATTTCTTACAATCAGGTCTCTACTATAGTAGGATTCATCCCGTTTACACCAGACGGAATGTGAGATTAGAATTTAGGTTATCTGTTTTCTGCAAGGAACGATGCTTGTTTCGCTAGACTTATTCTTTAAAGAAAGCCTCTGCCTTAATTCCTGGATTGGATGGATTTCAACTCGTCAGACACCGATTCATGGATTGAGAAAAGGCTCCTTAGTTCAGAAAAAGCTGAGGAATTGACTGTATCAATGGAGACACAGAGCGAACTAGGCCTCCGCGTACCAGAGCGAACGGCAGCCCCGGTAGCCTACTTCCTGGAAAATCCCAAGGAAATTGAAGCTTGGTTCCGTCAGGCCGATAATAGTCCGGGAGTCAATGCAGTTCTCTACACATCCCAGACAAGAGTGCTGTCACTGAGCTTCCCCGAACAAACATTTGGTGAGGAGAGCTGCCTTACAGATATCGAGTACGACTCAATTTTTGCTCCCGGTGACACACCCAACTGGGTGATTGATAACTCAGGAAAGAGCTGCGAAACATTGAAATTCAGTCTGCCACCAAGAACGGCCAGTTTGGTATAGGCATCACTCGTTGGATGAAAAATCCATCCAATCAAGGTTTGCAGGTGGACCTTGAAATGGTTGTACAAAGTTCAACGGCCGTTCAGGTGTGCATAAAAGCAATTACTCCTCCACCCAGAAGGGTCTATTTCTCCCTGAGCTGGTAGCATCAGGCAGACCTGAAAGCCTGATTACTCTCTCTTTACCGTTATAAGGTGGGCAATAATCGATGGCGGTAGAGAGCAGGATATCCACCTTACACGGTTACTGGAACCTACCGGCACCTTTGCAGAGTTCCAATTTATCTACCAAGGCAATGATGATGATAAGGGCAAACATCAAATGATGGATCAGATGAGTACTTTAAATAACATCTGGTCTACTATCTAGCTTCATTTTTCCAGCTCATCAAGGCCTATGAATAGCTCACAAACAGAAACGATAAAGTTACTGATCATCGACAGTTCACTGAATGATGCAGAAGCCAAAGTCAGCACACTACGCAATGCCGGCCTTGCCATTCACTCGGACTGCGTCACCGAAAAATCAGATATCTTTGAAAGTCTGGAATCGAATGATCCGGATTTGATACTTTTATTGGTGGAGCAGAATACCCCTGGATTTACCGACACCTTGAAGCTTTGTCTCAGAGCTCGTCAGGATAGTCGGCTGATCGTTATTTATCAAAAGGAAGATTCTACCGACCTGATCCAGGCAATGCGTGATGGTGCTCGGGACGTTGTATCCGGAGATGACCCTGATCACCTGCAACTGGTGGTCAAACGTGAATTTCATGATCTTCAAATATGCCATCAGCTGGCACAGGCACAGGAAAAGCTCCGTGAAGCGGAGGAGCGGTGTAGCGCACTGATTGCAAGTTCACGGGATGCTATCGCCTATATCCATGAAGGCATGCACATGCATGCTAACCAGATCTATCTGGACATGTTTGGTTATCTGGATATGGACGAGATTGAAGGGCTGCCGATACTCGACACCATATCCTCGAAGGATCATAAGCGATTCAAATTATTCCTCCGCACGTTGAAAGAGGAAAGCTGTGATTTGATGGTCAAGTGCCAAAGCCAAGATGGAGAGACATTTAAGGCCAAACTGGAATTCTCTCCCGCCACTTTTGATGGCGAACCTTGTACTCAGATTATTATAAGAGACTATTCAGAAAACCGGGAGCTGGAACATAAACTCGAGCTACTCAGTAACCAGGACCCTCTAACAGGCCTGGCAAATCATCAGTATTTCATGGGTGAAATAGAGCAGCATATCATCACCCTGAAAAAGAGCAACTGCAGCTGTTCACTACTCTATCTCAGCATCGATGAATTCCAAAAAATCCGCACAACAGTCGGTATTGTAGCCAGCGACCGGTTTCTCCAGGAACTTGCAAAACCATTCCAGGATGCTGTCACTGAAGGCGACATAATAGCCCGCTTTGGTGACCATACGTTTACCATACTCAGCGACAAATGCAGTGCATCTGAGATCGAAACCCTGGTAGAACAACTTCGAACTATCGTTGGAAGTCATAATTGCCATAATGGAGACAAGCCTGGGGCAGCCACTTGCAGCATCGGAATTGCGCTGCTTGGAGATGAGACCGAAAATAGCCAGGAGTTTATCAACCACGCCTATCAGGCCTGTGTAGCCGCGAAAGAGAAAGGAGGTAATGAAATCTCTTTTTATAATGCAGGTGAGATGGTGCCAAATTATGGTGATGACAATACTGGGGACGAAGTCAGAATAAACAAATTGATTCAGCACGCATTGGAGAAAGATCGCTTCCGGATGGTCTTCCAGCCTATCGTCAGCCTGCAGGGTGACAGCCGGGAGAATTATGCCGTGCTCACCCGCCTGCTGGACAATCACGATAATGAGATCCAGCCAAACTATTTTACAGAATGCGCTGAACAGAACGAGCAGATGCTAGAGATCGATAGGTGGGTTATTAAACACGCTATTATTGAGTTGACCAAACAGCGGGCTGAAAAGCGTAAAGTCAATTTCTTCATCAGCCTGTCAGCATCATCTATACAGGATGAAGGAACCCTGTTATGGGTCTGCGATTGTCTGCGCAACCAGAAGGCGAAAGGTGCTTGGCTCACCTTCCAGATCAAGGATAAAGATGTCAGGAACCATACCCAGTCAGCAAAAAAACTGGTCGATGGATTGAAAAGGATCAAATGCCAAATTGCCATCGACCAGTTCGGATCCAATCAAAAAGCAGAAACTCTGCTTAAACACCTACCGGTAGATTACGTAAAATTTGATGTGGGCCTAATAGAAGAACTCGCTACCACCCAGGGAAAACAGGACCGGCTCAACGAACTAAATGCACTGGCCCTCTCCCACAGCATACGTACTATCGCCATGGGGATAGAAGATGCCAACAGCTTGGCTATTCTCTGGACGGTTGGAGTCAATTATATCCAGGGATATTTCCTGCAGGGACCCGCGGAAAATATCGGTTACGAGTTTACGCCGCACTAGGAGCCTGTCGGACTCACCACGGCATAAATGTATTCATTACTGACATGGGCCGACCTATGTTCCGGTTCAGCTGATTCATGCCATTACTCATATAGTTTATGGACAGTGTCATCGCCTGCATGGAGCAGATATTCGCATTCATGTGATTTACATTATCCGCATAGATCACTGCTGTCCCGTTAACTTTTATATCAAAACCATCTGATTTATATCGGGCTGTTTGTCGCTAAGAGGGTCACCTCGCAACAATGCCATCAGGTCCCATTTTTCAAACAGATTAAGCTGTAATAAACGCAATATTTGCCGCATGGCTTTCTTCTGCTTTGACTGGAAATTGATAAATGCCAAAAGTAGATAAACACACACGTAATCCAAATCTGTGTCATTACTGCATTCTTACTTGTTCCAATGAAGGATTTTATTTTCAGGTTCTGTTTGATCCATTTGAAGAATAGTTCCACCTGCCAACGCGCTTTATAGATATCGGCAATGCTTTTGGCCGCCAGTTTGAAATTGTTGATTAGAAACACATAATGCTACCGGTTTCCAGATCTCGGCAATCCATGCGGCGTAATGGGATTAGATATTTCTTGCCATCTGTGAATTCAATGGTTTGGTCACAGGTCAATCCCTTCTTCGACAAGACTGGACGGCGTTTTACAACACGGACTTTAGCATTAGGCTTAAGACGAGTGACAAAGAATATTCCTTTTCAAGAGCCTGTAAAGTTTTCTATGTAACAGCCAAGGTTAAATATATACCGCTAAGCGTTCTACGAACTCAATCATAAATCTATTCAGTGCTGGTTTCCAATGACGGATCGGCATTGTCCACTTTTTCGATGCGGCCTGAATTGCCAGGTGGATTACCTTCTTCGCCGAGTCATCGGTTGGAAATAATTTCCGTTGTCCTCCGGGTAGTTGAACAGCGTGTTCAGGTTCTCCCAATGGGCACGCCAGGAGCGGCTGATCCGGGGATACTTGTTGTCCCATCGGTCAGAGAATTTATCCAGCGCCAATAAGGCTTCTTCTTCGGTGATGGACTGGTAAATCTTTTTCAAATCAGCCGTGACAGGCTTGTAGTCTTTCCAAGGCACATACTTCATCGAGTTCCGTACCATATCACGATACAGAGCTGGATCTGGGTATCCGGAAAGGCCGTGTTGATGGCATCATGAAAGCCTTTTAAGCCATCGACACAGGCAATCAAAATATCCTTCACACCGCGATTCTGAAGCTCAGAAATGGACCCCACAATTTGGACAGTCGCTTAAGTGACTTCCACCCTCATTACTTACGCCGCTTCCTGCCACGTGATTTCACCAAAATACGCCTGATCTGGCGTCTTGCCAAGCCCCTGATGTTTTCGCTCAGTATTGTAGAATTTCAAATATTTACCAATGCCTGAACGTGCTTCGACAACCGAATCATAAGCTTTGAGATAAACTTCCTCATACTTGACGCTGCGCCACAGGCGTTCAACAAAAATATTATCCACCCAGCGCCCCTTACCGTCCATGCTGATTTTTATATTGGCTGCTTTCAATGTTCCAGTAAAAGCTTCACTGGTAAATTGTGCGCCCTGGTCTGTATTAAAGATTTCGGGGGCACCATAACGTTCTATCGCTTCTTCCAGTGCATCAACACAAAAGTCTCTGTCCATGGTGTTGGATATTCGACAGGACAGCACTTTGCGACTATACCAGTCCATAATGACCGTCAGGTAAACAAATCCTTTGGCCATTGGGATATACGTGATATCCGAACAGAAAACCTGGTTGGGCCGATTAATTTCCAGGACCTTCAGCAAGTAAGGATAAATTTTGTACCCTTTACCGGGCTTACTGGTATTTTTCTTTGGATACAGTGCTGCAATACCCATCTGGCGCATTAATCGCTGCACACGCTTGCGGTTGATCTCATGCCCTTCTTCATACAACCAGTCACGAATTCTGCGACTGCCATAGAACGGCCGTTTCATGTCCATTTCATCAATATGCCGCATCAGTTTCAAGTCCTCTTCAGAGGCCTATGCTCTTGACTGGTAATACACAGTCCAGCGGTTCAGCTGACCTTTCCCCCAGAAATAGAGCCATGACAAGGATGAGATTTCCAATTAGTCTGTGTATTAGGAGATCTCAAGATGAAGAAGAAGCGTTACAGAGAAGAGCAAATTATTGGTGCCATCAAGCAGCATGAGTCAGGGGTAAAAGTTGATGACATTTGTCGTCAGTTCGGCATTTCAACCGGGTGCTTTTATAACTGGCGAAGCAAATACGCCGGGATGGATGTCTCAGAAGCCAAACGGCTCAAAGAGCTTGAAAGCGAAAACAACAAGCTTAAGAAGTTACTTGCCGAGAAAATGCTTGAAGCTGAGGCGATGAAGGATGTGCTCTCAAAAAAGTGGTAAAGCCTGCTGATAGAAAACAAATCGTGAACTACCTTAAGTCGCGGTTCAAATTAAGTGAGCGTAAAGCTTGCCAATTAGTAGGCTTAAGTAGAACCGCTTTTCGGTACGTTACTCAATGGGGAAAAGATGAGCCTCTACGCAAACGGTTACTTGAGCTGGCAAAAAAGCATCCGAGTTATGGTTATTTGTTTTTACATGGCCTCCTGAGGGGAGAGGGGCTTATGAAAAACAAGAAGCGGACCTACCGAGTCTATAACGAAGAAGGTCTTCAAGTGAGGACTAAAAAACGCAAGAAGATAATACGACCAAGAATGCCAACGATTATGCCCATTGGTAAAAATATACGCTGGTCAATGGATTTTGTCAGTGATCAGTTGGCTAATGGTCGCCGCTTTCGAGTATTTAATGTGATTGATGATTACTCAAGAGAAGTTATTGGCCAGCTCTCTGACTTCTCGATCAATGGTCACCAGGTCGCTCGTTTTTTAACTCAGGTGATTGAGCTAAGGAGCGCTCCGGATCAAATAATCTGCGACAACGGTACTGAGTTTACTAGCAAGGCGATGTTCTACTGGCAAAAAGAAAGTGGCGTTAAGCTAGGTTTTATTCAGCCAGGTAAGCCTACTCAGAATGCGTTTGTAGAAAGCTTAAACGGTAAATTCAGAAATGAATGCTTAAATCAGCATTGGTTCAGGTCCATTGATGACGCTAGACATGAAATTGATCAATGGCGAGAGCACTACAATCACGTGCGGCCTCATAGCGCATTAAATTATTTGTCACCTGTGGCCTTTGTGAATAGGGCCGCTTAGAATGAATTATCTCATCCAAGTCTTGGTATTAAGATGGGGGGAAGGTCAGCGACAGCAACTGACACTGGCGCGTAATCGGAAGTTCATACTGATGATCAATCATCCTTTTCCTTTCGAACCGTGAATCCTTTCCAGTCCTTGTTATAAAAAATTATTCTCCATAGTCAGTCGACCTATCTTGGCATGCAACTCTTTGATCTTTACTTCTGAATTTTCAGTGGGTTTTTGATCCCCTCCAAAAGCACGATCTGCATTTTCCAGTAACAGCTTTTTCCATTCTGTAATCTGATTGGGGTGAACATCAAATTTCTCTGATTGTTCCGCCATAGTCAGATCTCCTTTCAAGGCAGCAATAGCTACCTTGGCTTTAAAACTGGGTTTATGGTTTCTACGTTTTCTTCTCATCTTCTGCTCCTGTCTTTCAACATTGTTGCAGAAGTCACTTAAACTATCCGTATGCCTGTCCGACTAATGGGATACGCCTCTCTCTGTCAACACGTTCAGCCAGAATTTGGCCCCCCCTCATTCTCCGATAGCCACATCCCTAATAATTCCTTGTGGCCTTCCAGGTTAACGCCCAGAGCGAGGTAAATTGCTTTGTTGATCACTTTCTTGTCTTGCCGGATTTTAACGACAATCCTGTCCAGATAAACAATAGGCTGAATCGCATCCAGGGGGTGAGATTGCCATTCGACAACCTGCTCGATAACCGCATCAGTGACTTTGGATATGAGTGTGGCAGAGACATCGGCTCCGTACATTTCCTTGAATGTCGTGACGATTTCGCGGATCGTCATACCCTGAGCATACAGGAAGAGGATCTTGTCATGCATTGAGGTAAATCGACGCTGGTGCTTTTTAACCAGCCGGGGTTTTAAAGCTGCCCGCTCTATCTCGTGGAGTATCCAGTTCAAACTGGCCATCTTCCGTTTGCAAGGTCTTGCTGGTCGTGCCGTTGCGGCTATTACTCGCTTCGGACTGTTCATGCTTGGCAAAGCCAAGATGATCAGCCAGTTCAGCATTGAGTGCTGCCTCGACCGTGATCCTGGTCAGCATTTGCCGAAACTCGTTGAGATTTTCTTGAGTTTTGATGTTTTTAGCGGCCGCTTGGGCTATCGCCTGGAGCTCTTTCTTGTCGATCATCTGCCTACCCTCACCCTTGTTTGGGTTTAATGATAGGCAGTTACACAGGATTTAGGACTGTCTTATATGTGGCCAGCCTTTATCAATGCCATACTAGAAAGCCTGCCTATGGCTGAAGAGAAGATTGCCTTTGATAAATTTCATGTCGCCAAGTACCTCGGTAAGGCGATAGACAAGGTACGCCGCCAAAAGCATAAAGCGCTGATGGCTGAAAGCTATGAAGACCTTAAAGGCGGCCAGTATGACTGGCTCTGCAACCCTAGAGAATATGACGCGCAGACAGAAATTGCGGTTCAAGACGCTACGTGACAGCACGCTGAAGACTGCCCGTGCCTGGGCGGTCAAAGAGTTTGCCATGTCACTCTCAAGACATGGGCAAGGAGAAGACTGGGAGCGGTGGTTGTCATGGACAGTGTGCAGTGGCCTGGAGCCAATCAAGAAAGTGTGGGAACAATCAAGGATCATCTGTGGGGAATATTGAACGCTGTTGTTTTGGAAGTAAGTAATGGTCCGGCAGAAGGTCTCAACAGCCGAATCAAGATGATCAAGGTGCGTAGCAGAGGTTTCCGCAACAAAAAGCAGTTTGCCAATGCAATCTACTTCCACCTTGGAGGGCTGAACCTTTACCCTGAGGGAAGAGCCATTTATAATAGCCTGCCACCGAAGCCGACCAATATTACCGCAGTACCGCCGGGTAAAGCTCGGCACAAAGCGCACTGAACTCTTTCGCTCCTTTTGAGTTGGCGTTGAGTTCAAATACAGCCAATCCTTCGCTGAACGAGCGCCGGAAAGTAGTACGCTGAGAGAGCCTTGGCTTGATGAATTTAATGCCCGGCAAAGCGACCAGAGCGGCGGCGGCTTCATCTGTTTCGGTGATTGCATGGTGTGTATCACCACGATTGATAAAGCCCAGCACTTCGGGAACGGGATCCAGTTTCAGAGAGTGCACGAACTGAATAAAGCGCTGTGTGGACCAGATATCCGCCTGTGATGGTGGGACAGGTATCAGAATCCGATCGGCAATAGAGATCGCCTGTTTCATCATCTCCAGATCGGCTGCTCCGATATCAATCAGCACCTCTTCCGCTTTCTTGAGTTTTGCCTTATCGAGATGTTTCTTTCCTTTGACAGGAATAGTCGGCTGATACTCCTCTTCGTCTCTCACCTCAGCCACATCACGTAACGTCGCCTGGGGATCAAGATCGACAACCTGGATATCCACATCGCCCATAGATAACCAGACAGCGAGGTTGAAAGTTACCGTACTTTTCCCTGAACCGCCTTTGAGACTGCCAACCACGGTAATCATAATGCTGCCCTTCTTATTCGAATTCTGATTAAGACCGCTTGAGCTTCTCTCTCTGGCTTAGCAGACCATGGAGACGAAAACAATTAGAGCTGATCCCAAGTTGGTTATTGATAGGCATCCTCATTTTGCAGATCACCAACCAGCGCATCACCCCTTAAACAATCCATTAGCAATACCGCTTACCGGAATGATTGTCCATAACCGGGAAAAGCCGATTGGCGCCCATCTTTCGACGCTCCCGGCAAGAGGCGCTTGGGCGCTTGGGCCAATCGAGGATCAGAGCGGAACTGATAGGCCGGTGTCCCATAGGGCTCTCTCTTCTGCCACTGAACCACTGGATTGGCATGGGGCGTCCGGGGTTGCCATTGAATTACAGCAACAGGTGCATAATTGAGTGGCGCAGGGTAGACCGGTGCAACCGGTCTGAATCTGTACCCCATTCTCCGGGGACCGTTGTAACTTGCCGCAACATGCCGTTGAGGTGATGGTACCTGTCTGAACCGAGGATTGGCGGCCACAAACTGACCACGGATGTAGCGCCGGTCAAGCCGCTGAAAAGGATGCTGCGCCTCTCTTGGGGCCAGTGCATGGTAATAAATTGGATAGCTTAAAGCGATAGGAGGGGCATCACCCCAAGGCAACCCAGCCAGAGGCCCATACCCCATCGGCACTGCAGGGTAGGCCGGTACAGGCCGTTGCCCCATCCAGGGTCCGCGATTGGCCATCCACGGCATAGGTATAACGAGCTGGTACGGCTGATAACCTCCAGCCAGCGCCTGAGAGTAATGACTATTCTGCCATGGCGTTACTATCGGCTGATAGCTGACGGTAAAAGGCCAGAAGTCGGCGCGCCTCTCCGGGTAAGACGGATAAAGTCGGCCACTTTGCCTAGTGGGAGCCGCTGCTCTTTGTCGGGCAAACTGCGGATGAAACCGATAGTTTGGTCTGAAGCTGGCGATACCGTTGGAAGAAGAGGCCGGGGCATAGGCGGGCACCATATGCTGAGACAACTGGACTGGCGAAGCAACTGTAAGGTTCCAGGCCAGAGATGCTGCCATCAGCGCAAAAAATTGTATCATTCTCTTATTCATAAGGTAGCTTCCAAATACTACTGTTCAGGTTATCCGACTCTTCCAGCTATAATCACTCAGGCTGATGCAATCTTAAATCAACGGCGTGCCGGAGCACCCGACTGAGGTTCTACTTTGTTGAAACCGGCAGGAACTACAAACAGTCTGGCATCCTGCTTCCCAATACGGATATTCTTGATTTCCCGTACAAACACCCCAGGACACTCTTCACGGATTGCCAAATTAAGCACGGGATCGAACCAACGGTAAGAGCGCTGTGGCTTCTTGTTGCTCTGGGAAATAGTCATCTCCCATTTCTCTACCGTGCGTCCCTCCATTTTCTCCATACCGATCATCCGCTGTTCCATATGGGGACCATTATCCGCTTCCTGACGCAGAAGAATACCTCGCTCCATATCGATCCACTGGGTATTTGTCAGAGCCCTGCCATTGACAGTGAAAGTAACATCCCATTTCTTGGCCTCTCTACCCAGCACCTTCTCTTCACCGATATATTGACAGTTGGCATCCGGAATACCTTGGCAGGGATCTGCCTTCAGGTCGGCATTCGGCCTGGAGCCACCCTCCTTTTTGCCGTGTAATTCTATGTAGGCCCGTTGCGCCGGTCTGATGACCCAGGTGACTTGGGTTGCGGTATTGATAACCTGTATCAATTGCTGACCATTCTGCGTCATTTCGGTTCTAATGGCATCATTGCCGACAAAGACATGCCCTTCGCTCGACTCGCCTTTGGCACTCCACATATGAGTTTCTGCAGAGAACTCAACCGAAGCCAGCGGTGCAGCTGTCACGCTTGAAACAATAAACAGGGAGATCAAACCCGTCACTGTGAACAAACCAAAACTACGCATAGAACAATCTCCTTATTTTCAGCCCGTTATGAAAACGCACTACAACAACTCTTGGGTCTCAGATAGAGTCGCTCTCTAGTCAAAATCACCTGACGGGATAAGGCGCAAAGCCTCCGAATACCCTGGATAAATCTGACCCGGGTAATAGGGTGACAGTGCCGGCAGGTTACCGGCACCACTACTACCAGGGCGCCATTGCGACGATCCTGCCTGTCTTCTCTTTTTTTCTTTTCTATCGGCCTGTAGACCGGGGCAGATCCCAATGTACCGTCAGTCCAGCGACCATCACCGGCACCCCAGGCATAGAGGGAACGTCCGGAGAAACGCCCTGGGCGAAATCTTAATTCAGTTTTATCCTGATCGCTCCCACCCGGTAATTCGGAAAATTTATAACCCTGAGCCTGGGGAAGCCGATACAACGGCCTTCCGCCATTTTGTATCTGTTCCGGGGGAGAGGGAGAGAGACTTCGGCCATATCTATATTGGGTAAATGTCTGAGACTGCTGCATCCTCGGATCGCTCTGACCGGCTGAATCAAGCGGGCGAAAACTGCCGAATCCATACCCCGAACCACCAGCAGACGAGGAGCCACACCAAGTGCCCAGCAGCATACCGATAGCCACTACAGCCCAGCGTTGACTAGGAGTCATGCACCCCAGCCCAATTATTCCATCCCATTTCTATCACCCAGCTTCAGCCTGATACCTCTGCGTGCACCCTTGCGAAGGGCTGGCTTAGATTTTCCTGAAGTCGTAGCCTTTGGTTTTCCAGGCTCCACAGATTTCCCGGCAACACTCTTTGGAACACTTTTTTTAATCGCTTTTTTAACCGGTCGTTTCTTCGGGGCCGGTGGTTTTTTAGCGATGTTTTTCTTAGCAACACGCTTTTTAACCGGGCGTGCCTTAGCCTGACTCTTTTTCCTGATCACCGCGGCTTCAGCTACCGGCTCCGGACTCTTATCGATCGGTTTCTCCGCTGTCACTTCAATTTTTGGCAGCTGATTCTCTTCCACCGGCTTTCCTGTTGCCGCAGAAGGTAAATCTGCAACAGTTTCGACATCTGCTGCAACGACAGGAACCTCTGCCGCCTTTCTCTGCTGAACAGTTTTATCCTCGCTTACCACAGGCGTGCTGGCCGTTACCGGAGCCGGAGAAACTACAGGGGGCGGCACCTTCGGCTTGCTGACAAGCTTGCTAACCAACAGAAAAATACCGCGCACTGCATAAAGCAGCATCATCAAAACGGTCGCCACCTTACCCCAGATAACCAGCGGGATCGGTGTTTTATATACCGTTGCAGCGGGCGCCTCTACCACCTCTTCCTCTTCAGGCATTGGGGTGCCGCCACTATCATAGCCGGCACCCGCCACTTCACAGAGCGCCTTGCTCGATTTGATACAACCCAATGGAATCACGATCAGTGTCAGAATGGTGGACACCAAAACACCTGAAGAGAGGGAGATAGCCATCCCCTGGAAGATCGGATCGGTATAGATCACACTGGAACCGCACACCAGCGCCAGTGCCGTAATCACAATGGGACGCGTACGTGTTTTACACGCCCTTATCACCGCCTCTGCAACCGGTATTCCACGCTGAATCTCATGCACGGAAAAATCCACCAGCAGAATGGAGTTACGCACAATAATACCCGCCAAGGCAATCCAACCGATCATCGAAGTGGCACTGAACTCGGCTCCCATAATTGCATGCATGGGAATAATGCCAATAAGCGTCAATGGAATAGGTGCCATAATCAGTGCCGGAATCCGGAAATTACCGAACTCCCAGACAACCAGAATATAGATTATTACCAATGCCACCATAAAGGCGCCGCCCATATCGCGGAAGGTCTCGAAGGTGACTGTCCATTCACCCGTCCACTCAATACTGGAGACCGTGTCATCCGGGGGGGGCTTCAGCCAGAATGTATCGAGCTTCACCCCGTCTAGCACTGTATATTCCGCTGCCAGAATATCCTGGACCTGGAACATGCCATAGATCGGTGCAGCCAATTTACCACCCACATCGGCGACTACATACTCGATACCCCGAAGATCCTTGTGGTAGATAACCTCTTCTTCGGCCATACGCTCAAATTTACCCAGCTCCCGTAACGGCAGAGTAATACCTGATTGAGACTGAATGGGCAGATCCCCCAGCCGGGTTACCTGAGAACGTTCAGCCAGAGGAACCTGGATCACTATATTGACCGGCTCGTGCCCTGCCCGCTGTTTGACATCACCGAGCACCATGCCGCCCAGCGCCATGGATAGATTTCGGTTGATAGTATCGACAGAGATGCCACGGCGCACCGATTTTTCAGTATCCACGCGGAAACGCCAATACTCGTAGTCGTCCCGCATATAGCTATCGACGTCTCTCAGGCTCTCCGCACGGGAAAAGATCCCTGTCAGGTCTCTTGCCACCTGACGCCGTATCTCCGCGGATGGCCCATGGACTTCAGCCACCACTGACTGCAGCACGGGGGGGCCGGGAGGCATTTCAACCACGGCATATTTTGCACCCGATGCTTTTATAATGGGCTCTAGTACTTTGCGCGTCTCTACTGCAATCTCATGGCTGCTGCGCTTTCGTTTGCTCTTGTGCAGTAACTGCACCTGAATTTCAGCCAGCCAGGGGTCCTGACGCAGATAGTAGTGGCGCACCATCCCGTTGAAGTCATAGGGCTTTGCAGTGCCAGCATAAACCTGGATTGCTGTTACCTCCGGCATTTTCCTGATATTTTCAGCAATTTTGTGGGCCAGATTGATGGTTACCGGCAGCGCAGTGCCCTCCGGCATATCGAGCACCACAGAAAATTCCGGCTTGTTATCCAACGGCAGTATCTTTACAGCAACCGTATTGGTATAGAACATGGAGCAGGCGAGGAAAAAACTACCCCAGAGCACAATTCTGAAGAGGTAACGTTTCCGCGGGTGCTCGATCAGTGGCGTCAAGATTTTGCGGTAAAAACGCTCCATTTTTTCCGCTTCCTTATGCTCACGCTTTTCAGCCACTAGCAAATAGGACATGGAGGGCCGGAGCCAGCGTGAGATTGCCAACCAGGGAGTAAAAACAAACGCTGCAAACAGAGAAATCAGCATTGCCGCCGAACCCAAGGCCGGAATCGGCGCCATATAAGGGCCCATCATGCCACTGACAAATCCCATGGGCATGAGTGCCGCTATCACAGTAAAGGTTGCAAGGATAGTCGGGTTACCCACTTCGCGCACAGCGTCTACGGCGGTAACAGCATCCGTCTTCCCCTCCTCAAGCCAGCGGCGATAGATATTTTCAACCACCACAATGGCATCATCCACCAGAATACCGATTGAGAAAATCAGTGCAAACAAGCTCACCCGGTCGATGGTATAGTCAGCAACCCAGGCGTAAAAAATCGTCATCAACAAGACGACCGGAATCACCAGTACAACGACAATAGCAGGCCGCAATGCGCGGAAAGCAAGCAGCACCAGCAGGAAAACGAAACCGGTGGCCACGAAGAGCTTGAAGATCAGCTCATTAACTTTGTCATTGGCGGTCTCACCGTAATCGCGGGTGATATTGACGGCAACGTTAGCCGGTATCCTGGTGCCTTCCAGATCATTGACGCGTTTTATAATGGCATTGGCAACGGTGACACCGTTGACACCGGGTTTTTTCGCCACAGCGATGGTCACCGCCGGCACACCGCTGGCAGGCTGCTCGTGATCACCCGCCGTCCCGGTATAGTAGGCTACCAATTGCTTGGCATCCTCTGGTCCCTGGGTGACCCTGGCGACATCATGCAGATAGACAGGAATATCATTATGGGTGCCTACCACCAGCATGGTGATATCTTCCACCGTATTCAGGAAAGCGCCTGTCATCACGGTAAAGTGGGTATTGCCTGACTCTACACCACCCGCTTTTTGCTCACTATTCGCGGTACGGACAGTATTGGCCACCTGATCGAGACTAATACCGTAACCCGACAGCCGTTCAGGGAAAACCTCGATAGTCACCTGCTCAGCACGGCCACCCACCACAAAACCATTGCCTGTATTGGGAATCTCTTTAACACTCTGAAGGACATCGTGAGCCAGCATCCGCAACTGACCATCATCGACGTCGGGAACGCCATCCTTATCCAGGTCTCTGGACCAGAGAGTGATATTGACTACAGGGACATCATCAATCCCCTTGGCTTTCACCAGGGGAGGCGACACTCCGGGAGGAATCATATCCATATTGGAGTCAAGCTTATCGTTAACCTTGACCAGGGATGGCCCCATCTCCTCGCCCACATCAAACTCGATAGTCACCATGCCCATGCCCCGCTGTGCAACGGAATAGACATGCTTGATCCCATCGATCTCACTCATGATCCGTTCCAGGGGCTCAATCGCAAGATTGGAAACTTGGTCGGCCGAAGCACCTGAGTACTGGACAAAGATATCCACCATGGGGACAGATATCTGTGGATCTTCCTGCCGCGGTGTCATCACCAGCCCCAACAGGCCCATTAACATCATAGAGACGAAAAACAGTGGTGCGAGGGGTGAATTGATAAAGAAACGTGCAGTACGACCGGCGAGCCCAAGCTGTTCATCTGTAGCTTCGATTGGCTGCTTCAGATTGCCGTTATTTGGGTCTTCCTGACTCATCATTATGCTTTCTATACACTATGGCTATTAAATGACAGGGTCGGGGCGGTAAGGCGGGGCACACAATCCGTAACCGCCTAAGTAACTATAGCTCAGTATCTACCGCCACTGGAGGTAGACCAACCGGATGAAACACCGGCTTGCGGATTGCGCAATATGCGTTCACCTTCACTCAGGCCGGAAAGAACACTGATGTATCCTCCATCTAGCTTTTCGCCCACGCGGATCAGACGCAACTCAGGCTGATCATTCTCACCTTGGACATAGACACCTGGAAGACTGCCGTTATAGCGGATGGCACTGACAGGGATCACCGGATAATTACGTGTGGGCGCAGTAAAATCCGGTACTATTACTTTTGAGTACATGCCAGGAGCAGAAACACCCTGGGGCAGATCGAATTTTACTTTGACCGTATGGCGCTGAGCATCCGCCATCGGGAAAATCTGTGCCACCCGCACCGGGACCACCTGATTGCCGACATCCAGCTGGGCCTGGAGCATCATACCTTCACTCAGTCCGGGGCAGAGTCTTGCGGGAACATCAACCAGCACTTGAAGATATTCCACATCGGCAAATACCAGCAGTGGCTGGCCCGGCTGCATGGTATCGCCCACTTCAATGTACTTTCTCATTATCACGCCATCGAAAGGTGCCAGACTTCTGGCGTCCCGCAACTTGGCATCGATCGCCTGAATTTGTGATTGTGCCGCCATCAGGGAGTTTTGTGCCTGGGTGATCTGTACCCCTTGTGAGTAGAGATCGGCCCGGCGCTCCATCCCCTGACTCCGGGTGCCGGAGAAGCTCTCCATCGGGCTGGTAAACATCTGATCGAACAGATTTGGCATCCCCATGCCGCCCACTGCCGATTTCGACTGGGGAGCCCAGAGTTCGCGACTATACTGGACGCCAGCCATACGCACCTGGGCATCGGCATTCGCCATTGCTGCAATTGCTGCATTCCGTTTGGCCAGAAGCTCTGTATCGTCCAATGAAACCAACAATGTACCCTTGGTGAAGCTGTCGCCCTCAATACCAGCCAAGGTTTCTACCCGACCTGGCAACTGGGCAGAGAGTGTTACTTCTTTGTAGGGAATGACGGTCCCGCCAAGGGAGACCGTCGGCGCCCCGCGGGCCTGTTGAACCGTAAAATAATCACTACCACCAACCTGTGCCGGACTCTGGATAGGTAAAGTTGCAGCAACGACAAAACTTGCCGCCGTTACAAGCGTATGGAGATTAATTCCCATCTTGATTTGTTTTACCCTGCTGAAATTTACACTGCATAAATGATTCATTGCCGCACTGGCCTGGTTCAGGCCAGCACAGCAAAGGGCGCATTCAGACCCGACCCATTACGGAAAACGTCTTTATAAAAGGCCCTGCCATACGCGGGTCCTTGAACATAGCGCTATAATCCCCAACTTCGAATTTCACTTTACCGGAAGTAAAAGCCACACCCAATCCCATCATCCCTGGCGGTTTGCCCATCCATTTTTTCCACTGCGCATCACTGCACCGAATATCCCAGTTCAGTGCCTCGCCATTATAGGCGCCAGCACCGACAGCCTGCCCGTTTTCTATGGTAATGAAACCCTTTGGCTGATCTTCTCCATCGAAACCGTAGCCTATTACACTACCGAAACCTATCCGTCCCAAAGCACTTGATAGATCGGGGTCGGCATTCCACTGTTCCATAAAACCTTTCATCCACTCATCTGAAAACAGATCAGCCATCACACCACCTCCATACACTTAATTATTTTCCAGCTTTCTCTGGCACCCTATTTGCGAACACGGGCAAACCACAAAGGCTGGTTATAGATGCTCTTCAGTATCTCTTATGGAAGGGTCTATTGCAACAAACCACTACATTCATTACGTGAATTAATATACTAATTTAAGTTTAAGTAATTGGGCAAATTCGATTATTTTTACCAAACCCTCACCGCTAAAGTATTCTTGAGAAGGACCATTTTTCTCTATTCTTCGGACTACCCGAAGAAATTCAGCCGGGGTAGTATCAAACTGTGTCCATCTGGATGGCAGACACTGAATAGAAGTGACAAACGACACCAATGCAGGCAGCTGAATTGTTATTCGTAGCGCACTAACTACCTAGGGAGTAGTTCATGAACAACGCAGGAAGACTCATCGAAGGACGGTTAAAACATCTGGAGGCGCATCTCGAGCAGGAAAACTCTGTTTTGCTAAGCACCGTCCAAAGCTTCAGAAAACTTGACCAGATCGCCTATAAGATGGGACTGCTGGACTATGATGAGTCTTTTGCCACGCAAATTCCCTGGTGGCCATTAATTTCGATACTGGGTACTTTTTCATCGGGCAAGTCCACTTTCATCAACCACTACTTGGAATATAAGCTACAGCGCACCGGCAATCAGGCCGTGGACGATAAGTTCACCGTCATGTGCTACAGCCGGGAAAAAACAGCCCACGCACTGCCGGGTGTGGCACTGGACTCTGACCCCCGCTTTCCATTTTACCAGATGAGTAGCGAAATCGAACTGGTAGCAGAGGGCGAAGGAGAGCGTATTGATGCCTATCTGCAACTCAAAACCTGTCCCAGTGAAAATGTCAGGGGAAAAATACTGATCGACTCCCCCGGATTTGATGCCGATGCCCAGCGCACCTCCACCCTGCGCATCACCGATCACATTATCGATCTATCCGATCTAGTGCTGGTCTTTTTCGATGCCCGGCATCCGGAACCAGGCGCCATGATCGACACCCTGGATCATCTGGTCAGCAGCACAATCAACCGACCGGACTCCGGAAAATTTCTCTATATTCTCAATCAGATCGATACCACTGCCAGGGAAGACAATCCGGAAGAGGTAGTTGCCGCCTGGCAGCGCGCCCTGGGAGAACGCGGCCTGACCGCCGGTCGCTTCTACACCATTTACAACCCGGATGCGTCTGTTCCAATCGATGATGACAACCTGCGCCAGCGGTTTGAGCGAAAAAGGGATGCCGATCTACAGGAGATCCACAACCGCATGCAGGAGGTGGAGATCGAACGTGCCTACCGCATTGTCGGCGCACTGGAAAAAACCGCACGTAATATCGAAGAGCGGATTGTACCCGCCATCAAAGATGCCATTAAACAGTGGAAGAAAAGGGTACTTTTGGGGGACGGTCTGGCATTCGGATTGCTGTTTGCGCTGATTTTAGGACTGACCATCAAACTGGACTACTGGAATGGCCTCAGTTTTACCCCGCCCTCGCTCAATAGCCTGCTTGCCAACCCTCTCCTCAGCTATACCACTGCGGTTGTCGCTGCAATTGTCGTCTTTAGTCTGCACTACTTTGTCCGCCTTTTAGCTGCAGGTAGCCTGCACAAAAAGCTGGCAAAGCAGGAGCAGAGTTCTGATCTACGCGGCAGTCTATTAAAGGCTTTCAGGAAAAATACAAAACCCTGGCGCAGTATCTTCAGTAAATCACCGACAGGTTGGGGGCGCGGTTGCAGAAAACGCATGTATCAGGTATTGGCGGATGCCGATGGCTACGTGCAAACACTCAATGACAACTTCACCAATCCTTCAGGCAAGGATCTGGCAACTGTCCAGCTTCAGCCAACACCGGAAACAACTCCCGAAGCCGTTGAACCCACGGCAACAGCCGAAATTAAAAAGGCAAATGCCAACTGACAAGGGCCCCCCCTTATTTCCGGAGCACCACCGGCTTTAGCGCAGAATATTTTTCCTCTTGGATAGGTCTCTTGTGTGAACCAGTGCAAGGATCACTCATCCATAGAAGGAGCGTAAAATAGGCGGCAGTTGCGCCCCTCCTTCTTGCACCGGTACATGGCCGTATCTACCTGCTGATAAAGCTGGTTCAGGTCCTCTTCACCTCTATTATTATTAAGAAACGTCATACCGATACTGATGGTCTGTGTGTCTCCCTTTGGCACCAGCCCCAGTGAAGCAGCCTTCTCCTGGATACACCGTGCCATCAAAGCAGTCCCTATGCCACTGGTATTCGACAACACCATGACGAACTCGTCCCCCCATACGGGCCCGGAGTAGGTCACCTTCTTTTATCTCATTCTGCAGCACCTGAGCAACCATGCGCAGCGCCCGGTCACCCACTTGATGACCCCAGGTATCATTTACTCTCTTGAAGTGGGTCGATACCGATAAGAATCAGACTGAAAGGCAGCTCATAACGCACTGCCCTGGATAACATGGAAATGCCCTCTTTAAAAAAGTACCCTCGGTTGAACAAGCCGGTCAGTCCATCATTTGATCAAGGGTTGCTGATAGCACCTGCGGAGATTTTCTGAATCTTCCAGGCCAGTTCACACTCACGGGTCCGCAACCGGACAGCCCCTTCAAGATTATGTACCAGACGATGCAGATGGAGCCGCCGCCCGTAGAGAGTGAGCATGTGCTGATGCCACATCTCAAAAAAGTCCGGATGATGTGACACATTGAGAACGCCCAATCGCTTTCCATCTGAGACCATGGGCAGTGACAACATTGATCTCTTATTACAAATAAGGCTGCTGTTTTTTTAGTTGTCTGAAAGTCTCTTCACTCTAACAGTTCGGGCAATACTGAATCTCTCCTGTCTAACTAGGCGGTGCCAACGATACCCTCTCCCACGGAGAACCGTATTTCTTCAAAAGCACTGTCAGATCGAGTATCTTTCCGGGGCATAACGGTAGCTCCATCCACTGCCACTACACACCTGAGCTGCCCATCCAATAACAGGAACACCGAACTGGCTTCTAGATCCTGATGTTCAAGCAGCGTATTGACTAACTACTCCAGCAACTCTTTTTCCGACACCGTACCGATGGCGATATCGTGCAGTTTACTGACTGAAGATAGCCCACCGGTCAGCGAGAGAAAGTGATGTTACAATGGATTGCCCCCCGAACACTAGACCCAGTGGTATGTTAGGTTTTCCTCTACCTGAGGAGAACCAGGATGAAGAAGGGACATTTTTCAGATGAGCAGATCGTGGCTGTACTGCGCGATGCAGAGGCAACAACGGCCGTAGCGGCAGCACGCAAACACGGCGTATCGGAGCAGTCGATCTACCGTTGGCGCAACAAGTATGCCGGGATGGAAGTTTCAGATGTGCGGGAGCTAAAGCGAGTCAAGGATGAGAACATGCGGCTCAAAAAGCTGCTAGCAGAACGTGACCTGGAAGTAGAGGTCATGAAGGAGATACAAGCAAAAAAGTGGTGAGCCCCCGCGCGAAGCGCGCCATGGCATTGTTTGCTATTGAACGGGGCCTTAGCCAAAGGCGAGCAAGCTGGCTTTGTACGACACCGCGATCGGGGCTTCACTATAGTTCAAAACGAGAACGTCGTGACCGGCATCTGTCGGCCGCGTTGCGTGTAGTGGTGCGGGAGGACCCCAGTTGGGGCTATCGTTTAGCAGGCGCCTATCTGCGGCTCAGAGGTTGGCAGGTAAACAACAAACGCGTATATCGACTCTGGCGGCTTAATGGCCTGTGTTTGCCGCCTTATCGCCCTCGACGGAAGATTCGCACTGGGGTAAAACTGGAGGGATTGGCGCTACGACGGAATGATGTGTGGGCATGGGATTTCGTACATGACCGCTATCATGACGCAGAGCCTCTGCGGTGCTTGACGGTCAAGGACGAAGCAACCGGTTATTGTCTGGCAATCAAAACTGGTCGATACCTACAGAGTCAACACGTGAAAGCGGTGCTACGTGAATTAATCATTCGCTACGAAATTCCCCGAGCCATTCGCAGCGACAACGGAGCTGAGCTGTTGGCCTTCGTACTGCGCGAGGAACTGGAAAAGGATGATATTAAGCTAGCCAATATTGAACCGGGAAAACCCTGGCAAAATGGCAGCAATGAAAGCTTCAACGGCATTTTCCGCAAGGAGTGTTTAAATGCAGAGATATTTGGTAGCCTGACCGAAGCCAGAGTTGTTATTGAACAGTGGCGTTGCCGATATAATGAGCGGCGACCCCACAGTTCACAACACTACGTCACGCCAGAGATGGCGTATTTTGGATTACGTGAAATGCGGAGAACCTAACACGCCAAGTGGCCATAGAATGGGGGCATTTCAACAACCCTTTCACTACTGATAAAACCTGTTAAAAATCAATACTTCAGAACACTTACGCCAGCATCTGTGCCAAATCATTCAGATCAGCGCACTGAGCATCGAACCTTGCTTCAATTTCGGCAATAACGTCTATAAACATACCCACAGTAGGGGGTGAAGAGATAGATCATCCTTCAAATTAAACTCATCCCTCTTTCGGTAATGGGCGATCCGATCCACAGCGCTGCCAGCGAGTAAGGCTGGCATATTCTGATCATTTTGACCTCTCTGATGATCCTCCCGCTCCATATCAATCACCGCATCGGACAGATGCCAGCGGCGGGTCAGCAAGTGCCTTTGAGTACTGTTCCGAATAGACGTGAGCCAGCAACAGAACTCCGAGATTATGGAACAATCTTCCAAAATAGACGCTATCAGGCAATGAGCCATCCCTTTCAGATATCTTCATCGCCAGCATCCTCGCAAGCTGAGCGGAGGCCAGTGCCCCAAGCCAATAGCCGAAGAGATAGGATTCCACGCAACAATCCGTATCGAATGATCCTGCGATGGCAATGCTCAGCGCTAAACTCCTTCCAAGGACCCTGATAATTACACCTTCAACACTGCTGATTGGACGTGTCTGACCAAAATAGGCCGAATGTGCCAAACCAATAACTCTCGCAGCCAAAGTAGGGTCATGAGTGAATGCTACTTACTTAAGCAATAACCTGCTGATATAACGAATAAAAAAGGCTAGTTCACTGGTTCAGATGATGCAATGCTAATTGCCAAACCATCAAGCAGGGAAGCCGCCTTAATGCATCCTGATCAACGCGCCTGCATACATCAACAAAAACGTATCACAACCCCAGTGATTCCTATGCTTTCTTTAATCTGCTAACCGGCCCAGAGTTTCTCAATCAAGTCGAATCATTGTTACCGGAACATCGGGAAAGGCTGTTTCCGCCAACAGAGACGTTATCGATACTTCTGGCTTTAGAACCATGCTTGGTATCCTGGACGCTGGTGATATCTTTCTGGGGGATGCTTTATTATGCCACCTGTTTTCTGTTGTGCGCTCTTCAGGCCAAAGGAGTGGATGGCGTTTTCGAGCAACATGATTCACGGTGGCGCAGCACAGATTTTCGCCAAGGAGAGCATCTGGGCCCGCGAGATCATCTTATCGAAATAGACAAGCCAAAAGTCAAATCCGCCTGGATGAGTCAGGCAGAGTATGATCAAACCCCGCGATAGATTGAAAGTGCGGGAGTTGCATGCTGGCGGTAAGATCCTGGTGACAACACTACTTTGCTCAAAAAGTACGCGCAAAGCCGCCCTGAAGGCACTCTGTCGGAACCGTTGGCAGGTAGAGTTGGATATACGCAACATCAAGACCACTCCGGGAATGGAAACGTTAAGTTGTCGCACACCGGAAATGGCGAAAAAGGAGCTGTGGGTCTATCTTTTGGCTTACAACTTGATCCGTTTACTGATGGCTCAGGCGGCATTACTGGCTGACATCATTCCTCGACAACCTAGCTTCAAGCATACCTTGCAGCTATGGATTGTGTGGCAAAAAAGCGGTCGTTACGACATTGACAAAATTGATGGCCTTTTTATCCTCATTGCACCGCAGCAGGTTGGAAAACAACCGGGACGTATGGAGCCGCGAGCTATAACAACGAAGACCCAGGCAATTCTCGCAACATCGTATGGTATTTCCTGGCATATCCAATCCTGTTTTTAGTTTAATTACATCTGCCTAGGTCAGCACAAATGGGAGTTATAACTGAAAGTGTTGCTTGAAGGGAATTGAAAAAGAGCGGGGTATCTGGTTGATTTGTTGTTGCGAGACATCAAAACAACCATTGGAGATACGCCACCATGAGTAAGAATAACGTTGTTAAGCTGGCAGGTCGCGATACGATTATCGATCCGCTGACAGAGTTGCTGAGAAGCGGTGCAGGGCAGTTGATCTACCAGGCGGTAGAGGCCGAGCTGCTGGAGCTGTTGGCGGAGCACGTCGAGCGACGGACAGAGGATGGCAAGACGGGTGTGGTGCGTAATAGTCACCTGCCAGCTCGTAAACTGCAGACAGGATTGGGGCCGGTCACGGTCAAGATCCCCAAAATACGAGCGAAGACCGGCGAGCCGGTGACGTTCCGATCAGCTCTGGTGCCGCCGTATGTACGCAAGACGAAGTCACTGGAAGCGGCACTGCCGTGGCTCTACCTGAAGAGGATTTCCAGTGGAGAGATGGATGAAGCCCTGAAAGTGCTGGTGGTTCCGGATGCAACAGGCTTGTCGGCGGGCAGGGTATCGCGTCTGAAGCAGGTCTGGGCAGAAGAATATCGGGGCTGGTGCGAGGAGCGCCTGGATAAGGGCCATTGGGTGTATGTGTGGGCAGACGGTGTCTACAGCGGACAGAGAGCAGAGCAGACGAAGCTGTGTGCCCTGGTGGTGATCGGCGTGAATGAGCGTGGTGAGAAGCATTTTCTGGCAATTGAGGATGGTGTACGGGAGTCCACACAGAGCTGGCGGGAGGTGCTGTTAAAACTGAAGTGACGCGGACTAAACCCGCCAAAATTGGCAATCGGAGACGGTGCTATGGGCTTCTGGGCTGCACTGGAGGAAGTGTATCCAGAGACGCGTCAGCAGCGCTGCTGGATGCACAAAACCATGAACGTGCTGAACTGCCTGCCAAGGTCAGCTCAGCCGAAAGCGAAGCAGGCACTGCACAACATCTGGCAGGCGGAGACCCAGGCCGATGCGGAAAAGGCCTTTGATCTGTTTATCAAAACGTATGAGCCAAAGTATCCGAAGGCTGCCATCTGTCTGCACAAAGACCGAGAGGAACTGATGGCTTTCTATCAATTTCCTGCGCAGCACTAGCAGAGCATTCGGACCAGCAATCCGATTGAATCCACCTTCGGGATAATCCGCCATCGAACCAAGCGTTCCAAGGGCTGCCTATCGCGTGACGGCATGCTACACATGATGTTCAAACTCGGCCTGTGTGCCGAGAAGACGTGGAGACGATTACGGGGTTTCGATTATCTGGCGAAGGTGATAACCGGAATCAAATTTAAAGAGGGTATTGAGGTAGCAGGAGTCGATCAGGTCGCCGCTTGATTCAACTGGCTAAACACCAGATTTGACTATAACTCCACAAATGGACGCAAATAACACAGAGAGACCCGACTTCTTCCTTTGCATATTTTTTACAGACACAATCTTCCTTTCTGAGCGTTTTCAGGCGGGCACTCATTAAAGTAATACCCCCTTATGTCGGCAAAAACCGTAAGAACTTTAATCGCACAACATAACCGTTTGACATTGCGTACGTAGCACATTATCTTAATGCGTATCAAATACATTTAGTAACTATTCAATGCAACACTGTTACCCATACCCCCATCCGGCAGTAACCACGGATGTCGTGGTATTCACCATTCGTGATCAGCAACTACAACTGCTGTTAATTCGCCGGGGCATCCCACCCCATGAGGGTTGTTGGGCCTTTCCCGGGGGCTTCTTGAATATTGACGAAGACCTGGAGATCTGCGCCAAACGTGAACTGGAGGAGGAGACCGGGCTCCGCGATCTCTACCTGGAGCAGTTATACACTTTCGGCAGGCCGGACCGGGATCCCCGAGAGAGAATCATCAGTGTCACCTACTACGCCCTGGTTCCATCCAACAGGTTGGAACTGAAAGCGGCCAGTGATGCCACCGATGCCGCCTGGTTCTCTCTCGATGAATTGCCACAACTGGCCTTTGACCATAATAAGATCACCACCCTGGCCCATCAAAGACTAGTTGCAAAACTCTACTACTCCACTATCGCCTTCCAGTTCATGCCTGAGACCTTCACCCTGAGCGAACTGCAGTCCGTCTATGAAATTCTGCGCAACGAAAAGCTGGATAGACGAAATTTCCGTAAATGGATACTGGCCCAGAACCTGATCGAAGAGACCGGCGAAAAGCGCAGAAACGGCAATCATAGACCCGCCAAGGTATACCGTCCGAGAAACCCCGATCAAGTCGAAATTGTCTGTTGAACCAAATATTGATTTAGAGAACAGCAATGACTGAAAAACAGATTCCAGATGAAATCGCACTTCACCCTGTTGTCGTCCCGCCGCATCCTGAGTGGCCGGTGCTCTCCGGAGAGGAAAAAAATACACTGAAGGAGCGCATCAAACAGTTGTTGAAAGCCCGTGATGCCGTACTGGTTGCACATTATTATACCGATGGTGACCTTCAGGAGCTTGCTGAAGAGACCGGCGGCTGCGTGGCCGACTCGCTTGAAATGGCTCGTTTCGGCAACGAACAGTCCGCCGGCACCCTGGTAGTCTGCGGTGTCCGCTTCATGGGAGAGACGGCAAAAATACTCAATCCTGAGAAGCGGATTATGATGCCTGACCTGAATGCTACCTGCTCATTGGATGAAGGCTGTCCTGCCGATACATTCAGCCGCTTTTGCGATCAGCACCCGGATCACACCGTGGTGGTCTATGCAAACACCAGCGTCAAGGTAAAAGCACGTTCCGACTGGGTAGTCACCTCCGGCATTGCACTGCCCATTGTCAAGCATCTTACTGGGCAGGGGGAGAAGATTCTCTGGGCACCGGACAAACACCTCGGCCATTACGTTAAAAAAATGACGGGCGCTGAAATGCTTTTCTGGCAAGGATCCTGCGTGGTCCATGAAGAGTTCAAGTCCGTGGCCCTCGAGCGTATCCGCAGGCTTCATCCTGATGCGGCCGTACTTGTACACCCTGAATCACCAGAGGCAATTATAGATCAAGCCGATGTAGTAGGCTCAACCACCGCCTTGATCAATGCGGTTAGAGACATGAAAAACAAGGAGTTTATCATTGCCACTGATAGCGGCATATTCCACAAAATGAAGCAGCTGGCCCCGGGTAAAACCCTGATCGAAGCCCCAACTGCCGGCGCGGGCGCCACTTGCCAGAGCTGCGCCCGCTGCCCCTGGATGGGCATGAACTCGCTACACAATTTGCTGGAAGTACTGGAAAGCCAAGGCAACGAAATCCATATCGACCCGACAATCAGAGAACGGGCACTGATACCGATAGAGCGTATGCTTCAATTTGCCCGGGAGCATGGGATTGGAATGAAGAACCGGGGGAACGCCTGAAAGAGGCGTGGAAGATGCCAGATATCGTTGGCAGGACAGAGCTGTTGACCACAGGCACAGGCAGATTCCGCATGTTTACGCAGCCCCCTGGAATCAAGAATTTCAATATGACCACCTTTGACCCGCACCAGTCCCTGTTCGGAAAAACTATGCAATATACGGGAAAAAGTCTCTGTCTTGACAGAGAGACGGAAAGCTAGGTGGATTGCCCCCCGAACACTAGACCAGTGGTATGTTAGGTTTTTCTCTACCTGAGGAGGACCAGGATGAAGAAGGAACATTTTTCAGATGAGCAGATCGTGGCTGTACTGCGCGATGCAGAGGCAACAACGGCCGTGGCGGCAGCACGCAAACACGGCGTATCGGAGCAGTCGATCTACCGTTGGCGCAACAAGTATGCCGGGATGGAAGTTTCAGATGTGCGGGAGCTAAAGCGAGTCAAGGATGAGAACATGCGGTTCAAAAAGCTGCTAGCAGAACGTGACCTGGAAGCAGAGGTCATAAGGAGATACAAGCAAAAAAGTGGTGAGCCCCCGCGCAAAGCGCGCCATTGTAGATTCAATGGGTTGATGCAACACATTGAGAGTTATAGTCAAATCTGGTGTTTAGCCAGTTGAATCAAGCGGTGACCTGATCAACTCTTGCTACCTCAACACCATCTTTAAATTTGATTCCGGTTACCACCTTCGCCAGGTAATCGAAACCCCGTAATCGTCTCCACTTCTTCTCGGCACACAGGCCGAGTTTGAACATCATGTGTAGCATGCCGTCACGCGATAGGCAGCCCTTGCCCACACATACACCCAATGGCCCTTATCCAGGCGCTCCTCGCACCAGCTCCGATATTCTTCTGCCCAGACCTGCTTCAGACGCGATACCCTGCCGGCCGACAAGCCTGTTGCATCCGGAACCACCAGCACTTTCAGGGCTTCACCCATCTCTCCACTGGAAATCCCCTTCAGGTAGAGCCACGCCAGCGCCTCTTCCAGTGACTTCGTCTTGCGTACATACGGCGGCACCAAAGCTGATCGGAACGTCACCGGCTCGCCGGTCTTCGCGCGAACTTTGGGGATCTTGATCGTGACCGGCCCCAAGAAATGGACCTCACAATTTGGACAGTCGCTTAAGTGACTTTCATCCTCATTACTTACGCCGCTTCCTGCCACGTGATTTCACCAAAATACGCCTGATCTGGCGTCTTGCCAAGCCCCTGATGTTTTCGCTCAGTATTGTAGAATTTCAAATATTTACCAATGCCTGAACGTGCTTCGACAACCGAATCATAAGCTTTGAGATAAACTTCCTCATACTTGACGCTGCGCCACAGGCGTTCAACAAAAATATTATCCACCCAGCGCCCCTTACCGTCCATGCTGATTTTTATATTGGCTGCTTTCAATGTTCCAGTAAAAGCTTCACTGGTAAATTGTGCGCCCTAGTCTGTATTAAAGATTTCGGGGGCACCATAACGTTCTATCGCTTCTTCCAGTGCATCAACACAAAAGTCGCTGTCCATGGTGTTGGATATTCGACAGGACAGCACTTTGCGACTATACCAGTCCATAATGACCGTCAGGTAAACAAATCCTTTGGCCATTGGGATATACGTGATATCCGAACAGAAAACCTGGTTGGGCCGATTAATTTCCAGGACCTTCAGCAAGTAAGGATAAATTTTGTGCCCTTTACCGAGCTTACTGGTATTTTTCTTTGGATACAGTGCTGCAATACCCATCTGGCACATTAATCGCTGCACACGCTTGCGATTGATCTCATGCCCTTCTTCATACAACCAGTCACGAATTCTGCGACTGCCATAGAACGGCCGTTTCATGTCCATTTCATCAATATGCCGCATCAGTTTCAAGTCCTCTTCAGAGGCCTATGCTCTTGACTGGTAATACACAGTCCAGCGGTTCAGCGACAACAACTGACACTGGCGCGTAATCGGAAGTTCATACTGACGATCAATCATCCTTTTCCTTTCGGACCGTGAATCCTTTCCCGTCCTTGTTATAAAAAATCATTCTCCATAGTCAGTCGACCTATCTTGGCATGCAACTCTTTGATCTTTACTTCTGAATTTTCAGTGGGTTTTTGATCCCCTCCAAAAGCACGATCTGCATTTTCCAGTAACAGCTTTTTCCATTCTGTAATCTGATTGGGGTGAACATCAAATTTCTCTGATTGTTCCGCCATAGTCAGATCTCCTTTCAAGGCAGCAATAGCTACCTTGGCTTTAAAACTGGGTTTATGGTTTCTACGTTTTCTTCTCATCTTCTGCTCCTGTCTTTCAACATTGTTGCAAAAGTCACTTAAACTGTCCGTATGCCTGTCCGACTAATGGGATACACCTCTCCAATCCTGTCTGCAATTTACGAGCTGGCAGGTGACCATTACGCACCACACCCGCCTTGCCATCCTCTGTCCGTCGCTCGACGTGCTCCGCCAACAGCTCCAGCAGCTCGGCCTCCACCGCCTGGTAGATCGGCAACTCTGTCAGCGGATCGATAATCGTATCTCGAACTGCCAGCTTAACAACGTTATTCTTACTCATGGTGGCATATCTCCAATGGTTGTTTTGATGTCTCGCAACAACAAATCAACCAGATACCCCGCTTTTTTTCAATTCCTTTCAAACAACACTTTCAGTTATAACTCACCCCTTGAATCTACATGTATTACTTTTGGTATCAGTCAGACCTGTTACCGATATGAGGCTAAATGCTCTAGTGAAAACAGGCAGATTGCCGATTGGCTATTGCGACTGAGACAAACGCACAAGCGTTGGGGCTTTGGTTTGTGCTTTCTGTATCTACGCAATGTGAAAGGCTATGGCTGGAACCACAAGCGGGTGTATCGCATTTATCGGGAGGTTAGAACTTAACCTTCTGATTAAGCCCCGAAAACGGATCAAACGGGATTATCCCGGAAAATTTGAAGGGTAACCCCCCCATTTTCAGCTGCGCACAAAAGTAGGGCTTATGCGGCTTGCGCCAACTTCTGATACGGGGTTATTCCTCCAATGGCCATGTTTGGCGGCTCTGTATTGTAGCGCCACAACCATTGAGTGGCGGTGTGCTGGGCATACTCGATCGACTCAAAGAGATGCTGGTTCAGCCATTCATGTCGAACTGTTCTGTTAAAAAGCTCCACGTACGCGTTCTGTTGCGGATTGCCGGGCTGGATATAGTGTAACTTAATCCATTATTTCTCTGCCCACTCCATCAGTTGACCACTGATTAGTTCGGGGCCATTGTCGCAGCGAATGGAATTTGGCTTGCCTCGCCACTCGACGATCTGTTCCAGTGCACGAATGACACGCACTGCCGGTAACGAGAAGTCCACCTCAATACCCAGCCCCTCACGATTGTAGTCGTCGATGACATTGAACGTCCTGAAGCTACGGCCATCGGCCAGGCTGTCATGCATAAAACCCATCGACCACATGATGTTAATTTGACGAGGTACAGCTAGCGCATCCGGCACGTCGCGCTTCAATCGACGTTTGGGCTTGATCCGCAAGTTCAGCTCAAACTCCCTGTATATGCGGTATACACGTTTATGATTGTAGGGGGTAACCCTTCACATTGCGCAGGTACAAATAGCACAACCCGAAACCCCAGGTTCGATTGGTCATCGTCAATCGGAGTAACCAATCTGCAACCAGTGCGTTGTCGCTCGAATGCTTGGCCTGATAGCGATAGCAGGTCTCGCTGATACAGAAATGCACGATAAGCCAGACGTACCGACACGCCATCCTGCGTAGCTGTGATCTTGGCCATCTCCTTGCGACGAGATGGCCTTACCACTTTTTGCCAGGGCCTTGAATCTTGATGTCTTCATGCAGAATCTCCTGCATTCATATTACGAGAAAATTCTACTTTTGGCGTCAGCTACTTCCCGGGGGGTTACCATTCTCCTGTTTTAGGCGAGCAACTTCTTTAACCTACATGCCCTCTAAGTGACTCAATTACACCGCTTTCGCTTTAAACTCCTCCGTGTATTTCCATGTCTTCCTCGGTTGATTGTATCTTGGCATCGAACACCTTCTTGTTAGAGTTTGGTATCCGTTTTATCGGGGGGATGTTCACTCGCTCCATAGACACCGTCATCTTACCAAACTGAGTCTGTTGAATGAAGCCAGGAAGTTCAGTGAGCAGATCATCGACGCCATCCATCCCAGGACGGTATTGAAAAAGAAACCTCGAACCTATCGTGAAAAGGCGCATAAAGCTTACCTCGCTATAGTGAAGCAGGGGCGGCCTGCCGAAAAGGTACGGCGTCGGGAGATCAAGCAACAGTTGCAGTACTTTTGTCGGAACCTGAACCACATCGAGCGATGGGGGGAATACTGGCCAGAAGGAACACTCTTGCCCCGTTGGTTGCTACATTGATATTTGAAGGCACAGCGACATAAAGCGTACCTCCGCGCATTCCGGTTGGAGGCAAGTTCGGCCAGGGAAAGAACGGCTATCGATTAAGCGACATCCGGGCGAGGCGTGCCGACACCTCTACTGCCTGGATCAGGCAGTATCTTCCTGGTGATAAACCTGCTGATCCTGTTAAGAATCTTTTTTGCACTTTGTAAGAAGCGCGCTACAGTCGTTCTATTGTCGTTATTGCGAATTGAAAAGGTGCCGTTCTGTCATCAACCGGCGCATACGGTTGTCAGAAGTATTTTATGTCAAGCAGTGGCAGTCTAACTTACTGATCAGACTCTAATTTAAGCTTGGCAATACCCAGCATTTTGAGAATATATTTCTCATAGATCGGCTCAGAGGTACCTTTCTTCAATCTTGCGAATAAAGTACTTCTCAAACGCGATCTTTGCCATATGCACCCATTTACCCTTCTTGAACCAAGCCACATTACGTGGTGGCATCTGCGGCAGTGCCACAAAGCTGCACCCGTGTCGCCCATATCCGCTAAGCAGATAGCATTCCAGGTGGCATTGGTAGAGAGTTGGCGACCGGAAAGTTCATCATCAATGTTGTGAACAATGGCGGCTACCATGGACTCGATCATATAACCCGTCTTGGGTGCACCGGTAGGTACGGCTGTAGCCTCAACAGGAGGAATAGCGATACAGACACCCGCTGAATAGATATTCGGGTGCGTCGGGTTACGCTGATGGCTATCCACAAACACGAAACCACGTGGGTTACAGAGTCCTTCTACACTGGCCACAGCATCCACGCCCTTGAAAGCTGGCAGCATCATGGAGTATTTAAAATCCAGTTCATGCTCTTTAATCATGTGGCCACTGTCGTCGTACTGCTCGATGAACATCTTACCAGCTTCAACCTTGGTCACCTTGGCATTGGTAATCCAGTTGATGTGGTGGGAACGCATGTCGGATTCGAGGAAACCTTTGGAATCGCCAACACCGCCCAGACCGAGATGACCGATATAAGGCTCGGACGTAACGTAAGTCATGGGTATCTGGTCGCGCACTTTTCGCTTGCGCAGATCGAAATCCATAATGAATGAGAACTCGTAGGCCGGTCCGAAACAGCTGGCAAAAGGCATGGCGCCGATAATCACATGGCCAGGATCATCCAACAGATCTTTATAGGCATCATACGCTGACAGTACATGATCCACTGTGCAGATTGACTGAGTGTGCCCACCGCCGGGACCCGCACCCTCAACCTCTTCAAAGGCGAGGCGTGGACCGGTAGCTATAATCAGGTAATTATACTTGACCTCTTCGTCGCCATCGAGTGTCAGGGTATTATTATCCGCATCGATCTTATCGCACCGCTTGGCAATAAAACTGATGCCTTTACGCTCAACGTGAGGTCGGATATCAAAAGTGACACTGGAGCGATCACGCCAACCGACAGCTACCCAGGGATTAGACAGGGTGAACTGAAACTCCGGCTTCTCGTTGATCAAAGTAACTTCATGTTCTTTGCCGAGCATCTCGCGAAGCTCATAGGCACAAGGCATGCCACCTGTACCCGCACCCAGTACTACAATATGAGCCATTCTGCTTTTCCCCCATCGGAACGCTTGTTATTTGAATGTTTAATGACGCCTGATCCCGGTCAGGTACTTCGTTACAAACTGCCCACAAACCCGACCATCAGAATATGCGGCTCAACAACCCTGGCGTTTTAACTAAAAAAGATAAAGTTGATTAAGTATATAATTATTTACGAAAACTCTTTGTCGCCATCCACAAGTCGATAATCAGCAATACACTTTACAATCTGGTTGGGAGGGATCACGCCTCTCGTCTCCATATTCCGAATAAGAACCGTATGACTTGGAATATCATGTTCAGTATCCTCAACTGTCGGATTGGCAGAACACTAATCAACCGCTAGATCTTCTGATTGGGATAAGTATTCGACCAGGGTCTGAAATCGTATTGTATCCGGCGTATCAAACACTGGATCATCATGGCTTAGCATACTTGCAATAACCTGATTCCACTCATATTCGTTCAATGCAGCATCTATAATCGGGAAAACCTCCTGCTCTTCCAGGCTGATATGCTGACGCTGTAGCGCCACATACTCACGCCCCTGAACCTCCAGTTCATTTCTCGGCATGACGCCTCCCTGCAGGATATTTTCCAACGAGTGCCGGAATTTTCTGGTTAACAGAATCAGGCTCTTGTGCTGTGATTGCATACGCTCCAGAAGTTCGCGCTTCTCCCCCACCTCATTTATTGCCTTATCAAAAATTAGATTTTCCAGTGGATGATGTACTTGATCGGCATAGGTTTCGAGATACTCCAGAAGCTCGATCTTCAGATCAAAATTGGATTCACGACCAGCAAAAAAACGATCCAGCTGCACCGTCAGCAGCGCCAGTATTTTTTCAAGATTTCCGTGATCTTTCTTCAGCTTCTCAAGCAAACTATGCATAGGGGTTCTCCATCAAATTTTTGAAATATGATTAGACGCCTCGCTGGCGCAAACCATCAATCTATCTTCTCCCTGCCTTTATGTCTGTTGAAACAGCTTCCATATCCATCCCTGTAGCTGCGCCCGGCCTGTGAGGATGTAACTCAAAGCATGTTCATTTTGCAGGCCCCACTCCATACGACGGCTGGCAGAGTACTGGCCACAGCACAACAACCGGTCTCCCTGTTTTATATGAAGACCATCCTTGGGAAGCATTGTGATACTATTGCCACGCTTGAGTAACAGCAGTATACAGGGCAGGCATCGTTCACGCGGGTCGGTAGTCACCTCCTGTAATGTCGCCGGCTGTCCTCGGTCAATTGAGCTGCACACGGCCAGGGCATGTTCAGGAATAAACTCAACCTCCCAAATCTCCGGCACTCGGGTATTGACCAGAGCGCTGATTCGGCTGATCAACTCGCAAGCCCAACTGTCACTCTCGTGCAACGCAAGGCTCATAAACTCATAGAGTAACGGTGTCGCCAGCAAAACTAGAACCTTGTTGGCAATAATCGCACTTGGATGCATTGTCATGTCAGCGTTGACTGCCTCGATAATGCGATGGTTATCCTGCTGATTTTGCCGCAACACTACGAAAAGATCGGAGCACAGCTCTCTGGCGGTCATGATGATAGAGAGATTATTGGCGTCATCATCAGTCCCTGCAACCAGCCCTACAGCCTGACCAATGCCAGCCTCTTCCAGGGTGACGGCCTCGGTTCCTCTGCCAGTGATACAATCTTCCGGCGCACCGGCCTGTTCCGGCAGCGCTTCCACTACCACAGGCGTCAGCCCTTCAATTTTCAGGCGTCGATAGACCGCCTTGCCAAAACGGCCATAGCCACAGATGATCCAGTGGCCCTCCTTGGGTGGGCAGACAGGTTCACGGAGCTCCTGATGCCGCACACCGGTAAGCCAATCGTAGAGCAGATTAAGACTTGGTGCCTGCAGCGCAATAGCCAAATGATTGGCAAAGGTATCGAAGGGATCAATAATGTAGTCCGTGCCAAACGAGGCCATGTTGACCTCGATATCGTGAGAATCTGCCCGGCAGATCACCTTGATATCCGGATGCGGCAATTTGCTGGTGATGGCCACTTTCAGATTGACATCATTCTCATTGGTCAATGCCACAACACCCGCACAGAGGGGGTGTTCCAAACCCGCTTCCAACAAGTGAATCGGGCGTGATGCATCGGCGTGCAATGCCGGCACATACTGACGCAGATTCTCCAGTTGCAGGACACTGACCCGGTGCGTGTCTATATCGATAACAACCACATGCTGGTCACGGTCCGTGAGGGCCTGAACCAAAGCACTGCCGGTCTCGCCATAGCCACAGATCAGGTAAAAAGGTTCTCGCAATCGCCGGATGCGCCGGGCAAACAAGCTTTCCGTCATCGCCTGTTGAAAGGTTTTATCCTGTACCAGCGTCAATATATTGCTCAGGGCATAGATCCATGCCACTGCAGTCGCGTAGAGGGAAAAGGTGACCCACATACGCTGAGCATCGGTAAATTCATAGGGTATCTCGCCGAAACCGATGGTGGTCGCCATGAAACTGACAAAATAGAAAGCGTGAAAGAAACCCATGTCATGTGGATTGCCAGCCGGGTCCTGCCCCGGGCACCATTTAAACTTTTAACATATCTTGCTATACCCAATAAATATATTATATTTCAGCGTATTGTAAGCTTATTGAGTGTGATGATTTCTTGCTTATATTGCCATTTATTGCCGTATTCGATTAAAATGTACGACAAATTTACGGCAGAATTACGACAAAATGGCATCTATTCGGAAGCGCGGGAAAAAGTGGCTAGCTGAAGTTCGTCTCAAATCAGGCTATACAGCCAAAAGCTTTGATAGCAAGTTAGAAGCTCAGGCATGGGCTGTTAGCCAGGAACAAGAGATGGGCAGAAATGCTGGATTGGTCAGGGGTAAAACCTTGGCGGATGCTTTTTTGCGCTATGCTGGAGAGGTCTCCCCCACTAAAACTAAAAAAGGTCAGCGCTGGGAGCTGATTAGGCTAAACAAGCTTTGTCGTGCTGATTTCGCTTCTGTGCTTCTTACCGACTTGCGCACCGAGGATATTAACCAGTGGAAGGATAGTGAGTTAAAGCGCATTAAATCGTCCTCTGTTAATCGTGAGTTAAATTTAATTGCATCGGTGATTGAGATTGCTCGGAAGCAGTGGAAATGGATTGAAAACAACCCTGTCAGGGATGTTGACCGTCCAAAGAATCCCAGCCCTCGTGATCGACGAATATCAGAATTGGAAATAGAACGCATTCTTGATGCTTTGGGGTACACTGATACTGACAAGGTAGTGACTCAGCGACAAGAAATTGCGGTTGCCTTTTTATTCGCGCTGGAAACAGCTATGCGTCAGGGTGAGATATGGGGTTTAGATTGGTGTAATGTTGATCTTAAAAATCGGTTTGTTACCTTGCCAGAAACAAAAAATGGCAGTAAGCGTGATGTGCCACTCTCTTTGCGGGCTGTCAGTCTATTGGAAAAATTACCACCAAAGTCTAAAGGGCGTGTCTTTCAATACAATCAACAATCATCTGGTACTATATTTCGTCGCGCATTAAAGCTTGCCGAGGTTGATAGTTTAACATTTCATGATACACGCCATGAAGCACTTACCCGTTTGGCAAGGAAGTTAGATGTATTGGACTTAGCCCGTATGGTAGGGCATAGAGATCCTCGCTCTTTAATGATTTACTACAACGCGACTGCGAGTGAAATTGCACAGAGGCTGGATTGATTGTACGAACTGGTTAATGAATCAGTCTGCTTTTGGCCTAAAAGAGAACTTCACACACAAGGCTCTCGATATCGCATAACCCATTGCTTAACTTCTTTCGCTAACCAGCGCCTACCGCCCATGCCTGTTTCTGATGTGGGCATGCGCAGCGCACGTGGGAAGTTTTGTTTACAGATAATCCGACTCTGCACAGTCGATTTTGAGAGTTTCATATAGCGTGCAATATCATCGGCATCCCACAATGCATCATTGTTGCGGCCTTGATATCGCAGCTCTTCAAGTATTTCTTGCGCGATATGTTTAATCACTGTGATGCCTCCTTAACAAAAAGCCAGCATTTGACTGTCTTGGGTTGAGCGTAGCTGTCGCCTCTGGTTTCGAGAGCAGAATTAACGGGTTTGATTGAGTAAAATTTTCGATTTTTTGAGCTTTTTAAATACTTTTTAAGGTCTGCCAGTAGTGGCATTTGTTATTTGTTCTCTGAGGCTACGCGCACGAAATTATTAAGGTTGATAGCAATAAGCTCATCGTTACGAGAATGGTTGAGTACGGGGTCTTTATCGTCATTATTGAGGTACTCATAGATTTCCCAAAACTGCTGTACCACGGGGTGATCGGCTCCGATGGCTTGCTGGCGTTCAATGGCCAGTTGTTGAATGCAGGTATGAATGGCTTTGTGCTGTTCGAGGTGCAACTTGAGTAATTCGCTGAGTGCGTCAGCTAAGGCCATAATCTGTGCGTGGTTTTTGGCGATACGCACGGACTTGATGTCTGGTAGAGATAATAATCGTTGTTCGTAAACGGGCGTATTATTTTTAATGGTTTCCATCACTCGTGCTTCATTGGTTACTGCTTGTCGCAGAAAAAAACTTAAATGTTTAACAGCAATGATGTTCATCTGGTCGGTTGCGGCTTTGCTTTGTGATGAGTGATTAGATTTATCTAAAGTAGAGATGAACGATACGTTGCAGAATAGCTTCTGAAGCACTGACCTCGGCATTTTTGGTGATGACAATGGCACCGCGAAAAGGGGGTTCGTAAGTTTCGTTGCCGCTATTTTTCATACCGCGTGCACGGCTGGCTCTGCCATTATAGGCGGTTTTTAATTCATCCCAATCGAATTTACGGGATTTTGCCGTGTCTCCTTCTCGGTCTGCTTCAATGAGCACCACAGGTAAGTTACTAACTTGTGAAAACTTGCGAGATACGGCTGCCGCAGTAGCCTTGCTGGGGTCAAACCCTTCTTCGTCGGCCTTGCCTAATAATTCCCACATAAACTCAACGAGTGTCGTCTTGCCGCCACCAGGCTCACCGACAATTTCGAGGAAAGGAAAGCTTTTGTGTAGGGTTCTAATTTGTTCGGAAAATAATGAACCTAACCAGAAACTCATAGCGACCAGTCCCTTGGCACCAAAGCCTTGATAAACTAGTTGGGGCCAATCTTCTCTATAATCGGAACTGTCGCCGATTTGTAACTGAAAACCTTGGTTGAGACTTTTAATCGCCAGTTTTCCGATTTCAAAAAAGTCTTCATCATTAATGGCGTAAGCTTTACCGTCACTGACGGCTAAATCATTAAAGACATACGCTTTGTGCTCTTTGCTATAACCAATAAAATCGACGGTATCGACTACCTTGATGTTGTGGATGTGATGCTTTACAAGCCAGTCCAGTTGTTTGGATGTGCCGGTAAACAAACCACCAGGCGCAATGGATAGCAGGCGTTTTTTAAACTCCGCAGCGGCGGCAACCTGTCCACCGGTAAAGATGTTTTTGATGGCTTTGCCATTGTGTGGGAATTCAACCCTGCAGTAATACCAACTCTCGTCAGTCAGTTTGTTTGATTGAAAATAAAGAAAGGTTGGCTGGCAGTTGGTTATTTCGCTTAATGCGCCAGATTGCTCGGCTGCCTTGCGGCGTTTTTGCTCTTCAGTTTCACCGTTATCCTCGCGCTCTATATTTTCAATGGCTTTATTGAACTTATCAATATTCAACTCAAACCAATACATGCGATGATTGAAATCAAAGAAAAAGCCATTCAGATTTTTTTTATTCCAGATAAGAAACGCTTTATCCAAGGCACTTTTGGCAATGAGCAGGCTGCCATGGTAGAGATATTCTTCTTGGTGTTTCTGGCTTAGGCGGTGGTTGGTATGACAGTCGTTCCAGTCGTTTTTCTGGCTGCTTTGTTGCGGTATTTGTGCTGCTGTAACATCCAATCCATCAACACGCCCTCGCTTAATCCATTTTCTTATATTGCGTCTACCAGCAGGGTCATTATCCAACCCACAGACCCAAGTGATGCTTTTGTTTTGATACTGTACAAGCTGTTTCTCTGGATAGTTCACGCAAGACAGTGTTGCCACCGCTTTTTACCCGTTGAGGTGTAGCGCAATGGCATCCAGGCAGCCTTCTACCAACCAGATAGTATCTCCCTTGTTGATCTGCATGCCTGGTGGTTGCCACCAGTTTCCATAGTGGGAGCCATTAAAATGTGCTTTTCTTGCTTTTTGTTCGCTAGAGTCTTCGGTAATCAGCACCTCTTCGACAAGCCTCTCCATGTAAATATCATGGGCGGGATCAATATCAAAGCGAACCGTGGCCGTGCCTTTGTTGGCTTTTGGGTGCCAAAATTTACCTTGTCGATACCAGCCCTTAATACGGGCAAGATCAAAGCCTCTGGCATATTTTAGATAAGCATCAGCCGTAGCGTTTAGGCTTTCCTATGTAGCGATGAAACGCTGATTGAAATTGGCAAAGGCATCAGGATAAAGCTCTTTAGTATGCCCCTCAAAACCACATTTTTTTTCACGTCCACAACGTATCACCCAGGGTTGCTCTGTGCGGGTAAATAGCTCTTTTTTGTTGCAGGATGGACAAATTTCTTGCTGCAGCCATTCACCACGCTCTTTCATTTCGTAGTCATTACTTAGGCGTTTTACTATGTCTTGCTGAATGTCATTAAGCATTAATAGCTCCTTGACACGCTGGACATACGCCTTTGTCTGTACTGCTATCCCATTTGCCGCATAGCTCGCAATACGGGGCTGTTTTCTGCCCGTCCTCAAGACGCTGGCGGCGCTCTATTTCACGCTCAATGTACCAGCAGGCTTTGCGCAAATTTTCTAAAGCATCCCCTTTATCATCACAGCGCCAGATATACTTAACCGCATTACTCAGGCAGAAATTTATATGCTCGATCACCTGAATACACTCAATGCCACTAGGGTGGTTGGTGTAGTGACGTGGATGGTTAACCCTGTCGTTGTTCTTTATGCTCATGGATGACCTGTGCTTTTAGTTTTTCTAAATTATGTTGATGCTGCGATGCCCAGTGCGTGATCAAGCCACGTCTTTTTTCATGTGGGTGATTCAATATCAATCGAGATAAACAGCGCAGGAATTTCATGTTATAAACGCCTCCGTTCCGGTTTTTATCCGATTGGCAATGCTGACATTCAGGCATAGAGCGTTATGGCCAGAATGGTCTGGCTACCCACTCCATAATCAGCTCTCTTCCATCGGTATCCAGAGACGACACAGCATCGGCCAAATCAAAGCCGTAGGTCTTGTTGTTGTGGAACCAAATTGATGCAAAAAATTTAGCCCTCTGCACCTCACCGGAACTCATTACGCCTAACGCATTCTCAAAGTCTTGTAGGTTTAAAGATTGGTTTTTCTTATCCCACAATATCTCTATGCGAGGTTGGCGACTAAGCATTTCAAAAATCGTTGCTGGCTCATTTGTGTGTCTCCCATTACCAAGTGCTAGGCCGCTTCTGGCTCGTTTTCTAAGGCATTAACCAAGTCCTTAATGCTGAATGCTGAATGCTCGTAGTTGACCTTTAATGCGGACAAACACGCAGCTTGAGGTGGAGTTATCAATATCGACGTAGGCATCAACGCCATTGGCTTCGATATTGGCAACGGCTCGCGCCGCAAATAAACCGGCTGTGTGTTGAGCGCAGGCGTACTGATTGGCTAAATGCACGGTTGTTTGACGTAACAGTGCATCCCGATCAATATCATCAAGATGAGGGTGGCTGAGTACAAAACGTTCGGCTGGTTCAAGTAAGTTCATATCGTTCATGGCTATCTCCTATTGATTAACCTAAAGCTTTGGATAAGGCGGATTTATTGATGTGTGCTGACAAGGGTAAATTAACGCTAGGGTCTGGTATGGCTGATGGACTGAACGTTCTCACTGGCGAAACACAGGCGAAACACAGGCGACAAACACATGGCCACATTCACTGTTGTTGCAAACAAAGGTGACCTCTCGATACAAACTGGAGATTTGCTCTGTCTTGCGTGTCGTACACAGATCATTGCAGTGAGGGCAGCGTGTTCTCATTTATATAGCCCCCACTGACGGTTGATCAGGGGTGGGAAATATATCGGGGCGTAACTCGTAAGCAGTGACTAAATCATTCGTGGAATCTTCAATTGCTTTGCAATGCTTGGTAGGAACCCCTTCTCGAACCCACCGACTGATTACAGGCAATGATTTAACGCTAGTAGCTCGTGCTATGTATTCTCTGCCGTATACAGAAATCACCCTTTTTAGAGGTGTCATGCTGCTTATCTCCAAGTGCTTACGTTTATTGCAGACAATATTAGAACCGAAAGTTACCATTGCAAAGCACTGAAAGTAACCTTATTTTATGGAGAATAGAGCCTATGGGTATAAAAAATGAAAAAACTGCTTTTTCAAACCGTCTGAACGCTGTTTTTGACTGGAATGGATTTGCTGAAAAAAATCAGGGTAGGCAGACCAAGCTGGCGGCCATGTTCAAAACCTCGCAGCAAGGAGCAAGGAAATGGCTGGAAGATGAGGCTATTCCGCGCCTGGAGAATATTAGGTTAATTGCACAAGAGTTTGATGTGCATATGGAGTGGCTACATTACGGGAATGGTCCTATTAGCAATTATCACTATGAGGTAGGCCAGCGTATTCATAAAGCCAGAGAGGTAAAAAGTTGGACAGAAGGCGACTTGGCATCTGCATTGTGAGAGGCTACTGATAACACCAATACTGTAAAAGCGGCAGGAATAAAAGCGATTGAGAGTGGTAGACGTATGGATATTTCACCAGTTTTGGATGTATATGCAGATGTACTTTGGGTATCTTAAATCTGGTTAGAGAAAGGCGAAGACGATGGCTCATACCAATTATCTAACATGGCCTTGGCAAGTAGTAGTAAGCATGTAGTCATTCCTCAGCTTGCAGCAACTGGATCCATGGGTAAAGGCATACCTGCTGATTTGGAGCACGATACCGTTGTGTCTCAAGTTTCAGTTAATACGCTCTGGATTAGAGAAAACCTGTCTACAATCTCTTCACCCAGTAATTTATCCATGATTACCGGACATGGTGACTCCATGGAAGGCACTTTTAATCACGGTGATGTCCTTTTTGTTGATACAGGGATTGATGAAATAAAAATGGATGCTGTTTATGTGTTAAATTTGAATGATGAGCTTTATATTAAACGGCTGCAACGCAAGCCTGATGGTTCAATGTTAATGATTTATGATAATGCCAAATACCAGCCTTATGTCATTCAAAATGGTGAAAAAGACAAGGTTCAAATTTTAGGGCGCATTGTTGGTATATGGAATTTTAGGAGGGTGTTAAGTATGTCTGATGATATAAAGGTTTTTATATACCAAAATGCGCGTGGCAATATTACGGCCAGAAGTGTCAACAATGTATCTGAATCAGACGATTATATCCAAGGTATTTGTACTCAAGCCAATGCCCTGCGAACATTCCGTAAAGATAGAATTTTAGAAGACTTTGCAGCAGATCGCAGTGATACTGTTATTCAAGAAAAACTCGTTTACTATTAGAAAAATTCATCTAAAGTCGCCGCTAGTAAACCTATGCAACCTTCGCGTGATGCGATTGAAGTTTGTTTTACTGGGTTTAAAAAAAGACAACAAGCAACGGCTCATAACTATGGCGGTTGAAGCAGGTATGCAGATAAGGGCTGGAGTTACTCAGAACCTCGATTTTTTGTGTGGTGGTTACAATGCGGGGCCAGCAAAATTAGAAAAAAGCAGGCATCAAGGTACTACAGTACTGACTGAAAGCCAGTTTTGTTCCTTAATTGAAACAGGTGAAATACCTGACCAATAATCTATTAATGCCTAACCAAGCCCTGCGCCAACAAAGTAGTTGCCAATTGATTTAAGCTTACCCCTTCGGTTTCAGCACGTTTGGCCAGTTGCCGATGCAAACTTTTGGGAATGCGTTGAACAAACTGGCCGCTGTAGGTTTTGGGTACAGGCAGTTCTCCTTTGTCTTCCTGCTCCGCCATAACCCACGCATCAAAAGCATCATGCGCCTCGGCAATCGCGTCATCGATGGTATTACCATCAGCGATGCAGCCAGGAAAATCAGGAATAGAAACCATGTAGCCACCGCCTTCATCGGCAGGGATAGGGGATACATTGATGGGATAATCTTCAAAGTTCATTGTGTCACCTCGATCAGTTCAACCAAGCGCTTGATATACAAAGGCTTGATGGGTTTATGCATGGGTACCGTGAGATGCTGACCATTGGCATTAGTGACGACAGCGTGACTGGTACTTCGCTGACGCAAAGTGAGATTAAACGCTTTGCATAGCGTTTTTACATTATCTAGTGTCCAATCGGCTTTTGGATTGGACTTCATTTGCTGTAGTAGCTTCTCGGCTTTGCTCATGCTTTAATGATACTATATTTAGTATCATCGTCAAGTATCTATAGCTGTTTCCAACATTAGTTGAGTGATGAAGCCTGAATCATTGATGGTGTGTTTAATTTCGCTCATTAACCAATCTGTTGTACTGATGGACGCTTTCCAGCCTCGCAGTCGAATGGGTGATTCTGGAATAATATCGGCGCGGCCTTCGGCCAGGGTGAGTTCCATGGATTGTTGCCCACGCTGTAATCGTTGCCATTCTGCCTCGGAATAACGATGATTATCGCCGTCCTGTCGGGTCAGTGTAATGGTTTGCCAGCTTAAACCCGAGACTGTCTTCGAGTGACCCATGGGCAGTATCAGTAGTGAACCGTTTTTTACCGTGGCAATGGCATCGTGCAAGTTGGCCAGCCGCGAAAGTAGGTTGGCATCAGACTCATTGGTTTGATCGATATGGGAAATAAAGACCTCTTTTAGTGTTTCAGTGATGACAGGTTTAAGCTGATGCTCACCGGCAATGGTTTCTATAATCTCAGGCAGCTTTTTTCATGCCACGAGCCTTCTTTTTGTTCTTTAAAACCCTCGCGGAAATCAGCGCTGCGTGCCCGAATAGTCAACTTATCGGGACTGCCGCTGTGTTCTACTTCATCAACGGTAAAGCTGCCTTTATCAACCAGTGGGCTATCTTTCCAGCCAATATAGCAACGTATAGTGACGCCACGCTTGGGAAGGTTCACTTGTTCATCATGGTCGCTAATGGTCAGGTCAAGTTGGTCGGCTTCCAGTCCGTGTTTGTCGGTCAGTGTCAGTGAGATGAGTCGATCTGATAAGCGTGTGGTGATGTCTTCGTTGTTAATGGTAATTTGATAAGCGGGTTGCATGCCAAGTTCTCGCCTTTGTCAGGATAGTTGCCGGATACTGTTTTGGACAAGGCTATTCACCTGAGAACCAAAATCACCCAGTAGGTCAACGCTGTCATTATCAGTACGGGTGAGTTTGAGACTAAAGTCGATCTTGCGTGATTGCCCATTTTTAAACAGGTGCTGATAGGTTTCATTAATGCTGTTGATAATGTATTGACCGAGCGTGGCACCTGTGCCGAGCATAAATACCCACGATTTACCGCTGGCTTTCATTTCCCGCAACGTATCAAGCGAAACTTTGCTGCCTATGACTTCAGGGTAGAGCGTTCCTGACAGGGTGATGATATCTTCCCCAGGGCCAAGGTGTTGCCAACTGGCGCGAGAGCCGACTCGTGAATGACTTGCCCAGCGTTCGCTATCACTACGTTGTAGTTGTTGATAAGAAGCGCTGCTCAATTCAAAAACAAATAAGCCAAGTGTTGATAGCATTAGTCAATTCCGTCATAGAGTTGTGCGTTTTGTCTGGACGCTTGTTGGCGCTGCTGGTTTTCCAGTTCCCGTGTAACGGCTTTTGCCACCGCTTGTTTATCCATGCCTGGTGTAGCGTGGATGGTGATATTGGGTGTACTGGTGTTAGTAACGTGCTGCACGATAGCCGGTTTTGGCTGAATGGGTGTGTACGGTTGAATCTGTTGACTATCTGCCAAGGCTGGGCCGCCTAAGCCTAAACCCATGCTGAGCGCTGCTGCGGGTGCTATTTTTTCGCGGTATCGAGAATGGGTTTTTCTGGTGTTGATTTTTCCGTTATTTTAACGATTTTTTCGACGATCACTATCGTTACCAAAGACTGCATTCCATAGACTGCCGAATGCTTTTGTGGCTTTACCAATCCAGTCAAACTTGCTTTTCATCCAATCGAATTTTTCACCAAACCAGGCGATAATCGTATCCCAGTTTTTATAGAGCAAGACACCAACCGCTATTAACGCAGCCACAGCCGCTATGACCAAACCAATAGGGTTAGCATTCATGGCGATATTTAACAGCCATTGCTTCGCGGCGACTATTTTTGCGACAACTCCCACTTTTGTTAGCACCCACATGAGTCCACCGAATAATTTACTGATCATGCCGATGATATGCAATGAGCTGAGTGCATAGCGCATCATAGCCAATGGCCCCAAGACGCGGGCCATTGTTAATGCTATAGCGCCAATGGCAATAATAAATACGCCACCGACAGCAACCACTTTCGCATTTAATTTGCGTGTGAGCGTGGTGATGTGTTGGATCAAGTCCCGTATTGACCCACTGTTGGTGCTGAAAAGCGATAGCTTGACGGCTTCCCAGGCAGACTCTAAAGATTTCAGGTCGCCAGCGGTATTGTTGCCCATTTGTTCGGCAATACGTTTGGCTTCTCCACGTGCATTTTCTAGCACTTCAATGAATTGAGTAATGCCACCTGCACCGGCATCACCCACCAGTGAGGCGAAGGCTGCTCCGGCTTGCTTGCCTGCTATATCTTTGAAAATGGACAAGCGGTCACCAGCACCAATTTTTTCGGTTTTTTTGGCTACTTCGCTAAGTATTTTTGGCACGGCGATCATGTTGCCATTGGCATCTCGTGTTGCAATACCCAATTCCTTAAGTGCATCCATCGCAGGGCCGTGTGATGCGATGTTGTTATACATGGTTCGCATCGCTGTACCCGCCATGCTGCCTTGAATACCTTTGCTGCCTAGCAGACCCGTTAGTGCCGCTGCCTCTTCGATACTCGCACCAAACTCTTGTGCGATGGGGACTGTATATTTTATATGTTTCACAGAGCATTTCCAGATCAACATTACTACGAGTAAAGGTGGCGGCGAGTACATCTCTGACACGGTTCATTTCAGTGGCTGGTAGCTTAAATGCAGATAAAATATTGGAGTCAATATTAGCCGTAGATCCAAGGTCGTGTGCTCCGGCTTTTGCCAGGTTGAGAATACCTGGCATAGACGCTAGTATTTTATTGGCATTGAAACCGGCCATCGCGAGATTTTGCATACCTTGCGATGCTTCTGTGGCAGAAAATGATGTTGACGCACCGAGTTGCTTCGCTTGTTCTTGCTGTTGTTTGAAGGCTTCGGAGTACTTGTCTAGGCGAGATAATGCGCCTACGGCTGACATTTGTTCTTCAAAGGCGATGCCTGGTTGAATCAGACCACCAACGCCCTGTAATATTTTTGTACCGGTTGCGTAACCTGCGGCACCGACAAAACTTAGATTCGCCTGTCGTTGCAAGGCTTTGTCGTAATTAGCTTTCGCTTTGGCGGCAGCGGCAGTCTTTTTCCGGATGGCATCAAGCTTTCGAGCTTGTGTCGTCATGCGTTGATTGACGGTAGAAATATTGGATGCGAGTTTCTTCTCGGCATTGCTTAAGTTTCGGGTATCAATACCGGCTTTTTTTAGGGTTTGGCTCGATTCGCTTAATGCGAGTTTATGCCAACGGTGCGCTGCTTTCAGCTTTCCAAGCTGTTGTTTGGCACGTTAAAATTGATTTATCTGACGTTTGGTGGGGTTGTCTGTGGCTGCAATAGCACGCCCCATTTCGGCCACTTCTTTTTGTACCTGATCCATCTTTTAGGCGGTACTGACCAGCTTTTATTGTAGTTTGCGATGGCCGTCAATCGAGCGTTGCACACCTTACAGATTCTTGAGTTCTGAACCCGTTTGCACCATTTGTCCGCGCAGTTTTTCTGCGGTTTAAATCACACCCCGTAATGGCCGTGTTACCTTGTCCACGGCCTTGAGCATGATTTGTAATTTAAGGCCTTGCGCCATCTATGGTATACTCAAGCTATGTTTACGATTAAAGTCTTACTTATCCTACTTGCTGCCATGGCTACCTTAATGGTGGTTGGCCATGTGCGTGCCTCCTTGTTTACCGACGATTAGTTACCGCTATCTAAAAATCGTCCGACTGCAACGACAAATATATTGACAGGGATATAAACCCAATATTAAGAACCAAGTCAGCTCGTTGGCATTGATGGCTACCAGCACTTAGTACATCAGATAAAACCATATTGGCAAGCTAATTAAGACCGCCAATAACCCGCTAATCACTTTGATTTTCTGCATGCTTTCCTCACTAATCAGATTGCGCTTGATTGCGCTTTGCTGCGTTCTTCGGCTATTTCATGCCAGCGCAATAGCTCATCAATCGGCATGGCGTTCATTTCAAAGGGTGGCCAACCACCGCCAAATACCAAATTGATATCGGCCCAGGATTCCATTACATCGCTGGGGAGTCGGCACTCACGAAAAAACTTTGTACGCCTGTCATTACCTGTATCAGATCAGCCGGATCCAGATTATTGATTTGCGATTCACTGAGCATGGGTGTAGTTATGCGTGGTAGTAACGGCACATAGGCGCTGACATCCATCTGCATAATGTCTAACAGTTTAATGCCGCGTAGTTCGCCACTCATGGGCTTGCGCAGGGTGATTTCGGTAATACATTTGTCGCCTTGTTTAAGCGGTGTTAATTTGGTTAGCGAAGTCCACCAGATACAGGTCAGTGATACGTTGTATTAGCATCAGGTTTTCTAACGGCGGTACAGGGGTGTAGTCGTATTCAATGGCCAGCTTGCCGGACTTTAAGGCTTCCTTGGTATTGTTACGTGGGTCATACCAGGCACTGCCGCCGATCAAATAACCATTGGCCACCAGTTCGCGCATTTTGGCGTTGACACCTTCTACAATATCGCGAGCCAGCGTGGGATGTAATGGTTTATCCACTGCCAAAAAGTGCGCCTCAGCCATGGTGTCTGCGAGCACTTTGGCGGTACGCGTGTAGTTTTCAAAAGCAAAGAGTGGATCAGAGCTGCAAGTACGGGAACCCCAAAAACGGAAGCCTTTCTCGTTGATCAGCGTGGTGACTTCGTTGCTGTTGAGATAACCGGCATCCGTGGCTGGGTTTTGTAGATCCCAACTTATGTCTTTTGATAAACCAGAAACGCCTGACACTGGAATATTAGACAGTGTTTTATGCCAGCCAATGTCTTCATCCAGCTTTGCTCGCAAGCCCAAAGCGCGAGCCGTAGCCCATGCTTGGCGTTCTACGTTGTTGACGGTATCCCAGTTAATAAAGTCTGGCCATAACACCATCAATTCACGGTGGCCGAAGCTATTGCGGTAATTTACCGCATCTTCCTTGGTTTCAGCACCAAACGCCGAAACATAAGTTATAGTCAAATCTGGTGTTTAGCCAGTTGAATCAAGCGGCGACCTGATCGACTCCTGCTACCTCAACACCCTCTTTAAATTTGATTCCGGTTATCACCTTCGCCAGATAATCGAAACCCCGTAATCGTCTCCACGTCTTCTCGGCACACAGGCCGAGTTTGAACATCATGTGTAGCATGCCGTCACGCGATAGGCAGCCCTTGGAACGCTTGGTTCGATGGCGGATTGTCCCGAAGGTGGATTCAATCGGATTGCTGGTCCGAATGCTCTGCCAGTGCTGCGCAGGAAATTGATAGAAAGCCATCAGTTCCTCTCGGTCTTTGTGCAGACAGATGGCAGCCTTCGGATACTTTGGCTCATACGTTTTGATAAACAGATCAAAGGCCTTTTCTGCATCGGCCTGGGTCTCCGCCTGCCAGATGTTGTGCAGTGCCTGCTTCGCTTTCGGCTGAGCTGACCTTGGCAGGCAGTTCAGCACGTTCATGGTCTTGTGCATCCAGCAGCGCTGCTGACGCGTCTCTGGATACACTTCCTCCAGTGCAGCCCAGAAGCCCATAGCACCGTCTCCAATTGCCAATTTTGGCGGGTTTAGTCCGCGTGACTTCAGTTTTAACAGCACCTCCAGACAGCTCTGTGTGGACTCCCGTACACCATCCTCAATTGCCAGAAAATGCTTCTCACCACGCTCATTCACGCCGATCACCACCAGGGCACACAGCTTCGTCTGCTCTGCTCTCTGTCCGCTGTAGACACCGTCTGCCCACACATACACCCAATGGCCCTTATCCAGGCGCTCCTCGCACCAGCCCCGATATTCTTCTGCCCAGACCTGCTTCAGACGCGATACCCTGCCCGCCGACAAGCCTGTTGCATCCGGAACCACCAGCACTTTCAGGGCTTCATCCATCTCTCCACTGGAAATCCTCTTCAGGTAGAGCCACGGCAGTGCCGCTTCCAGTGACTTCGTCTTGCGTACATACGGCGGCACCAGAGCTGATCGGAACGTCACCGGCTCGCCGGTCTTCGCGCGAACTTTGGGGATCTTGACCGTGACCGGCCCTAATCCTGTCTGCAGTTTACGAGCTGGCAGGTGACTATTACGCACCACACCCACCTTGCCATCCTCTGTCCGTCGCTCGACGTGCTCCGCCAACAGCTCCAGCAGCTCGGCCTCCACCGCCTGGTAGATCAACTGCTCTGCACCGCTTCTCGGCAACTCTGTCAGCGGATCGATAATCGTATCTCGACCTGCCAGCTTAACAACGTTATTCTTACTCGTGGTGGCGTATCTCCAATGGTTGTTTTGATGTCTCGCAACAACAAATCAACCAGATACGCCGCTTTTTTTCAATTCCTTTCAAACAACACTTTTAGTTATAACTCCCGAAACATAGGCAAAGGCGCGAGTTTGCTCGGCAATGCCTACCAGTTCTGCGGCAACATTGGCATTATCCAGTCCAGGTGCTACCAGTATGCGAGGTGTCACACCCAGTTGGGCTTTAGCGGCCATCAATGCCTGCAATCCAGTACGCTGACCGTTTTCGATACCACCTATGACATTGGAAGTGGTTTCGGCTTCGTCAGCACCTTCTGGTACGCGAACTACAATGGTCAGTGGGCTGCACTGATCTTTGATGGCATCCAGTACGTAAGGCAAGGCCGCTGTTGCCTGCCTTCTCTAAGCCGTCCAGTATATCGGTCAGCAGCACAGGTCGGTTTTCAGGGAAGAAGGCAGCATCAGCATTAGGAGCCGTTGCCACAAACCCAATGACTGCGGTTTGCACAGTACGAATAGGCCGTGTGCCTTCATTGATCTCAATGACGAGAACGCCGTGGTGATAGTCTGTAGCCATGGTTATTCTCCTAATAAACGGTTAAGTTCGGCATTTGCCTCGGTTTGAAGTTAGTCAAGTAAAGCTGCCAAGGTGTTTTCACTGCGCTTGGACTCAATGGCAGCCAGTGCCGCCGATTCCATGCCGTCAATAATGGCAACTGCCGTAGCCAAAGCTTGGCCTTTTGCGGCTTGATTCTTAGCTAGATCTTGTGGGGTTTCACCTTTGCCGCGTTTGTCACACTCAGTCTGTAAAATAGCTATATCTGCATCAGACGCAGTGTTCGTAATCACACGATTGGCGCGTTGTGACTTATCGTTCCATCCAGCTAGTTTGTATTGATCAGCATAGCCTGTGAGCTTGGCACGAACACTAACAGTAACAGTAAAATCATTAACTCTGATTTTGGTTGCATGTTTAATATCGTCTAAAGATGGTTCAGGTTTGGCTATTTCAATCAACGTGGCAGAAGCAACATAAATTTTTCTCAAGGTTGGGTTATTAACACATCCTTTCCATTCTTTTTCTGAAAGCAGTATGTTTGGCTCTGGAATATCGATATGAATGCCATTGTCATAGAAGCCTAAAATGTTTCCGTTATCGTCGTAGTGAGCAAATTTCATTGTTAGTACCCTATTACAATGTATCTAATTCCGGTATGAGCACCGCTATATGCAGACTCAAACCAGACTGTTGTGGTGTTTAACCCACCACAATAACTAGCTATTGCAAAAAAGCCCTGATTAGGGAATGCAATTGGCAGAGTGTTTGGATAGCCTGAAGACATGGTTTCTCTTTGAGCGGCAGTTCCTGCACCCCATTGGATAATTAAGCCGCTGGGTAACTTTTGATAACCGTTTACGGCTTTGCTGGAGGTAAAATCAGCCGGTAGGCCACGGAGTAAATCCGCATCCAAACCTGAGCCGTTACCATCCCGAGTTAAGATGCTGTTCATCAACGCTGAATCACTGGTAACCGCTTCAAGCTGTGCCGGATTAACCGCTATGTCTGTAGCTGTACCAGCCGTCACTTCCGCTTGCGTGGCAATACGAATCAAGCCGCGTTTGCTATCTGTGGCAGGAGGCAAACTGAAACCAGCAGAACCATCCATCGTCACGCTGCTAGCGGGTAGCGCCGATAGCACCAAATCAAAAGCCAGTAACAAATCAACACCAGCGGATTTATAGGCCAATGCTTGGTTTGCATTGCTCTAGATCGCTAACAAAGTGCCATCAGCCAGATAGAAGTCAACTTCACGCACCCAATATTCCAAACTGGTGCCGTCTTCTACACCGGTTAAATTAATCTGTGAATCATTGACACGTTCACCGCTAACAGAAATACGGCGTTTTTCGTTTTGTAGAGCCGTTGCGGTGTTGTCTGTTATCCATGCAGAATCACCTAATGCAATTTCAGAAATGGTGGCATATAGCCTATTATTTTGAGCATTAAAGACCGCATTTAAGCCAGCCGAAGTGATAACAGGGTTTAAAGTTGTGCTCATGCAGCCTCCATAATTGCTTGTACCAAAATGACGGGCCTGCTTACGGCAGCAAGCTGTATGCTTGTCTGCTTAAGCTCGGTGATCGGCATTAGATGTATGTTGTGCCTAGTGACTTCGCTTAGCTGCGAGCAGGTTGCTGCCTTAAAATGATTTTCTGTTTGAATGACATCTTGTTTTAACGTGCTGTCATAGCGTTGTGATTGAGCCGCACCCATCACTGTGTGCATGCCTGTCTCATTAGAAAATGCAGCGCCCACATGAATATCAAACTGGCTTCTGATAGGTTTGGTATTGCTGACTTGTTGCCTGACCAGTTGGTAAAAGTTTTCATCCAAAACACTTTCATTACCTGATGCAATATTTTAGTTAACAAAGGCACTGACAATAAAGCTATATGGTGTGTTGGTCTGTGTATTCTCAGTCCACTCGGATATTTGTGTTTGAATGGCCAGCGAAGATAAAGCCTGTTTAACACTATAAAGGGTGCCTTTATGTCGATGTACTTGCACGCTGGATTCAATCACATCGCGTTTTACCTGTTCCGGACAGTCTGGGTTCCAATCATCAACACTGACTGCCCAAGCTAGACAACCTAATAGCCCAGCGGGGCAGCGCTGCGGATGCCACTGGTCAAAAATACGCTCTACGGGAATAGCCTCAATATGTAAGGCTGCAGTGAGATCAGCGACTTTTTCTAATGGACTCGAAGACGGGGGCATTAGTGTGTCGGTCATACCGCTACCCCCTGATTATTTATTTCAATAGATAGGCAGTAACTGGCCTGACGATTGTTAATTTGAAAATCGCTGACAAGTTCAATCATCTCTACCCGTTGTACCCCTGAACGATGAATAGCCGCATGCAAGCCAGAAAGCGTGACATCATAACCAATGCGTTTCCGGTCTTCGACATAGCCTTGTGCTTTTGCATTAGCTCCTTCAATAATAAGTGCGGCATCAGGGCCAGGGTAAAACCATATATTGGCTTTGATCTGATAAGTGACAACCTCAGCACCACGGCAGCGAGGGCGATCAGTTAATGGACGTATCTTGTCATTATCCAGTGTGTTTTCAACGGCTGTCATAGCTGTTGCACTGGGCGTGCCGGTATCGATACGACTTAATACTGTGACAGCGACATCACCAGGCATTGGATCAGCCAATGCCAGCATCGTAGTCAGGAATGAGGACAATGCCATTGTTGGGCAGACTATTGGTTAATTCACTGGGTATTGCCCAGCGAGTAAAGGTTGGTGCATCAACAGCGATATCTTTAATATCTTCGTGTGCGGCCAAGCCATGATAAATATAAGCATCCACTGGCCCAGCCGTTGAGAATCCTTCCAATGCAATGTGCAGGCGTAGCCGATACTCCGCATCGATTTCCAATACGGCAGGGACAGGCGGTACCGCTTCGTTATCCACAGGCGTAATGGTTTTTCTTGGTGTATTGATAAAAGGCAAACTGCCTAGATGATCCAGTTGGCTTTTTTCAGCCTTGGCCAGCATCAGTGATAATGCCTGGTCATTAGCCAGTTTGCGTTCATGCAAAATACGATAAGTAATCGCCTGCGCTATTTTGTTAGCCGGTTCGGATTCTAATACCAGAGAACTGGCTAACTCGGGTGCAAAGCGGATGAAGTCTGCCTTGACTTCATTCAGCAGCACTTCAAAATCCAAATCCTCGATAATAGTTGGATCGGGTAGTGACTGTAATGCAGTGGAGGCCAGCAAGGTCATTGGGCACCTCCACGCATATCTCTGTTACCTTTAAAATCATGTGGGCCGAGTAGAGATACTGCTAATACATACAATTTGCGCCAGAAAAATTGACGCTCTTTTAGCATGGCATCAAAAATGGCTGTCGCTTGCTGATGCTTAATAGGCAGTGTTGTTCTGAACTAAGTCAGCGCATCGTGAATCAACGATGCGTGGTAAGTAATGGGCAGTCTATGATGTAAACGGCCATCTGGTGTACCGATTACCCACAAATCAGAAATTACCCATTTATGGGAACAACCATACAAGGCATAGCCTTGCTTGACAGTAATCACGCCGCTGTCGATGTGTAACCAAGCGTTATCAAAAGTAATATCGTTGAAAATAAAGCGGGAGGCGTCCCATGAATAGTCGTCACTTAATTTAAATAGCCAAGGTTTTTTCTTAATCATGCGGCGACTCCTAAAGGTAATTCAATAGAAGTCTCAGAACCGTTATATAGCCCGCTATATCTGGATGGTCGTTTCACCATAAAAGTTAGAGTCAATCGTGACTTTGTTCAGCTTGAGGCGGGGTTACCAGCGTATCAGTGCATCTGCCGTTGCCGTCATTAAACGTAAACGGCCTGCATCATTCTCGGCTTGGTCGATTAAATCAAAGAGATACGAGCCGTAGTTTCTGCGCATCACACGAGAGCCAATTGGAGTGGTCAGAATATCCGCAATCGATTGGCGTAAATGCGATTTTCCTGAAATGGTTCTGCCAGTGGTTGCATTCATACCCGTTACCATCTGTTATCCTCCCACAAAAATATTGCTGGAGCCTTTCATGACACTGGAACCGCAATCGACAGGATCGCCAATACGGCCTATAGGTAAGCCATTCACAAAAACTGTTGTGGAGCCTTGAGCCAAAGCCACGCCATGAGGTGCGCAAGTAGCACAGCCATGGGCAGACCGTGTGTCGCCTTGTCGATGTGCGGCGATACCGTTTACAAATACATCAGGGCTACCCTGTGTGCTTTCTCGTGAAGGGAAACATCCATGCCCTGTGCATTGATCACCTAATCGAGTTACTGCTGGCATTAGTTCAGCCTCACATTCTATGCAGTCACAATAAAATCGTCGCTGCAATTGATGGTCATGCTGCCCGCAACATTGATTTGCATGTGATGTGAGACAGAGTCGTAATAAAGCTCGGTTCCATCATTAAATTGAATCAAGTCGATATTCTGATCAGTTGATAGCGCATCCAATTGACTGGAATACAGAATAAAAATAATGAGTGCTTTCGCTGGGTCACCTGAAGGGCATTCCAAAACAACCTGTATACCTGTTCTTAATGGTCGCCAGTGTTTAAAGTTTCTGACAATTTCAGCAGGCCATGGCAACCAATCCGTCAATAGTTCACCGCTTTTTACACGCAACCGCTTACCCTGATAATCAACGTCAGCAATCGTGCCAATGCGGATCAGGTTTTAAAAACGACGATATAGATCAACGGTATTCAAGCTCATGTAAGCATGTTGATAGACTCACCTTGTTCAGTCTAATAGTCAGCGGTTGTTTTTGGTTGATTCAACTAAAGGACAGTTGCCGTAATAGCAGATCACGTAGGAATCGTTTATCGGTGCTATTAACACCCAGTAATTGACGGTCAGGATAACTGGTAGATTTGGCTTTTGAAGATGGCTTGTCACGTAGACCATAGTGGTGAATACGCGCTATTTTTGCATCTCGCCATTGGTAGCCGATAGATAAACCAATAGGTGATTATTGGTTTTTTAGCCTCCTCACTTTTCTCAAGCCAAGCATCATTTTTTTCTTTTTGGCAACGTGACCTTGTTTGTTTAGTTGTTTCTTCCTTGGTGTCCAAGTTTCGCCTTTTTGGTTCTGTTGTGCAGTGATTCTTTTTTGATTTCTCTTGCGAAGTTAAAACGACATTTGACGAAACAATTTTTTGCTCTCAGGTGCTGATAGACTGGATAAAATAGACTGCGACAATTGCTCTAAAGCATTGTCATTATCTATCTTGTTCTAGTCCGTAAGGATTATGTTAGGTGGTCATTTTCCACTCTTGTTTGGGTAAAATAATTTCAGAAAGGTTTGGTTAAGCGCAAGATTTTAAATAAACAAATTCATCTTAGATGCGTACTTTAATGATTTCTTAAAGCTCTATTTTCAAAGATAAATCGACTGCGGACTGGCTGAGTATATCGGCCTAAAATTCAATCGCATCTTCTTTATAATATGGTTGATTCTGTTTTAGCCATTGCAATAGTAAATAAGCAACTTGGTCAGCATCACCACTGTAGTCGGTAATAATAATATTGGCAGAATAACGCAGCTCAAAATGTTGGTTATTCTCCCCTTGAAAGCTGATTACTTTTCCTTGTTCTGAAAAGGTTAATAAATCATCTTCTTGCAATCCAATAGGGGATGATAATAAATGCTCGCGTAAGGACTCCAGTTTTTTCATAGTGAAGTCTCAATACTTTTTGTTACAGCAGTCCACTGATGAATTTGACCATTGCATCCCTCAATCTGAAAATAGCCTTTTTGATCATGCAGTACGAATTTTCATGTGCTGGCTTTTACGCAAACTTCCTGTTTTTCTGACCCTGTAGAGAGACCAGAAGCAACGACTAGAAATAGAAGTAAAACTATATATTTCATATTCTTATATCCGGGAGTAATTGACAGTCAATACAGGTGTAGATGCCTGGTAATGCCTACCTTCTGGCTTCGGGAATGACTTTACTACAGTCGCTACAAATTCATGCGCTTATACCTTTATATTGGGTTCTGCCAATAAGTGCTTTGTTTCTGTGTTGCTCTTCGAGTAGTTGTGCTTGATCAGGGCTATCCATTGGCTAGTTCCCTTTGGTACGCATCTGGCGTTCTATCAATCTATCCAGTTTGGAGTTGATTGCTTGCAGATCTTGTCTGATTTCTTGCCGTGTTGAATCAACACGAATTTCAACACGCTTCTGATTTTAGGTGAGAAATTTAATGCTTTGTGAGTTCTGCTCAACACGTTTGTCTATAGCCAGTGCCCACGAGAAAACCGATAGAGTAATAATCAAAGTACTGATGATATGCCCGATACTAACGGTTTTATCTAAGCGCCACTCACGGCGTTTAATTTCTGATTTCATTCTTCAACCTTTTACCCTCTATAGCGTTTACGGAATCGGCTAATGCCTCCTGTTTTCTTCGGCAATCCCCATACATACCAATCACTGTTTTTGCTAAATAGAAACGGTCGGCTATTTTTCCTTCATCCATTAATGGCAACTTTTGGCATAGCTGTAGCAAAGCTCTCTCAATCTTTGGCTGGTTAACCGTTGGCGGTGTTGATAAGGTCGTTAATGAGCCGCACCCCGTCAGCATCAAGGTTGCAACCGTCATCATTGCGGTGTTTTTCCACATACTGGATTACCTCTTTTTCAATAATTTTAATTTTTACTTTAGCCTTTTCCTGCTTGCTATGGAAGGCGTTTGCTATTTGCTGGTTGACCTTAGCTATCTCTTCAGCCTGTTGAATGGCACGGGCAACCGCTTCTTTCTTTTCCTACAAATAAACAAGCTGTGCTTGAGTTTTACCATTTGAATACCCTTTGAAATAGGAAAAATCAGCCACGCCAATAATGGCGAAAATCGGCCATATCTTAATCAATCTCGTCATGCTCAACAGACCCATACTATTTCACCTCATCACTATTTTTATAGTCCCACGTAGCACCGAAGACATACGCTCCGATCACTGAACCCGCCAAGAAGAAAGCTCCGTTAGCTAAGGTCTCGTTTAAACGTGTGTCGTCACCTTGGAAAAGCAGGTAAACAACAACAAAAGCACACAACAACAAGGTCATTGTGATAATTATCCGCCTGATCTTACAAGGTGCCTTTCTCATTCTGGGTAGTGTTTCCACTGAAGCTGGAAGTGCGGCCCATCAGGAAACTTCCGCCAATTCCCTCCCCAAGGAATTGGAATCTCCAATTCTTTTGCAGCGCCTTTCATTGCTGCTGCAATCTGATGGTATAAAGGCCAGCTCCAATCAACCCTGCGATCTACATACGCACCTAGGTCAATAGCATGGCCGGTAATGTGGCGGCTACGCATAGTCTTTGAAGCCCCCTTAGCCAATAGCTTTTTCTGGCGTTCAATTGTTCTCATTCCTTCCATAACGGTAAAATTAATCTATGTAATTTCGATTACACGTTCGACCACTTTCACCAGATCAGGGTGTATTCCTTCAAGGCGTTTAGATGATCGTTTTCCTAATTTGTAACCATGCATAGTTAATCCCACAAATTAATGATTTTTTTACGGGTAAATGAAAATCCGGTAGCGTGATTCGAGTACCGATAGGTAATACAGGGTTTTTATTGTCAATATGCGGATTGATCTTGAGTACTTTCTCTGTTACGCCTGTAGTACTGCCTAGATGCCGCCAACAGATGAGGCCAATCGTGTCATCTTATTGGGTAATAACGATCATCAAATCAATTCCACTGTCATACGTGAAATACCTAAAATATTGCGAATGGCCTCTCGTGATCGGCGGAGGTAATCATCGATATGAGTTTCCATATCATCGGATCGATCATGTCCAGATTTGGTACTGTCATAGTCACGATAGCTTTCGATCAGTAGTCCTTTAGCACGATTAAACAGTGCCGCCTGGTATAGATGCTCCAGCTTGGTTTTATCACCGTAGTTTTCTGATGGAATGTCTGATAAAGACTTAGATTGTGAATTGTCTTGCCATGCTTGCAGTTCACTATTGATGGCAATCATGGCATCTTGTATGGCTTGAACCGTTCGTTCTGATGTAACCGTTTTATCTACGCGCATAACAGTACGGAACTGGCTAACATCAATGTCAGTGAAAAAACTGTTATTGCTAACCTGTTCAGGTTCTTCCGCGCTGTTGTTGGTTGCGATAAATCCACTCATTACATGGGTACTCTTAGCCTTACTCCACACTTCAAAATAAAAACAGCGGTCACCAGCGTTTTAACTTACCCACTTATAAAAGCAGGGCATTGCGCTGGGCCGCTGCGGCTCGTGGGAGACACGGTTAGACGGTGGCCACGTCTTTTTCTGCTTGCGCTTTCTGCAATTTATCTAATAACTTTTTCACACCTGCCAGAGGGTTTAATGCCAAGGCTCGTGATAGGTGCTCTATCGATTCTGCACTATTGTTTTCCTGTAACGTTAGCCCCATGGCTTTATGTAGCTTGGAGCGTACTTCATCCGGCATATCATATTGTTGGGTTAAGTCGATCACATGACGGATATGTTCTTCGTCAATATTATCGTCATCAGGTAAAGACATAACGGCTTCCGCCATTTCTTTAGCAACTAATGTTGCGGTGTCCAGATTAAAGCGCTGAGGCATTTTTAATTGATGACTTAGTGCATATTCTGCGATTTCAAGTGCAGCGCCTAGATCGCCTGCATCGATACGCCAAACCATCACAGTCCAGCACATCATCCTGTAGGCCACTGTTGGTAGAGAGAACCCCGTCAACATAAGCGGCGTATTCAGGTAAAATTGTCGCCTTTGTCACCGCACGCTGTTCCATGCTCTGTATTTATGAAAGTTGGCGTTGATGTGTGGTTAATTGAGAGAGCATCAGTTCGTATTGGTTTGATCCAATGAGCGTACCTGCTGTTTCGGCTTCATGGGTTTCTTTTGCAGCAGTGATTTTTGTCGATGTCGTCTGGCAATGCTCACTATGCCCAGCCTCCGTTACCATCAGGTACCAGTAGGTTTTCAACCAGGCATATCAGGTTATAGTCTTCTACGACATATGCCTCATTGACTGATTGATAATCTTCGATACGATCTCGCTTTGGGTTGTCTGCAATATGCCGACGACGACTGCCCTCTTGATAGTAGAGGCTTAGATTGTCGAGTCGGATGATGGCAAATGAGCGAGCAGGGAAGAAAGGCACTCTAACGGTTTTTAGTCCACCGATCTGTTTGTTTCTGATAATGATGTCCAGCGCGTTACGCTCTGTAGGTGCATCGCTATCATTGAGCAGGGCAAGATATTTATCGGCTAACAGCTCACGGCCCATAATTACAACGAGGTCAGGATCATCCCGGTACCATTCGGCAATCAGCTCGTTAGTGGCATCGAATACAGCGGCATCAATATTGGCATAATCACCGCCATCACCGATTTTGATATCAGCCAGTACGCTTTCGGCACTGTTTTGTCGCAGGTGTTCTAACCAGCCAATATTAACATCCTGTAATAGAGGGTTTGTGGTGCGGTCAGAACTCATTGCGCGACTGGTACCGTTAAAGCCAATCATCATACGGTCACGGACAATTTTCTGTGTCACCAGATTGCGCAAACGGGTTTGAAAGTCAGGGTACTTAGCCCAGGCATCCAGTTTTGAATATTTTACATGGGTATCGAAATTGGTTTACTGTCAGCGATACCGATCTTTTGCCAGTGTGGTTGGGTCTGAGGTTTCCCGATCTTTGCTATCCGTATCAGTGGTACTGGCTACGATTGAGCCAACATCCAGCCCAAGCTTTTCTCCTTCTTATTCCGGAACACCATGGATATTAACGCGCTGTAAAAAACCGGCTGACTCGCGGATTATGTCCTCAAGTGATTGCTCAACGGAAGGCTCAATACTGAATTGCTGAGTGCCGTCTTCTATGCCATTAATTTTCGCTTGGCGGCACACATAAGCGTTATAATGTTGTCGAGTTTCGTTACGCATGTGTGTTTGCTCCTATTGTATTGGCTAACAGTCGGTTAATATGGTTTTGGCTGCGCCGGTATCCGCAGGTCGTGGATTGTGTGTGGAATCTGGCGTACTCGTTATTTGCTTATTTAATGCCTTAATGTCATTGACTAACTGTGCCAATGATTCGGAGATCTTCTTTATGTCTTCTTGTTTTGATGTATCGGCCATTTGCTCTGCAATGAGTGACACAGCAGCTTCAAGGTCTTCTAGTCGCTCAGTCTGTTGTTTATCATTTTGACTGTTTTCTTCCTGCGAACTCTTCGCGCTGTTAACTCCAAAAATGGCGCGAACTTTTGCCAAGATACCTTCGTTATTTTTTGCATCATCAGCTTGTGTATTGGTAGGAAGCTCTTCATTTTACATGCTTGAATCCTCGGCTTTAACCGGTTGGCTGGAAAGGTGATCAGGTACTATGTGTCGAGGATGATCAGATGAATCTGCTATAGAAAGATGGTTGGTAATTTCATCAATTAAACCAAGATTTTTATCTTCTGTGGCCGTGTAGTAATGATCTTTTCCATCCAGAATAGAGGCAATATCATCCTTTTTGACGCCACGCGATTCGTAGGTTGTTCCCATAAGACGATTAAATTTATCGAGTATCTCCGCCGTTTCACGATGCTCACCCGCATTGCCATAGGTTCCAGTGATTGAATCATGAACCATGGTGATTGCATTACCGTATGCTTGCCGACTATCCCCAGCTTGTAATATGAGAGAGGCGATTGACATCGCAGATGCAGCATTGACTGTAGTGATGGCCGCAGGATGGTTAAGTAGTGCATTAAAAACGGCCATGCTATCAATCACAGAGCCACCTCTACTATTGATATAAACAACAATCTTTTTCTATTTTATGGCACTGATTTGTTCGATGAATTTATTATCCGAAATTCTTTCAGCGTAAAAAGATTCGCCAATATACCAATGAATCCATATTTCTGTAGAGTCATTTTCTGCGGCAGTAATATGCCAAAAATTCTGTGTGCTATCGATGCTCATCTCACTATTTTAATCCTGTTTAAAATTTAAGGATGCGATCATTTCTGGATTAGAGTTTGGTGCTAGGTCGCTAGTCATAGCAACCGGCTTGCAGTTGATATAGCCACAATCAACTGATAAGCCCTGCTTGAAAGGCGTTTTGGCCGTTAGTCTTACACCATGAGCGATTCGATAGATTTCAATACTCGTAATCAAGCCCGTCAAATGTATTGGCGTGGTTACTCAATTGCACAAATCAGTAATGATCTGGATATTGCCTATGCCACCGTCGATTCATGGAAGCGGCGAGAGAAGTGGGACGATGCGCCGATTGTGCTGCGTGTTGAAGGTGCGATTGATATGCGGCTTTGTCAGTTAATTGATAAGCCTGATAAAACAAATACAGAGTTTCGAGAAATTGAAGCGCTGACAAAATCATTTGAGCGGACAGACAGAATTAAGCGGTTTGAATCAGGAGGTAATGAGGCAGACCTTAATCCAAAGATTAAAAATCGTAACCAAGGAAAGCGTAAGTAGCCTCAAAAAAATCACCTGGATGGAGAGGCCGTTAGACAATTGGAACTGGCTTTTATGGAAGGCATGTTTCCTCATCAAAAAGAATGGCATCGTTCTTTAGCTTTTGCCGTTAGACAGATTGTTAAAATCAGGAAAATAGGCGAAACGCTTCATTTTAGTCGAGAATCTATTGTTGATACTGCCAAGACGGGAAAGAATAAAATATTCATATCAGCATCAAAAAATCAAGCGTTGGTATTTAAGCGAGATATTATTAACTTTGTTATGGAAGTGACAGGTGTTGAACTCCGAGGCGACCCTATTGTTTTGTCGAATGGTGCTGAACTACATTTTTTTTGAACTAATAAAAATACGGCGAAAAATTACTCCGGTTATTTGTATATTGATGAGTGTTTCTGGATTCATAATTTTTCAGATATAGAACATATTTCCAGTGGCATAGCGATTTTAGATGATCTAATAATTACCTATTTTTCAACGCCGTCAACAATAAATCATCAAGCTTATTCTTTGTGGAATGGTAATTATTTTAATGAAGGAAGACCAAAAAAAGATCATATCGATATTGATGTGAGTCATAAGGCGCTGAAAGATGGGGTGGAATGTGAGGATGGTATTTGGCGACAAATTGTCACCATTGAGGATGCAATAAACAAAGGCGATTCGTTGGTCACGATGGATAAACTTAAGAAAAAATTTTCGCCTTCTAAATTTGAAAACCTACTGCTATGAAAATTCATTGATGACTCTGCCTCTGTATTTCCTTTAAGTGAGTTACAAGGTTGCATGGTTGATGCACTGGTGCGCTGGGAGGATTACAACCACAATCAAAAAATGCCGTTTGGCGAAAGACCTGTATGGATAGGGTATGACCCGTCTGAAACACAAGATAATACCAGTCTTGTTATCGTCTCACCACCGCTAAAAAAAGGCGAGAAGTATCGGTTTTTAGAAAAATACAGTTGGCAGGGAATGGACTTTGATGCTCAGTCAGCGCATATCAAAAAAATGTGTGATAATTTTAACGTTGCATACATTGGAATTGATGCAACTGGCGCGGGTTCTGGTTGACCTTCCCCCCATCTTAATACCAAGACTTGGATGAGATAATTCATTCTAAGCGGCCCTATTCACAAAGGCCACAGGTGACAAATAATTTAATGCGCTATGAGGCCGCACGTGATTGTAGTGCTCTCGCCATTGATCAATTTCATGTCTAGCGTCATCAATGGACCTGAACCAATGCTGATTTAAGCATTCATTTCTGAATTTACCGTTTAAGCTTTCTACAAACGCATTCTGAGTAGGCTTACCTGGCTGAATAAAACCTAGCTTAACGCCACTTTCTTTTTGCCAGTAGAACATCGCCTTGCTAGTAAACTCAGTACCGTTGTCGCAGATTATTTGATCCGGAGCGCTCCTTAGCTCAATCACCTGAGTTAAAAAACGAGCGACCTGGTGACCATTGATCGAGAAGTCAGAGAGCTGGCCAATAACTTCTCTTGAGTAATCATCAATCACATTAAATACTCGAAAGCGGCGACCATTAGCCAACTGATCACTGACAAAATCCATTGACCAGCGTATATTTTTACCAATGGGCATAATCGTTGGCATTCTTGGTCGTATTATCTTCTTGCGTTTTTTAGTCCTCACTTGAAGACCTTCTTCGTTATAGACTCGGTAGGTCCGCTTCTTGTTTTTCACAAGCCCCTCTCCTCTCAGGAGGCCATGTAAAAACAAATAACCATAACTCGGATGCTTTTTTGCCAGCTCAAGTAACCGTTTGCGTAGAGGCTCATCTTTTCCCCATTGAGTAACGTACCGAAAAGCGGTTCTACTTAAGCCTACTAATAGGCAATCTCTACGCTCACTTAATTTGAACCGCGACTTAAGGTAGCTCACGATTTGTTTTCTATCAGCAGGCTTTACCACTTTTTTGAGAGCACATCCTTCATCGCCTCAGCTTCAAGCATTTTCTCGGCAAGTAACTTCTTAAGCTTGTTATTTTCGCTTTCAAGCTCTTTGAGCCGTTTGGCTTCTGAGACATCCATCCCGGCGTATTTGCTTCGCCAGTTATAAAAGCACCCGGTTGAAATGCCGAACTGACGACAAATGTCATCAACTTTTACCCCTGACTCATGCTGCTTGATGGCACCAATAATTTGCTCTTCTCTGTAACGCTTCTTCTTCATCTTGAGATCTCCTAATACACAGACTAATTGGAAATCTCATCCTTGTCATGGCTCTATTTCTGGGGGAAAGGTCATGGTGTGTATCAATTAGTTAAAAAGTTCTATCCCAGTGTTAAACGAATAAATTATTTCGTTGAAGTAAAAACCAATTTAGTTTTGAAGGCCAAGTAGTTATTCAGTCACCGACTGGTTGAATTCGATTTGTCGTGGACAGACTTGGCTCATGCGTTTATGACCATCCATCAAACCGCAACCAAATCCGGTAGAAACATTACTTATCGGGCAAGCCTAACCAATAAAACAGGTCATGCCGACTTAGCCTGGGCCGTCATGCACGCGCTCGATAAAGAAACATTGAATAGTGTGGATGAAGTTGGCGAAGGTAAAAAATCATTTATGGAGATTTTCTAGTGAATAAAAAAGCTGATTTTTTTGCTTTTGGAGAACCGCTTCCAGTATTGGAGGGTAGAGAAATCAGCGAATATGCAGAATGCTGGTTACAGGGTGACTATTATGAGCCACCTATCAGTTTGCATGGATTGGCAAAATCATTACATGCCAGCGTCCATCATCGATCTGCTTTATCGGTAAAGCGCAATATTCTGGTTTCCAGCTATGTCGACCATCCCTTACTGACCAAGCAGGATTTTAGCCGGTTTTATTAGACTATTTGGTGTTCGGTAATGCCTATCTTGAAAGAATCAATAATCGTCTTTGGAAGCCAGTCAAGTTAAAGCCTAGTCCTGCCAAATACACTCGCAAGAAAGCCATGACGACTATCTATTTTTGAAAAACTTTGGTGAAAAGCACTATTTCTCAAGTGACTCAATCTTCCATCTGCTTGAACCCGATATTAATCAGGAAATTTATGGTGTACCTGAATATTTGGCGGCGCTAAACAGTGCATGGTTGAATGAGTCAGAGACTTTATTTCGCCGTAAATATTATCTCAATGGCAGCCATGCCGGATTCATTCTGTATATGACCGATACTGCCCATGAGGAAGATGATATTAACAACCTGAGAAAAGCGCTTAAAGAATCAAAATAGCCTGGCAACTTTCGCAACCTGTTTATGTACGCGCCAGACGGTAAAAAAGACGGGCTGCAGGTAATTCCTATCGCAGACGTATCAGCCAAAGATGAGTTCTTCAATATTAAGAACGTGACACGTGATGATGTATTATCCGCGCACCGTGTGCCACCTCAAATAATGGGCATTATTCCGTAAAATACAGGTGGATTCGGATCAGCAGAAGCGGCTAGCAAGGTATTTTCCCGTAATGAACTCATACCGCTACGGGAGCGATTTAAAGAAATTAATAGCTGGATAGGTGAGGAGGTCATCCAGTTTGAACCTTACTTTATTGATGTAAAAGACCCGAAAACAGAAAGAGAGGAGCGATGATTACGGTGCGCTAACACCGTAATCATCGCCGGACATGATGAAGTAACCACCATGACCAGCCGAGGCTCCCCGCTGCATGCATACAGCACGGTGAAGCTTATCAAATTTATCACTAAGAGGCTGCACCATGTCCAAACCAATCATCCCGTGGATGGGGGAAAGCGTCGACTTGTCAAACAAATTATGCCGCATGTTGAAGGGTATAGAACCTTATGTCGAACCCTTTGCCGGTGGCGCTGCCATTTTCTTTTTGAAGAAGCCATCACAGGTTGAGGTCATTAATGATCTGAATGGTGATTTGGTGAATTTATACAGAATCGTCAAGTATCATCTTGATGAGTTTGTTCGTCATTTCCGTTGGGCCATGGTCAGCCGAGAGGAATTTCTTCTAGCCAAGAAGGTAGACCCAACAACACTGACCGATGTGCAAAGGGCAGCAAGATTCTACTATCTGCAAAAATTGGCCTTTGGAGGAAAGCCAGTTGGCCAGACTTTTGGTACCGCAAAGACAACCCCACCCAAGCTTAATTTGCTACGAATCGAAGAGGACTTAAGCCTGGCACACTTACGGTTGGCGAGAACAACCATTGAGCATCTGCCTTGGGATGAGTGTATTACTCGATACGATAGTATCGATACGGTTTTTTATCTTGATCCACCGTACTGGGGAACAACAGGGTATGGATCCGACTTCACATTTGATAACTATGCCAAGATGGCAGAGCTGGCTTCAAGTTGCTCGGGTAAGCTGGTTATATCGATTAATGACCACCCCGATATCAGAGAAGTCTTTAACGAATTCAAATGCCAGTCGATTCCTATCACTTACACGGTAGGCGGCAGTACCAATGCCGCTAAGCGGCGCGAGCTAATAATCACCTCTTAGGCTAATTCAGCCTGCAATTCAACCAAATTGGTCTTTCTACAAAGCGGTGTCACTCACCGCTTGCACGCTGCCTCACACTCCGCCGTCTTCCCCCCTCCACGCCTGCGGGCTTTTTAGGGCTGTTTTTTTTGCAACTGCCAAACTGGCTGAAAGCCTGCGCATTACTTACGGGGGTGCTATTATTTTCAGTCCTATAATCTCTGCGATTCTTGGCACAAGAGGCTTACGAGACATATGGCAGAATAGCAATGCTCAACGGCAGTGGACTCTTAGGTACATGGGGGTACTTCGGAAACGGGTAATCATAGTCAATACAGCAATATAACTATATGATATAAAAGGATTAAATAATTACCCTCTAAAGGTAATATATGGTAATTTAAAAGGTAATTTATTTCTAATACATTGATTTATAAGAGAATATAATTTGTTAAAAGTTACCCTCTTAAAAGGTAATATAATTACTCTCTGATTACCTTTTTATTACCTTTGCCATCTCCTTATTTCTCTTTTAAATTCAATAGTTTACGATTATTTTTAGAAAATATTAACTTTATTACTCAGTTCCGAGTACCCCACAGATTTTAGACCTGTATTTAGGGCTTGGCGCGATATTCATTACATATCTGTGGTAATAAACAACAATCAGTCAGTTGGTATTTATTCTTGGCGTTCTGTGGTAGATTGACTACTAGGAGCTGAATGCCTTGGCTATGAGTGACCAAAAAGACAGCGATTTTGACTACCTGCCTGTGTAGATTTCTTTAATTGTTTCTGGCAAGCGTAGTGTTAAACACTCTTCACTACCTGCAAAGTATCAGTACAATTAAGGAGATTCTTCTCGTGAAAACCGATATTTCAAAATTATGTGCGGACTTCCTGCGCACGTCTTATGCATCAAAAACTGGTGCTAAACTCAAAGCAACACATACTAGAGAGCTTATTGCGGCTTTCTTTGGATATAAGAGTCATGCTGCTCTGATATCTGAAAAATCATATCCGCTAGATAATCTGGAAGAGGCAGCCATTCTTGTGCCTGATATCCCGCTTTTGACTCGACGGCAAGCACGCCTGAAGGAGCTGCCTGATGATCTGCCACAGTCACAAGAACTGGCCTCACTCATAAGCACATTCTTAAGTGATAAAGGATATTTTGGTGGAAATGTCTGGATCTATGACACCCTTGAAGCCTACATCACTGAAGTTCTATTGATCGAATGTGACAATTTTATTTCTGACGAGTTATCCGGAGTTATGGCAGAAACCAATGCCGGATTTGAGGATTCCCCGTATTATGAGAATGCCAAGATAGTAGACACAGGCGATGACCTTGAGATCATTGCTTCGGGAACCCTTAAGGGAACGCAGATCGGTGACAAGATGTTCTCTGGCGATAGGATAGATTTTGGGGTGCGGGTTACGCTACCACGTATTGCTGGAAAACGAAGCTTTCTGGATTTCGAGATCGAGGCCGGAGGCGCAGTCAATGATGATTGGCGAGATAAAGAAAGTGTGCATAGTACCTACAAACAAAGCGCTTTAGCTGATGAACTTGGTCTAACAGATTTTGAACTTGAACAGCTTTCGTGGGAAATGGATACGGTCGAAAGCAACGATGGCTTGGTCTATGCCTACCTTGTCACTTTCACGGACGGCCCCGCTGAAATATTACAAAAAATCAGCCTGGATGATTTTAATACTATACGAGTTAGCGCTAATGCGTTTGATCAGAAAGAACCAGAGGAGGTACTGCTTTAGAGTAGGTCTCCGCGCTCTGTTATCTACAGGGCGCGGAAATATAGAACTTGAACTGGCTACGACATAAATACCCCAATTATTTGATTTTTATATATTTTATCTGTCCTGCCCCGGGATCAACACCAGCCCCAGCACAGCAATAGCATAGACGGAAATTAGCGTCAGCAGTGGCTGACGCATGCGCTGGAGAATGATGTAGATGATATTCATCACAGCAGATTGCTTCAGCGACGCAGCATCACTGTCTCGATCACCAGTAGAATTACCGAGATCACATTGGCCAGCATGGCGCCGCCCGAAAGCGAAACAATACTGGCCATTGCTACCGGCGTCAGTCCACTGCCGGCAACGTGTTGAGCCACACCCCAAACCAGGACTGCGGCAAACAGTTGTAGTAGCGCCACCAGCCTGGTAGCCAGCAGAACCGCTCCCATCTGAGTACGGTCGCCAAATTTGAGGATCGTGGCCATCAGGTTCACCACAATCACGGCAAACAGCTCATAGACATGGTGATGATCCGGGTTATCAAGATCACCCACAAAAAAGCCGAAATTGAGAGTCAAAGCCAATACGATGAAAAAGCCAAAGACAACTTTTTCAGGATTCATAAGTCACTCCTTCGAAACGAGGGCTGCAGATCACAGTCTCGTGCCTCCTGTTTACTACTGGTTTCCAGAGCAGTTCAAGAAATCTGGATAGATGGGTAATACTGCTATTCCCGGGATGTGCCAGAGGTTTATCACAGGATCACAAAGAGCAGCGACAAATCACTGTGGCTATTTCAAACCGGGAATAGCTGATACTCGGTGAATTTTTTACCATGCTGCTGCTCACGATAAGATATCTCGGTTGTTACTATTTGTAACAATTGATAGGCTTACTCCATGCTGAATCGTCCGGACTCCAGCAAACAAAGAGAGAGCACCCTGCTGCTCACACTGCTGACACTCTTTCTCTTTGCCTCACCACTAACCCACTGGTGGGCTGGAGAGAATAACCCCTGGTTCCTCCCTTACCTGCTCTGGCTGGCGATTATTCTGATTACGGCCTGGCTGACCCGAAAGCACCGTCATGACGTATGAGCTGGAAGTACTGTTTGGCGTCAGCCTCTGCTACCTGCTGCTGCTGTTCTTTATCGCCTACATCACCGATAGTGGCCTGATCCCAGACAGCTGGACCGCCAATCCCCTGGTCTATGTACTCTCTCTTGGCGTCTACGCCACCTCCTGGACCTATTACGGCAGCGTTGGTTTTGCACAGCGTGAAGGCTTTCAGTTTCTCACCATTTATCTGGGCGTAACCATCGCTTTTATGCTCACCCCGATGCTGCTGCGTCCCCTTCTGCGCTTGGTTCGTGATTACCAGCTCACCTCCCTGGCTGACCTGCTGGCCTTCCGTTACCGCAGTCAACTTGCAGGCATCCTGGTCACCCTCTTTATGCTGTTGGGTTCCCTACCCTATATTGCCCTGCAGATCCGTGCCGTCACCTCATCGACCCAGGTATTGACCCACGATGAGATACCTCAATTCCTGGCCCTGGGATTCTGCGGCATGCTGATACTCTTCTCCATTCTGTTCGGCGCCCGTCACATCTCTTCACGAGAGAAACACAGAGGGCTGGTCGCTGCCATCGCCTTTGAGTCCCTGGTCAAAGTGGTTGCACTGGTGGCGGTGGGCCTGTTTGCCGTTTTCGGCACTTTTTCCGGACCCAGTGAACTGAACCAGTGGCTGACCGCCCACCCGGAGGCGATCCGGGCACTTTATGAGCCGATCCGTGAAGGACCTTGGGTAACCCTGCTGTTTCTCTCTTTCTGTGCCGCTTTTCTGCTTCCCCGGCAGTTTCATATGATTTTTACGGAGAATATATCGAGCCGTGCTCTAACGACTGCCAGCTGGGCCTTTCCACTCTTTCTGCTACTGCTCAATCTGGCGATCCCACCCATTCTCTGGGCGGGAGACTATCTACAGCTCGACATGGATGCCGACTACTATGTCCTCGGCATTACCCTGGCAAATGGCCCTGAATGGTTACCGATACTCACTTTTATTGGTGGCGTGTCCGCCGCCAGTGCCATGGTGATCGTATCCACTCTGGCGCTCTCATCCATGTGCCTTAACCACCTGCTGCTCCCCGCCAGCTATCCTGATCCAAAACTCGATATCTACACTTGGCTGCTCTGGGGAAGGCGACTGCTGATAGCCGTTATCATCGCGGCCGGCTTTGGCTTTTATCAGCTGTTGGAGCATAACCAGGGACTGGTGCAGCTTGGGCTGATCTCTTTTGTCGCCGTTGCCCAGTTCCTTCCCGGTGTTATCGGCGCACTCTACTGGCGCCGTGCGACCCGTCAGGGATTTATTACCGGACTGCTGGGAGGTATCTGTATCTGGACCATCACCCTGCTTCTGCCGCTGCTGGAAAATTCAGGTATTGTCGACCTCGGACTCGATCTCACCTCCCTGCATCGCACTTCCGGTCTCGATCATTGGCAGTTCGCCACCTTCTGGTCGATGGCCTGCAACACGGCACTATTCGTCACTGTATCCCTGTTCACCCGCCAATCGCCGGAAGAGCAGGAGGCCGCGCACGCCTGCAGTAGTGACACCATCATTCCGGTCCCCCTCGACGGTGTTGTGGCGGCCGGTTCACCGGCACAGTTCGCCAAGGGTCTGGCTGTCATGGTTGGCAAGGAAGCAGCCGAGATGGAAGTGGCGATGGCCCTTCAGGATCTGGACCTGGGCAAGGATGAGACGCGACCCAGGGAACTGAAACGGCTGCTGCAACGCATCGAACGCAACCTCTCCGGTCTGGTGGGTCCGCATATGGCCCACGTCATCATCAACCAGCAACTGAGAATCGATGGCCAGACAAAAACCGCCCTGGCTGACTCCTTCCGTTATATGGACGAAAAACTGGAACGGTCACGCAGCCAGCTGAAAGGCCTGAATGCGGACCTGGATGCACTGCGCCGATACCACCGCCAGATTCTGCTGGACCTGCCGCTGGGTGTCTGCGCCGTTGCCCCTGACCACACAGTGATTATCTGGAATCTGGCGCTTGAGATGATGAGCGGGGTAAGCAGCCGGCAAGCTGAAGGGCGCAAGCTGAACAGCCTGTCGCCCCCCTGGGGATCACTGTTAGCCGGTTTTGCACTGGCCCAGGATGGGCACATTCATCATATGGAGGTAAACGTCAATAACCGCCCTCATTGGTTCAACCTGCATAAGGCAAAGATTCCAGACCCCGATCTGCCCCATCAGGAGTCGGGCCCCCACACCAGTCTGGTGATGCTTCTGGAAGATATGACAGACCTGGAAAATCTCGAGGCCGAACTGGCACACAGCGACCGTCTTGCCTCCATCGGGCGGCTGGCGGCCGGCGTCGCCCATGAGATCGGCAACCCGGTCACCGGCATCGCCTCCCTGGCACAGAATCTCCGAGAGGAGCAGACTAGCGAAATTATCCAGGAGAGTATTGAGGGGATACTGCAACAGACCAAACGTATCAACAGTATTGTTCAATCACTGATGAACTTCAGCCGGAGCGGCAGCATCGGCACCGAACTGGAGGCATTCGCCCTGAGCGATATCGTGGATGAAGCGATTCAACTGGTCAGACTGACTCGGGCAGGCAAGCAGGTGGAGTGCAGCAGCAGTTGCCCGAAGGATCTGAAATTGATCGGCGACCGCCAACGCCTTTCACAGGTAATGGTCAATCTGCTGACCAATGCCTGTGACGCCTCGAAGCCCGGAGGTCAGGTGGAGATCTTTGCTTTCGAAGAGGATGGACAGTTGCAGATCGAAGTAATGGATCAGGGGGAGGGCATTCCGAATGATGTTCAGAAGGAGATCTTTGAGCCCTTTTTCACCACCAAGGAGACCGGCAAGGGAACCGGCCTGGGTCTCTCCATGGTGTACAAGATAATCGAAGAGCATAAAGGAAGCATCAACATCGATTCGGTTCCCAATGTTGGCACCCGAGTCATAGTACAACTACCTCAACACTTGGATTAAAGCGTAGAGAATCATGAGTCAGATCTTAATTATTGAAGATGAACCGATCATCCGTAGCGCCGTACGACGCCTGCTGGAACGCAAAAATCATCAAGTTAAAGAGGCTGAATCGGTTGAAGAGGCGGTGGATAGATTCAACCTGAAAAATTTCAGCCTGATCCTGGCCGATATGCGACTGCCCGGAGCACCGGGAACGGCGATCATAGCAAAGGCCGAAGGCGTACCCGTGCTGATCATGACCAGCTACGCTAGCGTACGATCGGCGGTGGACTCGATGAAGCAGGGTGCCGTTGACTATATCGCCAAGCCTTTCGATCATGACGAGTTGCTGATTCTGATTGACCGGACTCTCAAGCAGGGAAATATGGAGCGGCAGAACGAAATCCTCAAGGCGGATCTGGACAGGGTCTATCCGGTAGACGGCATGGTCGGTAGCTGTCCTGCCATGCAGGAGGCGTGTCGTCGTATCACCAAGGTTGCCCCAACGGATGCTACCGTTCTGATCCTGGGCGAATCTGGCACCGGCAAGGAGTTGGTGGCACGTGCACTGCACAATCAAAGCCTGCGTAAAGATGCCCCCATCGTTACCGTCAACTGTGCTGCGATCCCGGAAGCGCTGATAGAGTCGGAACTGTTCGGCCATGAGAAGGGAGCCTTTACCAGTGCCGACAGCACCCGCATCGGTCTGGTGGAGTCGGCGGAGGGAGGCACCCTGTTTCTCGACGAGATAGGAGAACTCCCCCTGGCAGCACAGGCCCGGCTGCTGCGGGTACTACAGAATGGTGAAATCCGGCGAGTCGGATCGGAGCAGTCCCGACTGGTCGATATCCGCTTGATCGCCGCCACCCACCGGGATCTCAAGCAGCTGATACAAAACAGTAAGTTCCGCAGTGATCTTTATTTCCGTTTGCGGGTAGTGGAACTCCCCCTGCCGCCCCTGCGTGAGCGGGGTTCCGACCTAGTCGAATTGGCTGAGTTTCTCCTGGACAAGGCACGCAAGCAACTCAATCGCTCGCCATTGACACTTAATCAGGCGGCCATAGAGACAATTGTCAGCCACAATTGGCCCGGCAATGTCCGCGAGCTGGAAAATGCCATGGAGAGAGCGGTCATTCTGTGTGAAAGCAATGAAATTACCCCTGACCTGCTGGCCATAGATACCAATCTGAAGCAACTCCATCCGAAAATACCCGCGGATAACACCAATCTATCTCTGGAAGAGTATTTCCGCCACTTCGTGCTGGAGCATCAAGAAAAGATGACTGAGACAGAGCTGGCAAAACAACTGGGAATCAGCCGCAAGGCACTGTGGGAACGACGACAAAGATTTGGAATTCCCAGGATGAAGGTAAAAAACTGAAAAAAGTATGACCGTACACTACCCTGAATCATTATCTGGGGTATAGCATTGTGCAGTCTCGATAAAAAAGTCGGCTTAAGCCGCTATTAACTCAACTAAGGAGATAAACCATGTCCCAAGAGAAAGTCTATCCCGTTCCTGCGGATATTGCAGCAAATGCGCATATAGATGCAGCAAAATATCAGGAGATGTACCAACGGTCTATAGACGATCCAGACGGATTCTGGGGCGATATGGCCGAGGAATTTGTGACTTGGTCAAAAAAATGGGACAAGGTCTCAGAGTGGGATTTTCACACGGCGGATATCAAATGGTTTGAGGGCGGCAAACTGAATGTCTCCTATAACTGTCTTGACCGGCATATGGAGATTCGTGGTGACCAGACGGCCATCATCTGGGAGGGTGACAATCCAGAAGAGGACCGGCACATCAGCTACCGCGAGATGCATGCAGAAGTTTGTAAACTCGCCAATGTGCTCAAACAGCGTGGGGTAAAAAAGGGGGACCGGGTCTGTATCTATATGCCGATGATTCCGGAAGCTACCGTGGCGATGCTGGCCTGTACCCGTATTGGCGCCGTCCACTCCGTCGTCTTTGGCGGCTTCTCCCCCGATTCGCTGCGTGACCGGATACTCGACTCCAACTGCCAGACCCTGATCACCGCCGATGAAGGTGTACGGGGCGGAAAGCACGTCCCTCTGAAAGTCAATGCGGATACCGCCCTGGCAGATTGCCCCAATGTCCACACCTGTCTGGTAATCAAACGTACCGGGGGTGATGTCGCCTGGACTGAAGGCCGTGATATCTGGTACCACGATGCCATGGAAAACGCCTCCACCGACTGCCCGCCTGAAGAGATGGATGCGGAAGACCCGATGTTCATCCTCTACACTTCCGGCTCCACAGGAAAGCCCAAAGGGGTCCTGCACACCACCGGGGGTTATCTGGTGTTTGCCGCCATGACTCACAAGTACACCTTCGATTACCAGGAGGGAGAGGTCTACTGGTGCACCGCGGATGTCGGCTGGGTCACCGGCCACACCTATATTGTTTACGGCCCTCTGGCCAACGGCGCCACCAGCCTGATGTTCGAGGGCATTCCAAACTACCCCAACGTCTCCCGTTTCTGGCAGGTCGTGGATAAACATAACGTTGCCATCTTCTACACCGCACCCACTGCCATCCGGGCCCTGATGCGTTCCGGCGAAGAGCCGGTAAAAAAGACTTCACGCAAATCACTGCGTTTGCTCGGCACCGTGGGTGAGCCGATCAACCCAGAGGCCTGGGAGTGGTGCCATAAAGTGGTAGGCGATGGGCGCTGCCCGATTGTCGATACATGGTGGCAGACCGAAACCGGTGGTCACCTGATCACACCCCTACCCGGCGCGACTGACCTGAAACCCGGTTCTGCCTCTGTCCCCTTCTTTGGGGTCGCACCGGCGATTGTCGATGCATCCACCGGAGAGGTACTCGAAGGCGAGTGCCAGGGCGCACTGATTATCACCCGCCCATGGCCAGCCATGATGCGGACACTTTATGGCGATCATCAGCGATTCAAAGACACCTATTTCTCCCAGTATCCGGGCAACTACTTCACTGGTGATGGCGCAAGGCGTGATAAGGATGGCTACTACTGGATTACTGGACGCATAGATGACGTATTGAATGTCTCCGGCCACCGTCTGGGCACAGCAGAGATCGAGTCAGCCCTGGTGCTGCATGAGAAGATTGCCGAGGCTGCAGTCGTAGGCTATCCACACGACATCAAGGGTCAGGGTATATACGCCTACGTTACACCCATGGCAGGTGTTGAACCTACGGACGAGCTGAAGGTGGAACTGGTCAAACTGGTACGCAGTGAAATTGGCCCGATTGCCATCGTTGATGTCATTCAGTGGGCACCCGGGCTGCCAAAAACCCGCTCCGGCAAGATCATGCGCCGAATTCTACGCAAGGTCGCCTGCAACGAGCTGGATTCACTGGGTGACACTTCCACTCTGGCTGATCCCAGTGTCGTGGATGATCTGGTGAACAATCGCGCCAACAAATAACCGCGGCCCTTTTTTCCAATGAAACAAGCAGGCCCATTTTAGGCCTGCCTTTTTTGTGATTTGCTTGTTTTCAGAAACATCGTGAATTCAACACCAAAGTGCATCACCTGGATGACTAATAGAGATGAGCTGAATGCTTGATAAGAGGTTGTGAAATCTTATTTGGACAAGAGGAGCACAAATCATGTCTTATCTCCATTTTGGTGCAAAAGAACGCCATACGCTCATGTATCTTTTACATTGGCGTTTAGGTTATCGGGACATTGGTCGTCGTCTGGGGTCGTCATCACACCACCATCTCATGTGAAGTGAAACGCAATGGTCGACTCATGGCCTGTTACTGGAATGAGTTTGCACAGAAACGTGCGATGGCTCGATGCAAGAAACCGAGGCACACTCTCAGGCGATCACGTAAAAAACGCCTGCATTATGTCACCGAGCGATTATGGGAGGATTGGTCACCGGAAACAATGGCTGGACGCCTCAAGCTGGATCACCCTCGAGGTGCATGTCTGCGGATTAGCCCGGAAGGTATCCATCGATGGATATACGAGAATGCGGCACAAATCGGTTCTTTGTACCAACATCTACTGAGGTGGCACAAAAAGCGTCTAAGACAGCAACAATACGGGACTGGGCGTGGTTTGATTACCACATCGTGTGAGCATTCGTGATCGTCCTGTGAGTATTGGCAACCATCGTCGCCTTGGCCACTGGGAAGGTGATAGCGTTGAGGGAGCCAAGGGCTCAGGCGGCATTGCCACCGATGTGGAAAGAAAGAGCCGCGTACTGGTTGCTGCTAAACTGAGCGACAAATCGGCAGATGCTTTTTATCTGGTGACAACAACTGCCTTAAGGTCATACCTGAGAAATGGTGTAAAACCCTGACGGTTGATAACGGTAAAGAATGTGCTCAGTTCAGGAAAATTGAAGAGGCCACAGGCATGAATGTTTACTTTTCTGATGAGGGTGTCCTGGAAAGACTACAAGGCAGTGACGGCAGACCTGAAGAAAATATATAAGCCTGTCACCGAAGATGAAGCGCTACTGGAACTTGATAATTTCTCTAACCGATGGGATGACAAATATCCTCAGCTCAGCCGTTCGTGGCGTAGCCACTGGCACAATCTTAATACCCTGTTTGGCTACCCTGAGGACATCTGCAGGGCAATCTATACAACCAATGCCATCGAGTCAATGAACAGCGTGGTTCGCAAGGCAATTAAAAAACGGAAGCTATTTCCGACCGACGACTCGGCAATGAAAGTGGTGTATCTGGCGGTGCAGCAAGCATCAAAAAATGGACCATGCCGATTCGCAATTGGAAACCAGCACTGAATAGATTTATGATTGAGTTCGAAGAACGCTTGGCGGAATACATTTAATCTGGGCAGTTACACGGAGATCGTTACACCCTCTTGCTGATCCTTATCCCCCCCTGGCAACGGGGCACCAATGAAAATACAATGGGCTGCTGCGTCAGCACTTTCCTAGAGGAATCGATTGGCAAAAGATCGCTAATCTAATGCTTGCAACAGTAGTAGGAAAGCTCAACAATCGATCTCGGAGATGCCTCAATTATCAGACACCCAACGAAGTCTTCCTGAAGAGCACAGGTGGTGCATTTACAACTTGAATATTTGTAAGAACAAACCGCATTATTCCCGGATTCGACCTCAATTTTAGCTATTCTTGGGCTTTCAGCCGCAACTTGCCTATGAGATGGCTAATAAATGCCGCTTAGCCAGCACCTGGTTAATCAAAGCGTACTTGGTAAGTACCCAATGGGTATTTTTCTCAAGCCCTCGATCGAACCTTGTTAAAACCAAACTGCCGCTTCATTACACCGAATACATGCTCTAACCCTGGCGCGCGTTCTCGATTTGTATCGATTCGCTGATGGCTCCTGCCTGGTTAATTGTCGATTACGACAGGCTTTCTTCCGGGTAAAGCCTTTGGCGCATGCTTGGTCAGTTTATCTTTCTGTCCTGCATAGGCAGAATCTCCCCGTACGCGGGTTTCGTTTCCATGCAACAGGTCTTCCAATACCTGCGAATCATGAATATTGGCCGGTGTCACAGCAATTGAGTGGATCAGTCCACGCCAATATAGGCCTTCATGCCAAGAGTACCATTGATTGCCTTTGTGGGTTTGATGCATATCCGGATTACGGTTTATCTCTTTGTTCTTCGTTGTGATGATCGTGGCATCAACAAAGGTTCCCGGGTTGAGCTTCATACCATTCTCGGCCAGGTAAACATTGACCAAACGAAACAGCTCATCCCCAAGACTATTCCTTTCCATCAGATGGCAAAAATTGCAGATGGTTGTTTCATCCGGTACGGGCTCATTACTCAGGTCGATACTGATGAACTTACCCATGGCACGTAAATCATGAAGCGCTTCTTCCGCTGCGGGACCAGAGAGTTCAAACCAGTGCTGTGGAAAGTGGATGCGCCGCATGTGCTCCAGACCAACGGGCTTTCCACCCCGCGCCCTTCGGATTTGGGTAACAGGGTGCTATGACCTCGCCAAGCTCCTTCCAGGGAATGATTTGCTCCATCTCATCCAGAACCTGCTCCTTGCGGGTCTTTTTTCGGTATTTTTCAAAGCCCCGAGCTTCTAAGCTTTGCTGTTTCATCGTTTTCCTGGAACTGGTGATCTATAGATCAATGGTATACGATTTCTTCAGTTAATCAGAGGAGCCCTAGGAATTTAATTTGGGATAATCTGATTGTTTGGTCGTAGTAGGAGCGCAGTAAATGGATTCACGCACAATAACAAAAGCTGTCTTCCCTGTGGGTGGTTTTGGCACCCGTTTCCTTCCCGCCACCAAGGCAACGCCCAAGGAGATGCTGCCTATTGTCGACAAACCGCTGATTCAATATGCAGTGGAGGAGGCGATTGCAGCAGGTTTAGATGCACTAATCTTCGTAACCGGAAGAAACAAACGTGCCATCTCCGATCATTTTGATAAAGCCCATGAATTGGAACACGAACTGGAGCTCAAAGGGAAAGAGAGACGGCTGAAGCAGATCAGAGAAATTATCCCTTCCGGAGTAGACTGCATCTATATAAGACAATACGAAGCATTGGGTCTTGGCCATGCCGTACTCTGTGCCAAGAAAGCGGTGGGAGATGATCCTTTTGCAGTAATCCTGGTCGATGACCTGATTGATGGTGGGGAGAATCCATGCCTTGCACAAATGACAGAGATCTACCGCCAGACAGGTGAAAGCATTATTGCTGTCGAAGAGGTGGCTGCAGATAAAACAGACCAGTACGGTATTGTGCAAGTGGACAGTCTCTTGGCAAAGATCTCAAGAATAGAAAAGATCGTCGAAAAACCAAAGCCGGATCAGGCATCCTCCAACCTTGGTGTTGTCGGTCGTTATATTCTTACACCAAGAATATTTTCCCTGCTCGAGACAACCGGCAAGGGTACTGATGATGAAATTCAATTGACTGATGCAATCAGTGATTTGTTAGGGGAGGAGGTTGTAAATGCCTTTAAATTTGATGGTATTCGCTACGATTGCGGATCAAAACAGGGGTTGATGGAGGCGAATATCGAATATGCGCTGCAGCATCCAGATATGAGAGAGGAGATGATCAATTACCTGAACACTCTTCATTCCAGATTGAGCTAGAGGTCCATGAGGTTAATTCTGTAACGATTTCTTCGCCGTCCAGCAGCGGCCAAAATATAGCCAGCCGGCGGCTTCGTCCACTTGAAGGGTTTAGCGCTCCCTTTAGTTGTGAATCTTGATGCAACATCCCAACTCAGATTTTAACCCCAAAACGCTGGTAAACACACTCCGTTACAATGCGCGCTGCTCCAACTGTGAAAACCAGCCTTTCACTGCATTGAGCCAAGATGAAGTGGTTGGAGTGAAATGAAGGTGAGTGCCAGGTCGAGAGGCCTTCCACTCTCAGATGGCCCGTGTCTTGTAAGCACTCAGACTATCCATAACGGACGGAGCGATAAAAATGCTCAATTGGCAGTTTTTCTATAAATAGTCGCCCCTGAATCATTTATAATCATGTAGCGTGCCGCGTGAAATGCGAACGCTGGACATTTAACTTGCGAACACCGATCACGCCAAAATAGCCCGGGGTTTAAAGCTTCGGTAAAACGTCCTTAAAGGTGGTGGCATCGCCCTACCCTCCAGCTGAATTAGAAGGAACCTACACCCAAGTCCCAGTGAAGAAACTTGACAATCGTATTCTTACTCCAATTGTCAGATAATTCTGATTCCTTGGTGTTTATTAAACCGCTATTGTTCTACTTGGGTTATGCGCCGCAAGAATGCCCACACCCAGTGCCCTTCCGATCCCTTCAGGAGGGGCATCTTTCTAATCTGGCTAGACCATCGTCGGCAGTTCGGCGATCAACTCTTCGGCAGTCAGCACAGTCCGGTTGTTGGCCTGTATATCGGTTTTCACCTGGAACGCATACGCCCAACACGCATCCATCCACTATCCATATGCGACCGCATCCATGTGGGGCTCGATTGCGCGTTCCATTGCTGCGATGATTTCAGCCTCGGTGGGGAGAATCACAGGCTCCTCGGTCAGTGTCTCGATAAGCGGCTCGATACCCAGATCAGTGATCTCATGACGCGAGCCATCGGGCAGCCAGTAGACGGTGCCCCGATAATCGGGCACGAGAGTCCATACTCCATTAATGTAGATATCCACCTCGCACTCAGCCGCGCCCCGGTAGGGGCATCAGCCACAGCGTGAGCGGGAGGGCACATATAGATCGTCTGTCCAGCCAGTTTGGTTTCCAGCGGATCGAGTAAGGCGGTAACCGGCCAAGCACTCGCAGCGGACATTTACATATTGATATAATGCTTGTATGAACATAGATGCAAGCAGGCTCAGCACTGAGCAACAAGAACTCCTGAGACAGCAAGCTGTTCAGCTCCGCCTTCAAGGAAAGAGCTTTAAGAAAATAGGCGGCTTGAATGTTCATCCAAATACGGCTGGACTTGTATAAACGCTATCGTGTCGGTGGTAAAGAAGCTCTGGTCATCGCGAAGTGAGGACCAAAAAATGCACACCGTCGCCTGACTGAAGCTCGGGAGCAAAAAGTCATCAAAGCGATTGGGGTCATATGCCGGATCAATACAAACTCGGCTCTGCGCTCTGAACTCGTGGTTCCATTGTTCAGCTTATCAAGCGGTTTTGGGGAATTAATATCCCTGTGCGGAATACTACTTACTTAAACTTTTTTGGGTGGCCATTTTTCCGAATATTCTCTCGCGCAATAGCCCTGGATTTGGTAAGTAGCGGGAATTGCCTGGGTCTTCGTTTTATAGCCCGCGGCTCCATACGTCCCGGTTGTTTTCCAACCTGCTGCGGTGCAATGAGGATAAAAAAGCCATCAATTTTGTCAATGTCGTAACGACCGCTTTTTTGCCACACAACCCATAGCTGCAAAGTATGCTTGAAGCCAAGTTATCGAGGAATGATGTCAGCCAGTAATGCCGCCTGAGTCATCAGTAACCGGATCAAGTTGTAAGCCAAAAGATAGACCCACAGCTCTTTTTCCGCCATTTCCGGTGTACGACAATTTAATATTTCCATTCCCAGAGTGGTCTTGATGTTGCGTATATCTAACTCTACCTGCCAACGGTTCCGATAGAGTGCCTTCAGGGTGGCTTTGCTCGTACTTTTTGAGCAAAGTAGTGTTATCATCAAGATCTTACCGCCAGCACGCAACTCCTGCACTTTCAATCTATCGGGGGTTTGATGGGTTATAACTGAAAGTGGTGTTTGAGTGGTGTTTGAAAGGAATTGAAAAAAAGCGGGGTATCTGGTTGATTTGTTGTTACGAGACATCAAAAACAACCATGTCACTGGAAACGACGCTGCCGTGGCTCTACCTGAAGGGGATTTCCAGTGGAGAGATGGGTGAAGCCCTGAAAGTGCTGGTGGGTCCGGATGCAACAGGCTTGTCGGCCGGCAGGGTGTCGCGTCTGAAGCAGGTCTGGGCAGAAGAATATCGGGGCTGGTGCGAAGAGCGTCTGGATAAGCGCCATTGGGTGTATGTGTGGGCAGACGGTGTCTACAGCGGATTGAGAGCAGAGCAGACGAAGCTGTGTGCCCTGGTGGTGATCGGCGTGAATGAGCGTGGTGAGAAGCATTTTCTGGCAATTGAGAATGGTGTACGGGAGTCCACACAGAGCTGGCGGGAGGTGCTGTTAAAACTGAAGTCACGCGGACTAAACCCGCCCAAATTGGCAATCAGAGACGGTGCCATGGGGTTCCCGGGCTGCGCTGGAGGAAGTGTATCCGGAGACGCGCCAGCACCGCTGCTGGATGCACAAGATCATGAACGTGCTGAACTGCCTGCCAAGGTCAGGTCAGCCGAAAGCGAAGCAGGCACTGCATAACATCTGGCAGTCGGAGACCCAGGCCGATGCGGAAAAGGCCTTTGATCTGTTTATCAAAACGTATGAGCCAAAGTATCCGAAGGCTGCCATCTGTCTGCACAAAGACCGAGAGGAACTGATGGCTTTCTATCAATTTCCTGCGCAGCATTGGCAGAGCATTCGGACCAGCGATCCGATTGAATCCACCTTCGGGGCAATCCGCCATCGAACCAAGCGTTCCAAGGGCTGCCTATCGCGTGACGGCATGCTACACATGATGTTCAAACTCGGCCGGTGTGCCGAGAAGAAGTGGAGACGATTACGGGGTTTCGATTACCTGGCGAAGGTGATAACCGGAATCAAATTTAACGAGGGTGTTGAGGCAGCAAGAGTCGATCAGGTCACCGCTTGATTCAACTGGCTAAACACCAGATTTGACTATAACTCATAAAAAACACCACTCAGCATGGTCGCTGTTATGCTCTGCAAGGACAAACGCCAGTACAGCGGCTTCTGGTCAAGCGAGTGTCACTGAATATGATTTCAGCCATGCGAATCAGGGTGAAGTACGGCTTCATGCTGTATGAGCCAGCCATGAACGCGAAAGTGCTGATCAAATTCCCAAGGGCACTGATCGAATCTACACCGGGAAAGGTATTTCTGATACTGGACAACCTACGAGTGCATCACGCCAAAAAGGCGAAACGCTGGTTACCTAACCGGGCCGTAAATGCTATCTGGATAGTTCTTTTTGCCTGCCTATTCACCGGAACTGAACCCTGACGAGTATCCGAATTGTGATCTGAAAAGGATGCTTCATAGCGGAGAGGCGATTCGTTCTGTGAAAGAATCTGAAAAAGAGAACACGATCCTGTATGCGAGCCTTGTAAAAGAAGCCTGAACGAGTGAAAAGTTACTCTAATGCGACACACATGAAGTACGCTGCCTGGTAAGTGTGTTTTGCCGCTGGGTTAGTAATGCTTGCAACTGTTGATGGAGAAGCTCAACAAACGACCTCGGAAATACCTCAATTATCAGACACCCAACGAAGTCTTTCTGAAGAGTACAGGTGGTACACTTACAACTTGAACCCACCACCCTGTATGGTGGAATTCAGAATGCGGTACTCATAGGATATAACTCAGCGAAAACAGGTTGAGGCTGACCTGAAACTGACGGAGAAATCTCTACATCGGGCGCAAAATATGGATGCCATCGGTCAGCTTACAGGTGGTATCGCACATGACTTTAACAATATTCTGGGTATTATTATCGGCAATGTTGATTTTCTTAAGCGTCTGGTAGTACAAGATGATAAGGCAGTCAAACGGATTGAGACCATCAGTAGAGCAGCCCTTCGGGCCGCTGACCTGACCAAGCAGCTGCTTGGATTTTCCCGGCGGCAGGCGCAAAACATTGTTGTAACCAATATCAACCAAGTGATTCAGGGTATGGACAGTCTTATTGTCCGCACTGTCACGCCAGAGGTGACCGTTGAGTGCCATTTGGCGAATGATCTCTGGCTGACAGAGATTGATCCGGATGATTTTGAAGATGCCCTGCTCAATCTGATCCTCAATGCACGGGATGCGATGTCGGAAGGCGGTGGACTGATTATCGAGACCCGCAACGAGGTATTGGATGCCAGCTATGCCGAGGTAAATCCAGCGATCTCTCCCGGTGAGTATGTGCAGTTGGCGGTGAGCGATACCGGTAGTGGTATTGCTGCAGATATCATGGATCGTATCTTTGAACCCTTCTTTACTACAAAACTCCAAGGCAAAGGTACCGGCCTGGGGTTGAGTATGGTGTTTGGTTTTGCAAAACGATCCAGAGGTTACATTAAGGCCTACTCGGAGTATGGGGCTGGAACTACATTTCGTCTCTATCTGCCACGATCAGATGAGGTTGGCAGGGCATCCGATTTTTATCGGGATGAGGAGAAACTGCCCCAAGGCGAGGAGTCGATACTGGTAGTGGATGACGAGAAGGAACTCCTGGAGTTGGCAGAGGCTAATCTGCAAGAGCTTGGTTACACCGTCTATACAGCGGTGAATGGCCAACAGGCCCTGGATCTACTCAACGAAAACAGGCAGATTGACCTACTGAATGATGTGGTGATGCCAGATGGCATGAACGGATATGAACTGGCGGAGCGGGCAACGGAAAAACAGCCGGACCTGAAGGTGCTGCTGACATCCGTCTTTACCAGCAAGGCAGTGGCAGTGAATGGTCAGGCGAGTTTTAGCACGAATCTGCTGAGCAAGCCCTACACACTGACTAGCTTGGCCCGCCGAATACGCTATGTGCTCGACTGATGTGGTGAGTGCCAAACCAAATTGAACATAGGGGTTAGTTTCCTCCCATGGCTCAACGTTCGATGGTGTAGAACAGGTCCACCCCCTGGCTACGACCGCTCTCGGTCTGGATTTGCAGCCTGTCGTTGAGATCGTAGCGCAGCCGCAACTTGGTTTCGCGCGAGGCCAGTTCGTTGACGTATTGTACGTACAGGCGCGGCGACAGATAGGTGCCGGCCACCACCGAGGCTTCAGCCAGGCTGTTGCCTGTCTCCACCCGCAGCTCCTCCAAACCTAACTGGCGCGCAGCCTCTGATGTCAGGTTGCCTATGCCGGCGGCCTGCAGGGCGGTGGCCACATCGACATTACTGCCTGATTTGCCGGGTGGCCGTCCGGTAAGCAGGTAGGAGGCGACCTCGCTTTGGGACATGGCCGGGGTGGAGAAGAGGGCAAGCTTGGGTGCCTTTAACGTGCCGCTCACCCGCAAGCCGGCGGTTACCTCACCCACCTCGCGTACCGCCCGCACATCTACCCCTGGGTTGTCTACCGGGCTATCGGCAAACAGGACGTAACCGCGCTCTATTTTAAGGTCCTGACCGTAGGCGCGGTAGGTACCGTCCGTCACGCCCAGTCGGCCGCGGCCGATGACCGGCCGGCCCGGCTCGTCGATCACCAGCAGGTTGCCGGTGAGGTTGGCGCGCAGGCCGAAGCCCTGAAAGCTGACCCGGTCACCGAAGATAATGCGCAGTCTGGAATGGAAGTTTGAATCTGCCGGCTCTTCCTGTTGCGGTGCGTCGCGGCCCACCACCACCAGATCTGATGTGCCGGTGATCGCGGATTTTGGAAGTTCCTTCGGTCGGATGCGGCCATAGGGTATGTGCAGTTCGCCGTCCAACTCTGAGCGCTCTTTGCTGTGCAGGATCACCAATTCCGGCGATATATGTACCTCCGCTTCAGGAATATTCACCGCTACCCAATCTTTACCCTGCACCTTGATCCGGGTGGGATAACCCTGTTCCGGATCGATTCGGGTCTCGCCCTCCAGGGTCAGTGTGCCGCCGCCTGAGCTTACCGTGCCTTGAATCTTCAGCCGGTCCAGGCTTGGCGCCGTCAGGCTCAGGCTCAGCTCACGCAGTTCCAGGCCCAGATCCGGGATGTCCAATGCACCACTCTTTAATAGTGCCTTGCCTTGAACCTGAGGCCGGGCGAGGCGGCCCGCCAGGATGAAGTCCATATCGATGCTTCCTGCCACATTTTGCAACTGTGGTGCCACCATCGAAGCCAGGCTCAGGTCGTCGATACGTGCCTTCAAACGGCCGGCCAATGGCTGCTTTTCCAGGTTCAGATCAGATACTTTCAGTCCGGGCAAGTCGATTTCCCCATTGATTACCCCCAGGCCAGCCAGTGGTATCCCAAGTTTGGTATGGGCGCCGCTGGCATCCAATTTCGCCTGCAAGCTGCCACCTGAAAAATCTATCCGGTGCGGTTCACCTTTCAGTTCGAAGGTAAGCAGGCCTTCGGGTAGCTTGAGTTCCGCCTGCCCGCTAACGGCTTCCATGGGGTCGGCAGTGAAACTCGCCGTCAGGTCACTACGACCTGTGAGCTTTAATTCCGGCGGCAGCCAGTGCTGGAAAAAGGCCAGCGGAAAGGCCGGGGCGTTCAGACTCGCCTTCCAGCTCTGGTCTGCGATACGGTCGAGCTCGGCGCACAAACGCCCGCCGTCGGCAGCGGCCAGACAGAGGTCCTGTACCTTTTGAGTGCTGGCAGACAGGGTAAAGGCGGCAGGCTCTTCCAGGTCCCAGCGGCCAATTTCGGGCAGGGTGAGGGCCAGCGTCCGGAGATGGCCGCTCCAGGTATTGTTGTTATCCAGGCCTGCATCGATGGCCAGTTGTGCTGCTGGTGCCAGCCTGCTGTCCAGCTTGAGGTCTAGGTGGTGTGCGCTGCGCTTACCCGTAATGCCTAGAGTCAGTGTTTGCCACTGCATTGCGCCGGTTTTCAGCTCCTTGGCCGCCAAGTCCAGGTTCATCTGCTGGTCACCACCCAGATCCAGGTCCGCCCGAATCTGAAGCGCTGCCACTTCATGGCCCTCAAAGGCAATGCTTTTACCATCAATAGCGGCGTGAACCTGCGGTGCTTCGGGGCTGCCGCCAAGTCGGCCCGTACTGTTCAGCGTGCCGGACAGGCCAGGCCACAGGCTGGTCAGATCATCGGCCTTCAGGCTCCAGTTCAGGTCAAGGGTGTTGCCGGCGGTACCTTCGATGCGGGCCTCACTGCTACCGGAGGTCAGCTCCAGACCCTCTATCTGCAACTCTTCGTCATCCAGCTTCAGCTTGCCCGTGGCGTTGAGGGGGTAACCGCGCACTTCACCATTCAGACTGGCCAGGTTTACTTCCATTTGGGGAGCACTCTCCTGTATCCGGCCCCGGGTGACCAACTCCAGTGCCAGCTTGCCGGGAAAATCGGCATGGAATAGCGCCGGATTGATATTGGAACCGGTCAGGTTCAGCTCCCAGGTTGGTTGTGGTGCCCAGTTCGCCTGGCCCGAACCCTGAATCCGCCCCTCGGGCAGGACGACTTGCAGTGCTTCGAAGCGGATGCCTTCGGTATTGCCGCTACCGGTTGCCTCCAGTATGACGGCTGGCTGATCCGGCACTGCCGCGTCCATGGTGAGGTTGTAACGATAGTTGGCTGGTTGCCCAGTAATTTTCAGCCGACCCCGCTCGCTGAGAGCCTGGAGTGTTTCGCCAGACAGAGGCCAGCGCAGGGCACTCCACGACAGCTCAGCATCCAGCATCCCGAGTGAATTGTCGGTGGTGTAACGACCGTGGCCTTCGATTCTGGTGCCCGCAGGGGTGGTAACCAGCAGGCGTTCTGCAGTGACTGTCCCTCCCTGGTAGGTGACAGCCAAGTCCCAGTCGAGCTGGCCCAGGGATGGCTCAGTCAGCTCCAGATTGGCTTCCAACTGCACCGCTTCCGGGGTGCCGGTGCTGTGCAGCCAGCCGCTGACATGGGCGGGGAAGGCGTCGCTGAAGGCTCCTAAATCAGTGCTGTCGAGGGCCAGCCTGGCATCCCAGCGGGGAGCCTGTATCAGCTCAAACAGACGGGCACTCAAGGTGGCGGACAGAGGTGCTGCCAACGTCTGCTCGACTTTGAGCTGTTCCAGATTGCCGACGATTTGCCCCTGGCCAGAGAGCAAGGGGCGGTCCGGCAATTGGTATTGCCAATCCAGCTTTAGGTCCATCGGTACAGCCGGGTCCAGCCGTAGACTGCCGGCAAGTTTCACCCGGGCGCCAAAGGAAGCCGCCTCCAGGTGTTGGATGTTGACTTCATCGGCTAGACCTCTGGCTGCAAGGGTCAGCTGGTCGATGACGATGGGCTCGGCGGCCCCGGCTGGAGTGATGTGGAAATCGGTTATCTCAATCGAATCCAGTATCAGCTCCAGAGGCAGAGTGAGGCCGGGGAAGGGGGCTGAGGGTGTTGCATCAGTTTCGGGCGGGGGGAGTGTCAATTGGCCGTGTTCAATCTCCAGAGTGAGCAGATGCAAGCGCTGCCGTAGCAGAACAGAGGGCTGCCAGTCCAGATGCAGCCGGTCAAACTCCAACACCAGATCGCCATCGCGATATCTGACTCCTTCGAGGTCAAGCGGGCCTGTGAGGCGGCCTTTGATAATGTCCACTTGCAGCTCGCCCGGAGCCAGATCCTGGGCCAGGTCGAACAGCCAGCGCGTGCCGCTTTCGCTGTGCAGTACGAAGCCCAGGCCGAGGATCAGGCTGAGCAGAATCAATAGTGTGCCGGTGATCAGGGTTGCCAGGCCGCGCAGGGCGATAAAACGTCGGTTCATAGCTCGAAACCGACCACGATGTGCAGGCGTAGCGAAGGGTTCTCTTCACTCAGCGCATTTGCCAGATCCACTCGGACTGGCCCCACCGGTGAGCGCCAGCGGATGCCGATGCCTGCGCTGTACGCGATGTCGGTCTCATAGTCAGGGTCAAAGGTATTGCCGGCATCGAGGAACAGAGCCGCACTCCATTTGCCGGCCAGTAACCGCTCCAGCTCAACGCTGCCCACTGCGAGAAAGCGCCCGCCAATCACCTCACCGGTTGCATTCCGCGGTCCGATTTCGTCTAGTCCAAAACCGCGCACACTGTTGTCGCCACCGGCGAAAAAACGCTTGGAAACGGGCAGGTCCGTCAGGCTCTGCGCAAGAGTGGCGCCCAATTCAGCCCGTGCCAGGAGCCGCCATTTGCTTTCGCCCAGGCCGTAGATAATTTTACTGTCACTGTGGAACTGGATGTAGCTGGTATCGGAGAGTAGTTGCTCTGCCGCCCCCTCAATGCGGAAATTAATCCGGTGGCCCCGCTGGATGTAGTCGAGACCATCGGTCCGCAGATGCGAGAAGTTCACATAGGGCACCAGCAGGAAGGCGGTGTCGTCCTGCTCATTCTCTTCGAACTCTTCATAAGAGTAGTCAATGCCGAGAGAGCGGTGCCAGTTGTCCTCTTGCCCTGACGAATGGGCGGCGTTAAGCAGCAGACGAACGCCGCGACGGGTGTCTGTGTCAAATTGGTCACCCTGGGCCGAGAACGACAGAGCGTCCTGTGACGGACGTTCCAGGGGGATGATGTACTCGGTCTTTAGCAAACTGTGCGGTGCCAACAGGCGCAGTTCACTGAGCATACGGTGGCCTTCACGGCCAATGAGGCGGCGCTTCCAGTCAAGGGTGATGCGTGGTCCTGTATCGGTGGAGAAACCCACTCCGGCCCGGTAGCGGTTTGGCTTGTTGGGCGTTAGTGTCGCTTCGATGGGCACTTGGTCGCCCACTGCCTGATCGCGCAGGGTGCGCACCTCCACGTGACTGAAGTATTCGCTGTCGATCAGGTCCGACTGCAAGGTCAGCAACTGCTGGTGGCTGAAAGGGTCACCTGACTGAAAGGGCAGGTAGCGGGTGAGGAATTCGGGATTCAGCACATCCTGCGTGAAGCGCACCTCGCCGAACCGATAGTGCGTGCCGGTGTCCAGCTCCAGGCGAATGTAGGCCTGGTAGCTGTCCAGATCCACCCGGACTGTGTGGATCTTATAGCGGGCGTCCAGGTAGCCGGCTTCAAGGGCATCGGACAACAATTTCCCCTTGAATGCATCGTAGCGGGCCTGATCCAGAAAATCGCCCTCCTCCAGGTCAAGGCCCTGGGCGAACAATTTGTCATTTTTGCCCGGGCCGGTGGCATTGAATTCCACCCTCGCCAGTTTCACTCGGGGGCCAGGCTGGATTCGATAGAGGGCGCGATAGCCTGCTTTGATCTGTTCCAGGTGTGATTCGATGACTGGCTTGAAGTGGCCGAAGGGTTGCAGTGCCCGGCGGATCTCGCCCGGTGCCTCTCTGTGTAGCAAGCGCAGGCGACCTTCGCTCAGGCCTTCCCGTTCCTTCTCCTGTTCCAGGGAGAGGAAAGTGCGTACATTGGCCTCCTGCTCGCCATCCAGACCTTCGATCTGCACCTCAATGTCCAGAGCATGTGCGGTCGCAGCGGCCAGCAGCAGGCAGATGACAACAAAAAATTGCCGCATAGACTTCCATACGATCAGAAACTAAAGAGTAGGGATTTTATCAGTTCCGCCCCGTCTCTGGCGAATTGTCTATCTAGCTTAAGTGCTGTAGTTCATAGCTTATTGGTCTACAAAGAAGTGCAGCATCCTGAACGCCATGAACCACGGCTGGATTCTGGGACAAATCGCCTTCATTTTTTGATCAGCTCTGATTTCGTTATCGTTTTGCCCAATCCATTCATGCCCTTCGTGTGGTGACTTGCCTGCAACGCCGGCATTGTACCTTCTCGGTGTCGCCGCCGGCTCCGAAACCAAAGGCCCTGTCTATGATCCGGTAATCGTGCAACCCCAACCAACAGAAAAGGCGGCCCAACAACTTTGGCATAATCACGCAGAATCCTTAAATTTAAAGAGGGGATTAATGGTTCATATGACGGATATAAAGAGTTACTACACGAACAGTATCATAAGCACTATAACGTAATTTGGCAGGTAGGGTATCAAAGAGGCACTTCATATAGCATAGAGGTGGCAACGGCAGACAGGAACTGAGCCGATGTTTCCCTGACGATGAGCTACGAGGATTTCATCGTATCCGAATCAGCGCATGGGGAATGGATGAAGCCCGTGGAATATTCACGCCATGGAATTCGGCGGTCCGGAAGTGTTGGACCGCCGATTGATTTATCGTGGGTTATTACCGCCCGATCATTCCATAGCGAGGCCATCTGTAATTATGGTCATTATATTTGTTAGAGCTGTAATAACGGTGGCGGGTTGAGTGCCGGTAATGGTTGTTGTGTTTGAACTTCCAAATTCGGTTACTGACTTTATCCAGTTTCGCGGTAAGAATGCGCCGCTCATTTTTATTGAGTCGGCCATCTTCACGAAATTCACGCGTCAGCCGGCGAATTCCACGCCGTTGCTTCTTGAGTTTCTTTGCTTCTCCACGGGTTAATTGACCCGATGCGATGCCGTTTTGGATTCTTTCATGTTGACGCTCGAATCGGTCCAGCAGGCGGCTTTTGCCATGACCTGCATAGGTTGGTGCAGTGGCGATCAGGCAAATGGATATGGTTACCAGGATTTTAGCAATGATCTTTATAATGTGCTCTCCTCATTAGATGATCTCTATCAGGTTCAGTTACACAATAGATGGGTGATTCTGAATGAATCCTGAATAGGACCGGGCGATATGAAAATCAATATACGCTCTTCTGGGATTACCCCAATAAGAGCCATCCATATTGTTTAACTTACGAAGCGCCACCTGCGCTGGTAGCCTCTGGAACTTCGATCAACTTGCCTGTTTTACAGTCATAAATATAACCATAAATTTGTGTATCAGACGGTACCATCGAATTGGAACGGATGGCATCGTCACTTGCATGCCCACCGGCATTGCGGATTACATCGGCATCTACGTATCTGTGTTTAGAAAAACTCAGGCAGACACTAAACCATTTTTTCTGGTTGCACCCATTCGTCGAACTGCGCTTCGGTAACATGACCGAGCGTCAGTGCCGCCTCACGCAGAGAGATAGCATTCGCATGAGCGTGATTGGCAATTGCCGCTGCACGTTCGTAACCGATATGCGGGGTCAGCGCTGTCACTAACATTAACGAGTGGCTAAGCAGTTCGGCAATACGTGTGCGGTCAGGCTCGATGCCGCGCACGCAGTGCGCCTCGAAACTTGCCATCGCATCTGACAGCAGGCGCACGCTTTGTAAGAAGTTGTAAGCGATCAGTGGCTTGAAAACATTAAGTTCGAAATTCCCCGATGCACCGCCTATTGATAGCGCCACATCGTTACCCAACACTTGGCAACACACCATGGTGAGTGCCTCGCATTGTGTCGGGTTTATCTTGCCAGGCATGATTGAACTTCCTGGCTCATTTTCCGGCAGGTGAATCTCGCCGAACCCGCAGCGCGGCCCGGAGGCGAGCCAGCGGACGTCGTTTGCGATCTTCATCAGTGCCACTGCAAGTGTCTTGAGTGCCCCATGTGTATTTACCAGCGGGTCATGCGCTGCCTGTGCGGCAAAGCGGTTCATGGCACAGCGGAAGGAGAGCCCCATCTCCTGTGCAAGCCTGGCGGCGACGCGCTCACCGAACTGCGGATGAGTATTGAGGCCGGTGCCGACCGCAGTGCCGCCAACAGCCAGTTCATACAGAGGGCCGAGGCTTGAGACGATCGCCTGATCGGCGTGTTCAAGTTGTGCCACCCAGCCCGATATCTCCTGTCCCAACGTCAACGGTGTGGCATCCTGCAGATGGGTGCGGCCAATCTTGACGATGTCGGCGAACGCGGTTGATTTATCATTGAGCGTGACCTGCAGCTTGCGTAGCGCCGGCAGCAGGTTCTGGGTAAGGCTGAATACGGCCGCTACATGCATGGCGGTTGGAAAGATATCGTTGGATGACTGGCCGAGATTGACGTGGTCGTTTGGATGCACGCAGCGTGCAATACCACGTCCGCCACCCAAGAGTTCCGAAGCCCGGTTAGCCAGCACCTCGTTCATGTTCATGTTGGTTTGGGTACCCGAGCCGGTCTGCCATACCACGAGCGGAAACGCATCGGAGTGGGCGCCGGTCAGGACCTCATCAGCTGCCTGTGCAATGGCAGCAGCCACTGTTTCGTCAAGTTGGCCAAGCTCGCCATTGACCAACGAGCAGATACGCTTGACCCGCGCCAGCGCCATGAGCAGCACCCGGGGCATGCGTTCGGTGGAGATGTGGAAGTTAATGAGCGAGCGTTGGGTCTGCGCTCCCCATAGTGCCTCGGCGGGTACCTCAATATCACCGAAGGAATCTTGTTCTATTCTGCTGGTAATTGTCATGGTATTTCTCTCGCTGTATAGCTGAACTTCGATGTCATCCCGAAGTCTAGTTTTAGTGTAGTCTTTGTTCAGCGATGCGGGTTAGAGCGCATGCGAATAAAGTGATCAAGCACTCTCGTTACCACCACAAAAGGGTCCATTATGTCACTCAGTAAAGAAGATATGCTTCGGGATTTTGACTTCGCTTCCGGTCGAAGCAGCCGTCTGTACTCGCTACCTGCGCTGGAGGCCGCCGGCATCGGCAATGTATCGCGTCTGCCGGTGTCACTGCGCATTGTGCTCGAATCACTGTTGCGCAACCTCGATGGGAAGCGAACCACTGAAGATCACGTGCGTCAGCTGGCAAATTGGCAGCCCCAAGCGGTACGCACCGAGGAGATTCCCTTTGTGGTGGCGCGCATTGTATTACAGGACTTCACCGGCGTTCCTCTGCTCTGCGATCTTGCCGCAATGCGTGACGTTGCGGTGCGCTTTGGCAAGAACCCGCGCATTATAGAGCCGCTGGTGCCGGTCGATCTGGTGGTGGATCACTCGGTGCAGGTCGATCACTTCCGTGAGGCCAATGCCCTGGATCTGAACATGCGGTTGGAGTTTCGCCGTAATGCCGAACGCTACCGTTTTATCAAATGGGGTATGCAGGCCTTCGATACATTCCGTGTCGTACCACCCGGTATCGGCATTGTGCACCAGGTCAATCTGGAGTATCTCACCCAGGGTGTCTATCACCGTGACGGCGTCTACTTCCCGGATACTCTCGTCGGCACTGATTCGCACACCACAATGATCAATGCCTTGGGTGTTGTGGGTTGGGGCGTGGGTGGTATTGAGGCCGAGGCCGGTATGCTCGGTCAGCCGGTTTACATCCTTACGCCCGATGTGGTTGGTGTTCACCTCTCGGGCCGTTTGGGCGAAGGTGTGACGGCAACTGATCTGGTGCTGTTTGTCACCGAGGTACTGCGGGAAACTCAGGTGGTGGGTAAATTCGTTGAATTCTTCGGTGAGGGTGCAGCTTCACTGACACTGCCGGACCGGGCGACGATTGCCAATATGACACCCGAGTATGGCGCGACAATCGGCTTCTTCCCTCCTGATGAGGAGGCTGCTAACTATCTCTCTGCAACCGGTCGCAGCGATGAGGAGGTGGATGCTTTTTGCAGCTACTTCCAGGCGCAACAGCTTTTTGGCATGCCCATGGCTGGCGAGATTGATTACAGTCGTGTTCTGGAGTTGGATCTGGCCAGCGTTGTGCCCAGCGTGGCGGGTCCGAAGCGGCCCCAGGATCGGATCGTCATACCTGAACTGAAACACCGCTTTGCGGAGCTGCTGAGCAAACCGACGGGCGATGGTGGATTTGGCAAGGCAGACCAATCCCAGACGGCGCGTTATGCACTCACCAGCGGCGGAGATGTTCTGATTGCTGCGGTCACCTCCTGCACCAACACCTCAAACCCTGGTGTAATGCTGGCAGCTGGTCTGCTCGCACAGAAGGCAGTCGCTCGTGGCTTGCAGGTGTCGCCGCAGATAAAGACATCACTTGCGCCTGGATCACGCGTGGTGACCGAGTACCTCGGCCAGGCCGGTCTGCTTGATCCACTCGAACAGTTGGGCTTTCGGGTCGTGGCCTATGGTTGCACTACCTGCATTGGAAACGCCGGCCCGCTTGATCCGGAGATTGAGGGTGTCGTATCGGAGCAGGATCTGATCTGCGCCTCGGTCTTGTCCGGCAACCGCAACTTCGAGGCTCGCATTCACCCCGGCATCAAGGCGAACTTCCTGATGAGTCCGCCGTTGGTTGTAGCGTTTGCTCTGGCGGGCAGAATTGATATCGATCTCACCCGTGAACCTCTTGCTTTTGACAGCAACGGGGCACCTGTCTACCTGCGTGATATCTGGCCCAGCCAGAAGGAGATTGGGGCTGCTCTAAGAGAGGCGGCTGATCCGGAAGCCTATCGTCGCCTGTACAAGGCGTTTGCCCAGGACAATCCGCTTTGGGAAAATATTGCTGCCGTGACCGGTGAAATATATCTATGGGACTCCTCCAGCTATATCGCACGCCCCCCATTTTTCGATGATTTTGCACTGGATCCTCCAGCCCTTGTGAGTATTCATGGCGCGCGCGCGCTGGCTATCTTTGGTGATTCTGTGACTACCGATCACATCAGTCCCGCGGGTTCGATTAAGAGTGATTCATCGGCGGGCATTTGCCTGCGCGGGTTGGGTGTGACGCCGGATGATTTTAACAGTTATGGTTCGCGCCGGGGCAACCACGAAGTGATGATGCGCGGTACTTTCGCCAATGTGCGAATCCGCAACTTAATGCTGCCACCGGGGGAGGGTGGACTACCGGTTGAAGGTGGACTGACGCTGAGCCAACCCGATGGGATACAGCGCTTTATTTACGACGCTGCGATGGATTATCAGCGTGCTGGTACACCGACCATTATCTTTGCAGGAGCGGAGTACGGTACCGGATCAAGTCGGGACTGGGCGGCCAAGGGGACGCTTTTGCTCGGAGTTAAAGCCGTGGTGGCGAAAGGCTTCGAACGTATTCACCGGTCCAATCTAGTCGGTATGGGTGTACTGCCACTGCAGTTCAAAGGACCGGATAGCGCCGCATCGCTCGGTCTGCGAGGCGATGAAATATTCGATATTGTCGGCGTCGAAGATGGCGTCGTGCCAGGACAGGACGTCACGCTTCGCATCCAGCACGCCGATGGTCACACCAGCGAATGTAGTTTGTTGATGCGAATCGATACGCCAGTCGAGGTTGATTACTATTGCAACGGCGGCATTCTTCCTTACGTATTGCGTGGACTGTTTGCCAGCTGAAACCAACTGAGGCATCTCTGATTAATTAAAGCAATCGTATACCATTGACCTATAGATCACCCGCTCCAGGAAAACGACGAAACAATAAAGCTTAGAAGCCAGGGGTTTTGAAAAATACCGAAAAAAGACCGCTGAGGAACAGTTTCTGGATGAGATGGAACAAATCATCCCCTGGAAGGAGCTTGGCGAGGTCATAGCACCCTGTTACCCAAATCCGAAGGGCGCGGGTAGAAAGCCCATTGGTCTAAAGCGCATGCGGCGCATCCACTTCCTACAGCACTGGTTTGAGCTCTCTGATCCTGCAGCGGAAGAAGCTCTTCATGATTCACGTGCCATGGGTAAGTTCGTCAGTATTGATCTGGGTAATGAGCCCGTACCGGATGAAACAACCATCTGCAATTTTCGCCATCTGATGGAAAGGAATAATCTTGGGGATGAGCTGTTTCGCTTGGTCAATGTTTACCTAGCCGAGAATGGTATGAAGCTCAGCCGGGGAACCCTTGTTGATGCCACGATCATCAATGCGCCAAGTTCAACGAAGCGCAAAGAGAAAAGCCGTGATCCGGATATGCATCAAACCCGCAAAGGCAATCAATGGTACTTTGGCATGAAAGCCCATATTGTCGCGGGCAGCAAAACCAAACTGATCCACTCAATTGCTGTGACACCGGCCAATATTCATGAATCGCAGGTATTGGAATACCTGTTGCATGGAAACGAAACACGCGTATGGGGAGATTCTGCCTATGCAGGACAGAAAGATAAACTGACTGAGCATGCACCAAAGGCCAAAAGCTTTACCCGGAAGAAAGCCTGTCGTAATCGACAATTAAGAGAGTCTCTGAAAAATCTCGCAAATCAGCGATACATAGTAACCAACTTAACCAACCATTGATAAAAATTATGCAACCGAATTTTTGATCATCAAGACTGACTTGAGCGACTGGGAGACCCGCTGCCAAAACAGGAAAGGACCGTAGACTGGGAGGCTTTTCGGGTATTGTTGGGCTCAGTTTATAAAAACAGTGATCCCAGTAAAGGTGGGCGTCCGTCTTACGATGCGGTGCCGATGTTCAAGGTGTTGGTCCTACAGCATTTGTTCAATCTGAATGATGATCAAACAGAGTTCCAAATATGGGATCGCTACAGCTTTTGTCATTTTCTTGGACTGAGCCCGGCGTGAGCGCCTGAAAGAACGGGATCTTGTCGATAAATTCTTTTCAGAGCTGTTGATCTAGATTGATGCCGCAGGCTTCAGTGCTCGCAAGGGACAGATTGTGGATTCCGCTATCGTTCCAATACCCAGGCAACGCAATACGCGAGAGGAAAATAGGCAGATCAAAGCCGGGGGCAGCCTTGAAACATGGAGTGATAACAAACGCCGCCAGAAGGATATTGAAGCCCGTTGGACCATGAAGCATGGCAAAACCCACTGTGGGTACAAAAACCGCATCAGCGTAGACCGGAAGCACAAGGTCATTCGCAAGTATGCCGTAACATCAGCTGAAGTTCATGGTAGCCAGGTCTTCGAGTAACTGCTGGATGAGAACAACACCAATGGCAGTATCTGGGCCGATTCTGAGCCTCTCCAAGAAAAGTTGGCACCTTCATTACTAGACGAGGTGTCGGATGAGGAGGAATCATGCAGGATTGCTAAATAAAATACTAGAAGAGAAGGATTTTGATACGGACCTTGAGTTTGAGGAAAAGCTTAGTCAGTTACAGAAGGAAAATGAGCGTCTTCGCATAGAGAATGCGGTCTTAAAAAAGTTCAAGAGATATGGCGAAGTCAAAAAAATCCTTCAAAATAGTAGATGGACTACTAGGTCAGTTTTCCATTGCCAGCCTATGCCGTTATTTGGGGGTGAGCCGTGCTGGATACTACAAAATGGCGAAATGGGACCGTAAGTAATAGAGATATAGAAAACGCCTGCATACATAGGGAGATAAAAAAGATCCACCGTGAGGTTAAGGAAACCCATGGAAGTCCGGGAATGGTAGTAGCGTTGAACAATTGTGGCATCGGCTGCTGTGAGAATACAGTGGCGAGACTAATACGAGAAAATGGTATCAGAGCTAAAATGGACAGAAGGTATAAGCCAAGACAATGGAAGCCCGGTTTAGTGATCAAGAAAGCTATGATAGTCTGAGTTTGCCCCATGAAGTATGGGTTGCATATTTCACCTAATATAAAGATTGATGATGACTTTATGTACTTTCCAACCATCATGGATTTATTGACCTTTCCCCCAGAAATAGAGCCATGACAAGGATGAGATTTCCAATTAGTCTGTGTATTAGGAGATCTCAAGATGAAGAAGAAGCGTTACAGAGAAGAGTAAATTATTGGTGCCATCAAGCAGCATGAGTCAAGGGTAAAAGTTGATGACATTTGTCGTCAGTTCGGCATTTCAACCGGGTGCTTTTATAATTGGCGAAGCAAGTACGCCGGGATGGATGTCTCAGAAGCCAAACGGCTCAAAGAGCTTGAAAGCGAAAACAACAAGCTTAAGAAGTTACTTGCCGAGAAAATGCTTGAAGCTGAGGCGATGAAGGATGTGCTCTCAAAAAAGTGGTAAAGCCTGCTGATAGAAAACAAATCGTGAGCTACCTTAAGTCGCGGTTCAAATTAAGTGAGCGTAGAGCTTGCCAATTAGTAGGCTTAAGTAGAACCGCTTTTCGGTACGTTACTCAATGGGGAAAAGACGAGCCTCCACGCAAACGGTGGTTACTTGAGCTGGCAAAAAAGCATCCGAGTTATGGTTATTTGTTTTTACATGGCCTCCTGAGAGGAGAGGGGCTTGTGAAAAACAAGAAGCGGACCTACCGAGTCTATAACGAAGAAGGTCTTCAAGTGAGGACTAAAAAACGCAAGAAGATAATACGACCAAGAATGCCAACGATTATGCCCATTGGTAAAAATATACGCTGGTCAATGGATTTTGTCAGTGATCAGTTGGCTAATGGTCGCCGCTTTCGAGTATTTAATGTGATTGATGATTACTCAAGAGAAGTTATTGGCCAGCTCTCTGACTTCTCGATCAATGGTCACCAGGTCGCTCGTTTTTTAACTCAGCTAATTGAGCTAAGGAGCGCTCTGGATCAAATAATCTGCGACAATGGTACTGAGTTTACTAGCAAGGCGATGTTCTACTGGCAAAAAGAAAGTGGCGTTAAGCTAGGTTTTATTCAGCCAGGTAAGCCTACTCAGAATGAGTTTGTAGAAAGCTTAAACGGTAAATTCAGAAATGAATGCTTAAATCAGCATTGGTTCAGGTCCATTGATGACGCTAGACATGAAATTGATCAATGGCGAGAGCACTACAATCACGTGCGGCCTCATAGCGCATTAAAGTATTTGTCACCTGTGGCCTTTGTGAATAGGGCCGCTTAGAATGAATTATCTCATCCAAGTCTTGGTATTAAGATGGGGGAAAGGTCACAGTAGATTTTGAAAGACAGGCATTAGCAAGTGTTAACTTTTAATGGGAAAGATCAATTCCGATTACCGCAGTGCAGAGCGGGGATCTGCTTTACCAGATGCAAATTACCGCAGTCAGATTCATCGTAAGTCGACACGCAAACGCCCCCTGAATGAACGGGAGCAAGAGGCAGACCGAAAACGATCAAGAGTTCGGGCTCGAGTTGAGCATATGTTTGCCCAGCAGGCCAATCGATTGGTGCGTAGCATCGGGCAAGTCAGAGTCGGCAGAAGATGGGTATGACGAATTTGGTGTACAACATGCGTCGATTGGTGTGGCTGGCCGGATGAAGCAAGGTATGGATATGGATGTTGCCAGAAAAATGAGCGTGAAGATACCGAGCTCTCTAGGCTTGCTAGAGACTATTGGCCCTTGTCGGGAATGCTACTTACTGTAAGCAATAACCTGCTGATATAACGAATAAAAAAAGGCTGGTTCAGATGATAAGATGCTAATCACCAAACCAACAACCATCAATCAGGAAAGCAGCCTTAATGCATCCTGATCAACGCGCCTGCATACATCAACAAAAAGGTATCACAACCTACGCTACAGCCAGTGATTCCTATGCTTTCTTTAATCTGCTAACCGGCCCAGAGTTTCTCAATCAAGTCGAATCATTGCTACCGGAACATCGGGAAAGGCTGTTTCCGCCAACAGAGACGCTATCGATGTTTCTGGCTCAAGCAATGAGTGCTGATCGTTCTTGCCAGAACATAGTTGATGCTGCTGCAGTCAAACGATTGATGGGTGAGCTGCCAATCTGTAGTACGCATACGGGAGCATACTGTCGCGCACGGAAACGGCTGCCATTGGACATGGTCTCTACGCTAGCCCGTTACACGAGGCGTATGATGACTGAGCACACCCCCGGATTCCTGGCACTGGCGGGGACGACCGGTCAGACTGGTGGATGGCGCTATCGTTACGTTGCCCGATACAGAAGAGAACCAGACTGTCTATCCTCAACCCCGTAGCCAACAACCCGGATTGGGTTTCCCTCTTTGCCGGGTGGTTGGTATCGTCTGCCTCGCCAGCGGTGCTGTACTTGATGCAGCATTGGGACCTTGTCGCGGAAAAGGAAGCGATGAGCAGTCATTGCTTAGAACCATACTTGGTACCTTGGACGCTGGTGATCTCCTTCTGGTGGATGCTTTTTATGCCACCTATTTTCTGTTGTGTGCTCTTCAGGCCAAAGGAGTGGATGGCGTTTTCGAGCAATATGGTTCACGGCGGCGTAGCACGGATTTTCGCCAAGGAGAGCGTCTGGGCCCGCGAGATCATCTTATCGAAATAGACAAGCCAAAAGTCAAACCCGCCTGGATGAGTCAGGCAGAGTATGATCAAACCCCCGATAGATTGAAAGTGCGGGAGTTGCGTGCTGGCGGTAAGATCCTGGTGACAACACTACTTTGCTCAAAAAGTACGAGCAAAGCCGCCCTGAAGGCACTCTATCGGAACCGTTGGCAGGTAGAGTTAGATATACGCAACATCAAGACCACTCTGGGAATGGAAACATTAAGTTGTCGCACACCGGAAATGGCAAAAAAAGAGCTGTGGGTCTATCTTTTGGCTTACAACTTGATCCGTTTACTGATGGCTCAGGCGGCATTACTGGCTGACATCATTCCTCGACAACTTAGCTTCAAGCATACTTTGCAGCTATGGATTATGTGGCAAAAAAGCGGTCGTTACGACATCGATAAAATTGATGGCCTTTTTATCCTCATTGCACAGCAGCAGGTTGGAAAACAACCGGGACGTATGGAGCCGCGAGCTATAAAACGAAGACCCAGATAATTCCCGCTACTTACCAAACCAAGGGCTATTGCACGAGAGAATATTCGGAAAAATGGCCAACCCAAAAAACTTAAGTAAGTAGCATTCGCCCTTGTCGGGTTTTTAGAGGTTCCCTGAAGCTAATGTGGTTTTGGCGGCAGCAGGATACAATTTAGCCAAGTTGTTGGCTTGTTGTTTTATTGTGCTTGGATAATGTTAGCGGGGAATCGAATGATTATTCCAGTTAATGGGCGGAGAACCAGATCCTCAGCCTGATACTTCGGGGACGACTAAATAACGATTCGAAGTGAGTAACCATTATCGTTTACTTTCTACTCACAAAATTTTCACATCTATCGTTGGGGCGCTAAAGATTGAGGGTTGCTTTCAGAATTGAAGTAAGCACATTGGCGAGTGCTTTGCGTGGTCTGCCTGCACTGCTTGATTTGCTGGATCAGCAGTATAAGATCAAAGGTTGTTTTCTCTTTTCTCTTGGTGCTGATCACTCGAACCACCGTCTAAACGATATTATACCTTCTGGCCTGATTCAGCATCTGCCGGCACAGATTATTGGTGAGAAAGCCCGGGGCAATCTTCGTGCTGTGGCAGAGGCCGGTCATGAAGTGGGTATTACTGCTTTTTCCCCATTCAACTGGAAAGAAGAGGTTGCCTTCCGTGATGAAGCCTGGATAAAGGATGAAGTCTATAAGGCGGTAGACTCTTTTGAGGCAATATTTGAACAACTGCCTCGCTACTATGGAGCCAAGGGTTGGCAGGTTAACTCACACTTGATCAAACTTGAACAGGAACTTGGATTTGAGTTTTCCACGGATGTTCGCGGACGCACTATTTTTCTACCTGAATTGCAGGGAATCTACTCCAGTTGTCTTCAGATACCAACAACCTTACCGACTCTGGATGAATTGTTGAAAAAAGAGGATGTTCCCGATGAAAAAATACACGAATTTCTGTTTGCGGAATGTCAGCGGATACTACCTCACGGCGAAGTATTCAGTTTGAGTGCAGAGCGGGAAGGAACGGAGCTTCTTCCTGTTTTTGAAAACCTGATTGTGATGTGGAAGGGCATGCAGTGGGACTTCAAAACAATGCCGGGACTGCTTCAGGCTTCAGAGAATACACAGATTCAACGTCATCAGATCGGTTGGGGTGAAGTGGATGGCGCCGATTCTCATCTGGCATTTCAGGGTTTACCCATAACGAAAAAGAGGTAATTTTTAATGGCATTCCCAAGAAAAACTAAAAATAGTGAACTTAAAGATACCCTCTATTCCGGACCTTCAACTATTCATGGCACAGGTCTGTTTGCCAAGTGTCATATCAAAAAAGGTAAGTATATCGGTACCTATCATGGGCCGGATGCCAAGCGAAATGGCATTTATGTTCTCTGGGTTTATGATCAGGGAGAAGAAGATAAGGCTGTCGGGCGTAGTGGACGGAATCTATTACGCTATTTAAATCATGAAAAATTCGGTAATGCAGAGTTTGATAGTTTTGATCTGTACGCACGGATCGGGATAAAAGCGGGCGAAGAGATCACGTTTAATTATGAATCTGAGTAGAGGCTCCGCGGCTCGTTTTGCCCCGTGAATAGCAAAATCCGTGTCCAGCAGCCATATTCAAGCCTGAGATCACTCCGATTCCCCATTTTAGCTGTCGGGTATTCCTTGAAGGTGATATGAAGCAGTAGAAAACTGAAAGTTATCCTGTCTAAAAGTCCCTAAACATCTATACTTGTCCAAGTATTCAATTACCTTATAACAGGATCAGGCTTAAAGATGAAATCCCCCGTAAAAGTTACTATCACCGGCGCCGCAGGACACATAGGCTATGCTTTAGCATTTCGGGTTGCCTCTGGAGAGATGTTCGGTCCGGATCAGCCTGTCATTCTCCGACTACTGGAAATTCCCCAAGCCATGTCATCCCTAAATGGTGTCGGCATGGAATTGGAGGATTGCGCTCTCCCATTGCTGCATGATGTTGTGCTTACCGATGATCCGGCTATCGGTTTTCGCGAGACCGACTATGCACTGCTTATTGGTTCCAAACCGCGCAGCAAAGGTATGGAGCGAAATGATCTGATAACCAAAAACGCCAAGATATTCTCGGCACAGGGTCGGGCGATAAACGATTTTTCCTCGAAGGATGTACGGGTGCTGGTAGTTGGCAACCCCGCGAATACCAATGCATTGATTGCAGCATCCAATGCACCCGATCTCAAGCCAAGCCAGTTTACTGCAATGACGCGCCTGGATCACAATCGCGCACTGGGCCAACTGGCTAATAAATGCAATTCGCTGGTGGCTGATATCAACCGGATGATCATCTGGGGCAACCACTCAATGACCCAATACCCAGATATCAGCAACTGCTTGGTCAATGGGACGCCTGCATTGGATCTCGTCAGCAGGGATTGGGCAATTGACCATCTTATTCCCAGAATTCAGCGCAGAGGTGCGGAGATCATTCAGGCACGAGGACTCTCTTCCGCTGCATCGGCTGCAGATGCGGTAGTCGATCACGTACACGACTGGGTGCAGGGGACTGCGGAGGGTAACTGGGTCAGCATGTCAGTTCCATCCGATGGAAGCTACAGCATAGAAGAGGGGATTGTTTTCTCCTTCCCTGTTACGTGCAAAAACGGTGAGTATGAAATTGTTCAGAGGCTGGAGCTGGATGAGCTTAGCCAGTCACGGCTAAAGACGTCTGAAAAAGAGCTCCGTGAAGAACGCGCGGTGATTGAGGATCTGCTTCCTTAAACCTTTTAGGGCATCTCCTGATTAATTAAAGAAATCGTATACCACTGATCTATAGGCCACCATTTCCAGGAAAACGATGATACAGCAAAGCTTGGAAGTCAGGGGTTTTGAAAAATACCGAAAAAAGACCCGCAAGGAGAGCATTTTCTGGACGAGATGGAGCAAATCATCCCCTGGAGGGAGCTTGGCGAGGTCAAGCACTCTATTACCCAAATCCGAAGGGCGCGGGTAGAAAGCCCATTGGTCCAGAGGGTGAGATCGAAGATAACCACATCCTGGAACAGCGAACCATGAGCGGCTGGCAGGACGCTGAGCTTAACGCCGAACTGACTGATGGCACCTGGAGTCTGGTAATGAAACGCAAGCTGCAGTCAGAAAAACTTGGCGACCTGAGCATGGCCAAAGATAAAATTTACAACCTTGGTTTCGCCATCTATGACTACAGTAACGCCCATTTCCACCATGATCCCTGGGCTACAAACTGGGCTTTCGCAACGGGAAAGAGGTCGAAATCGACGCCACTGCCCAGTAAGAGAAGCCCGGAAACGGGATAAACCATTCCAACAACATTAAAAGCGGGGCTCTGCCCCACTTTAGTTTTGTCTAGCCGGTTATAAAAATCCAAAGCAGAATACCAGCCACCATAAATAGCAGCGCCAATCCAAGAGTCCGCCCACCTGCTGCACTTTCATCCATAACACGTCCCTCTGGTTATCTTAATGCCAAAGCCCAACCAACAAAAGTGGCTGGATACAGGTCTGTATTTATTACCTACAGGAACGATATTCTCATTGAGAATTATCAATTTCAAGGATATAAACACCCTCAGCCATCCTATCTGCTCTTGGCCTATACTGCCCGGAAATGGCGCTCTTTAATTCTTGCAAAGAAACAGTGCAAGCCCTCAATCACACCCAGCTGCCTTTTCTGGATGTAGATTAATTACCTGACTCATTAGCGGACAGAAAAATGAAAATGATCAACTGGAAGAAGCCGTGGCTTTAGATATATCACCCATCGATTCATCCCCCTAAGTCCGAATACCTGTCAGAGCTGGAGTCTTGTTATGGATTCTACTACCCGGGCCTCGCGTCAAAGCTGAAGGGTGGAGAATAATACCGCCTAGTAAATCGAATATCTCTCTTATTCTCCCCTCTCTTTACGCGATCTCCCGACTCTTGATTAGTAGAGAAAAGTGAATGGAGGAACCATGCTTACAGAAACATCAACTGCTACCGGCAGCGAAATTACCACTCTCGGTCATTAAACGGGATGGCCTTCAGGCCCACTTCGACGCCGAAAAGATTGTCTCGGCGATCAAGCATGCCGGTCTCGCCAGTGACGAATTTACCGAAGAGGAAGCGCAGCTACTGGCCGCCCAGGTGCTAAAAGTGCTGCGCCACCGCTATGCGGTCAGTACACCGGAGATAGAACAGATTCAGGATGTAGTCGAGCAGGTTCTGATCACCTCCAACCACCACCGTACTGCACGTGCTACATCAGTCTATCGCGAGCAACACGGAAAGCTGCGTCGTGACAGCAGCTCGCTGGTCGATGTCGAGTCCTCTATGAACGAATATCTGGAGCGTCTCGACTGGCGGGTCAATGCCAACCAGGGCTATTCGTTGGGCGGGCTCATCCTCAACACCGCTGGCAAAGTCACCGCTAACTATTGGCTGAACCATGTCTACCCCACAGAGGTGGGGCTGGGCCCACCGCGAAGGAGATCTCCATATCCACGATCTCGATATGCTAGCCGGTTACTGCGCCGGTTGGTCGCTACGCATTTTGTTGACAGAGGGCCTCAATGGCGTGCCGGGCAAGGTCTAGGCAGCTCCACCCAAACGATTTTCCAGTGCCCTGGGGCAAATGGTCAATTTCCTTGGTGCCCTGCAGAATGAGAGACTGAATTACGATACGGTGCGCCAGGGAATCCAGGAATTCATCTATAGCCTCAACGTACCCTCACGCTGGGGCTCCCAGACCCCCTTTACCAACCTTACTTTTGACTGGATCTGCCCCGAGGATCTGTATCGGCAGGTGCCAATCATCGGTGGTAAAGAGATGCCCTTCACCTGCGGTGAACTACAGGCAGAGATGGATATGCTCAACCGTACCTATATCGAGGTAATGACGGTAGGCGATGCCAAGGGGCGGGTATTCACCTTTCAGATCCCCACCTACAACATCACCAGAGACTTCCCCTGGGAGAGTGAGAATGCTGAACGGTTGTTCGAGATAACCGCCAAGTACGGGCTCCCCTATTTCCAGAACTTCATCAACTCCGACATGGAGCCTAGGCAGGTTCGTTCCATGTGCTGCCGCCTACAACTGGACTTGAGGGAACTGCTGAAACGGGGCAATGGTCTGTTCGGCTCAGCTGAACAGGCAGGCTCTATCGGTGTCGTCACCATCAACTGGCCCGCCTTGGTTATCTTTACAAGGGTGATGAAACGGCCTTGATTCAGCATCTTGACAGGCTGATGGAACTGGGTAGAAACAGCCTGGAGATCAAACGCAAGGTGATCCAGCGTTACATGGATGGAGGGCTGTTTCCCTACACCAAACGCTATCTGGGTATCCTACGAAACCATTTTTCTACCATTGGCGTTAATGGACTTAACGAAATGATCCGCAATTTCAGCGATGGGGTGCATGACATCAGTGATGAATGGGGACGGGAGTTTGCACTGCGCCTGCTTCGGCGCGTCAGAGAACGGTTAGTCACCTTTCAGGATGAGACCGGCCACATGTATAACCTGGAGGCCACCCCGGCGGAAGGAACCACCTACCGCTTCGCCAAAGAGGATCGCAAGCGTTTTACCGATATCCTGCAGGCCGGCAGTGCGGATGCCCCCTACTACACCAACTCCTCACAGCTACCAGTCGGTTTGACCAACGATCCCTTCGAGGCCCTGTTACTACAGGACGAACTACAGGCACAATACACGGGGGGAACCGTACTGCATCTCTACATGAACGAACGGATCTCCGACTCACGAGCATGCAGCACACTGGTTCGGCTGGTGCTGGAACGTTTTCATCTCCCCTACATCACCATAACGCCGACATTCTCAATCTGTCCGCAGCACGGCTATCTGAACGGCGAGCACCAATTCTGTCACTACTGCGACGAAGAACGGCTGGCTGCAAAGCGCAGTCGCCAGAACGCAGTCTGATCACCACCCAAAACCTTAAAGAGGAAAAATAGCATGTCAAACAACGATAACATTACACTCTCTCTGCGTGAAGATGAGCGCCAACGCTGCGAAGTCTGGACCCGGGTCATGGGTTACCACCGCCCGGTCACTTCGTTCAATCCCGGCAAACAGAGTGAACATTCAGAGCGCCGCCACTTTGCCGAGCACCCGGCCACCCTAATTGAGCAAACAGCCTTATGCGACTCAGCATCGGTGGCCTGACACCGCTTACCACCATCGATTTTCCCGGCCATCAGGCAGCAGTGGTATTTTGTCAGGGGTATGCGCATGGCGCTAGCCCCTATTGCCACAACCAGCACCTGCTGCCAGTCAATAAAAGAAGCGACCAATGGCGGATGTTACAGGCATTTCTCTAGCCCAGACGAGGACTTCTTGATGGTGTGGCATTCAGCGGCGGTGAGCCACTCTTTCAATCGGGACTCATGGACGCCATAGAAAGCATCAAATCAATGGGGTTTAAAGTTGCCCTTCATACCGCAGGGACCCATCCTGAGAGACTGGAGAAACTCCTGCCCCACCTGGACTGGGTCGGCCTTGATATCAAGACAGTGTTCGAGCTCTATCCACATCTAACAGGGATCCCCGGAAGCGGCACCAAGGCGAGGGAAAGCCTAGCATTGTTGCTGAAGAGTGGTATCGATTACGAAGTACGTACCACTGCCGACCCAGATCTTCTTAACAGGAGAATTCTGATTGATCTAGCAGAGCAGTTAGTCGATGCCGGCGTTAATCGCTATACGCTCCAAGCATGCCGACCGGTTGAGGGTGACTATCGCTTCGGACGTATGGAAGCTTTCATGTTTTTTCACGACAGCGATCTATTGAAGCAACTGAAGGGTATGTTTCCCTGCTTTATGGCACGACACAATTACATAAGCAGTAAAGCTTAGAGAGACTCTGATCAATTCATAAATCGGTATCTGACGGCCGAAATATCCAGACTCTGCGTTGAAAATTTTGGCAATAGCCAGCCATTACCGGCAATTTACGCCTTGATCTAGAAGATTTCAACTCGTCATCCATCCGATCCAGAACTAATCAGGGGCTCCTTAGATGATAGCTAACAACTGTGCTGCTCACGGATAACATGAGACTACTCAAGCGGCTCGACCTCTGCTGCATTCATGACATAACCTGACTTTGCAACATCGTTATCTATCTGCTCTATCGTTAATCTGCCGGTTACCCATACCGTGTCATAGACCCTGTTTGCCGCAGTGGTACCGCCCGGAACACGCACATATACGATCTGGTTTGCGGGTGGCGCGGGCACATGAATACAGGCTCCATGATAGGGAACCAGTAAAAATTCCGAGATCTTATCCCCCTCATGCTCAATCGGTATGACGAAGCCGGGCAGTTTCACCATCCGGCCAGCAAGCTCACTATTAACGGGGCCAGATCAAACAGCTCTTGCATCTGTTTATCGAGTGCAATGATACGCGGGTCCGTCTCTTCAATTTCGCCATTGTTATATTGCTCAAGCAGATCTGTGTCCGGACGATAGCTATCCGGAATCAGTGCATCCCAATCGATTTCCATCACTTCAGAGGAAGATGCTATGGGATTTTTCACCTCTTCAGACACTCTGCTCACCTCGGTATTTTTCGCTTGATTCAGCATTGCACTATCGGGTTGCATAACCCGACCTTTTTCAGAGGGTGATTCCTGGTCGCAGCCGGAGAGAAGCAGGAGACTCACCAGCAAACTGAAAAAATAGAACGTTCTAAATAACATCAACTCTCCCCTATACGCGAATCGTCATGCCATCGGCCAATGAATAGCGATAGGCACGATAACCGGGAATAAGACTAACGAGCAGCCCTGAAAGCAGCACAGCACCGAGCATATAAAGCTCATAGCTGGCTGGCCAACCGATATCGATAAAGATTCCGAAGCGACTCTCAATAATCGGTTGTGCAATAAACAGCAGTAGGTAGAGCAACACCAAGCCAAGTAGTGTGCCCATCAGAGTGAGGGTGAAAGACTCTTCCATGATGAGCACAAAGATGTGCGCCGGCCGCGCACCCACCGAACGCAAAATCGCCATCTCCCGCCGACGTTCATTCAGGCTTGTGATAATGACCGTCATCATGCTGATAAACCCAACGACGACCACCAACAGAGAGATAGCGAGTAGCGCCTTCTCCGCCACGCCGATCATCTCCCACAACTCTTGCAAAGCAACACCGGGCAGAATCGCCAACAGTGACTCCTGTTGATACTCATTAATATATCGTTGCAGCTTAAAGGTGCTGAGCTTTGAGTTCAGTCCAACCAGCATTGCTGTGATGCTCTTGGGTGTAAGGTCGAGCTGTTCGGCCTGTCTGGCACCAATCTGCATCCCCGGCATGGGGCGGTTGCCCCCCTTCCAGTCAATATGAATCGCCTCAATGCCCGACAGAGAGACATGAACCGTACGGTCGAGAGGAGTACCGGTTCTGGCGAGAATGCCCACCACGTTGAACGGTTTGTTGTCGTGCTTAAAGAGATTCACTTTTCCGGCACCGTGGGCAACAATAATCTGTTCGCCAATGACATAGCCAAGTTTTTCAGCAACATCAGCCCCCAATACCGCATCATAGACGTTGGCAAAGGGCTCACCAACAGTGAAATTCAGCTTATGGGCACGGGCATAGCGGTAGTGTTTGAAATAATCGGGCGTGGTTCCCATGACGCGAAAACCACGATGTGAGTCGCCCAGTGAGATAGGAATGCTCCATGCCACTTTTGGATGACCGGAGATATCCTGATAGCTCTCCCAGGATGTGTTATTGGTCGCATTACCAATACGGAAGACCGAATAGAGCAATAGCTGAATGGAACCGCTGCGAGCACCTACCACCAAATCAGTCCCTGAAATAGTATTGGTAAAACTTGCACGAGTCTCAGTACGCAGTCGTTCGATCCCCAATAGCAGCGCCACACTGAGTGCGATGGAGATAACAGTCAGCACAACGGTAAATTTGCGATTAAGTATACTTTTGAATGCCAGTTTGATAATAAACATATCGCTACTCTCCGATCGTCTTGATGCTACTGGAGGGAGTCGTTGCATTAATCTGGTCAAGTGCAACAGTGCGATCAAAAGAGCCCTCTAGATTGGAGTCATGACTGACAAACAGGAGTGTGCTGCCCGCCGCCTCACACTCATTAATCAACAGCCGGATAAATGCCTCCCGGCGATCAGAATCCAATGACGAGGTGGGCTCGTCGGCAATCACGATCTCCGGAGACCCGATCAAAGCGCGGGCAGCAGCCACCCTCTGTTGCTGGCCGACACTGAGTTCGGCAACTGTTCTGTGCTGCAGCCATGCTCATCCAGATCCAGATGGGCAAGCAGACGCGGCGCCTCCTGCCGAGGCGCCCCGCATTCCGCGATCCGATGGTAACGACGCTTTGAAAAATGTAATGGCAGGATCACATTCTCCATGACCGATAGGTAGGGGATTAGATTAAACATCTGAAAAATAAAGCCGATGTGGTCGGCCCGGAAGATATCGCGCTGTGAACCGCTCAGTGTGTTAATGGTTTTTCCCAGCACGTTGATTTCGCCACGTTGTGGCCTCATCACGCCGCCCAGAAGATTGAGCAGAGTACTCTTGCCACTGCCGCTGGCACCCTTGATGAAGAATCTCTCACCCTGTTTCACCCGAAAGGATTCAATATCGAGAACAAACGGCCCGCCTCTTTGCCAGGAAAATTCAAGATCTTGGAGATCTATAATGGCTTCTGCATGATTCATTGGTCTGAATTCACTCCAACCGAGATGCCTGACAGAACTGAATAGGCGCCTCTGTGAAGTGCCTTGCTAGAATTCGAGATCGGGATTGGATGGTGTCATATGAGCGTGTTTTTGACCTCTATCCGAGATCAACTGCACTTCCAGCTCTTCAGTCCCCGGGGAAAAGCCGGAATAGCCCTACCGCTAATCTGTCCAACAGATCAGGCTGACCACAGATAAACCGATAGCTGACATCAAAGTCAGCATGGCTATCCGCATCACCCGCTTCATGCTCCTGGTGCCCTTTATCCATGAGGGCACTCTCGACCCTCGCCTCTACTAATCGGCAACTTGCATCAGCCGAAAAGGTAAACAACGCACTCCCTTTTTCAAGTTCAGCAACTGCATGCTCGACAGCGGCACGCTGTTCACTGTTTCCGGGCATGTGCTCAAAGCCGATAATATTCATTGCCGGGCTCTCCAATTCCAGATGCAGAGTGTTGCCTTCCCAGGCAATATTCAACTGTGCCACTCCGTGTTCATGCGAATCATGCTTCCGGTGTTCAGGATCGTTGGCATAGGCAGGCGTAGTGGTAAAAACAGCCAACAACAGCATCAATGCCACATGGGTGGCAGTGTTTTTTCTATTCATTAACTTTCTCCAAACAGCACACCGAAGACCCCCTGGTTGAATTAACCACAGTGGGGGCTCCGTATCAGTTATTTAGCAGGGCAGGTGTTTAGATGCAGATAGATGCAGGGGGGGCACGCGACAGGTAGTGAGCGTGGTATCTGTCGCTGTATGAGTAGTTATCTGTCGCCTGAGGTCTGTCGCTTAAAGCTATCGTCGGGACAACAGGCAATAAAACGATAAGACTATCTAATTGATGGTCAGCAAGTTCGCATATCGAGCATGCATGATCATCTGACTCAAGGGTATGTTTTATCTGGTGAGAGAGCAGGTAGAGTTGCCCCAGCACCATGATTGCCATCAGGGAGAAGGTAAGAAAGCGTGGAGAGGAGATGATCTGCTTTTTCATTTCAGAGCCTGTAAAGTTTTCTGTGTAACTGCCAGGGTTAAATATATTCCGCTCAGCGTTCTCCGGACTCGATGATAAACCTATTCAGTGCTGGTTTTCAATGCCGGATCGGCATTGTCCACTTTTTCGATGCAGCCTGAATTGCCAGGGTGTGGCTTTTGTACCTATAGTGGTTTTTGCCATGCTTCATGGTCTAGAGGGCTTCAACATTCTTCTGGTGGCGTTTGTTATCACCCCATGCCTCAGGGCTGCCCCCATCTTTGATTTGCCTATTTTCCTCTCGCATATTGCGTTGCCTGGGTACTGGAGCGATAGCGGCATCTACAATCTGTCCCTTGCGAGCACTGAAGCCTGCTGCATCAATCTGGATCAACAATTCTGAAAAGAGTTTATCAACAAGGCCCCGTTCTCTCAGGCGCTTACGATATACCCAAACTGTTTTAGCATCGGGTACCTTAGCCTCCGGGCTCAGCCCAAGAAAACGACAAAAGCTATAGCGATCCTGTATTTGGAACTCTGTTTGATCACCGGACAGATTGAACAAATGCTGTAGGACCAACACCTTGAACATCAGTACCGCATCGTAAGGTGGACGTCCACCTTTACTGTGGCATGCGCCAGGGGCATACTGGCTGTGGCACAGACGTGCATCGACACGGATATCATCATCAAAAACATTGTGGGCAAGCAGCTGCCCCGGGTTACCAATATGTCCTGGGGGGACCAGTATTACGATCAGGCCGGCGGCAAGAATCCCCACCGCCAGCCAAAATGCCAGATTATCCAGCAGATCCGTCATTGCGTAACGGATCCTTTATATTTCGTTCCCAGAAGCCCGGTTTTACTGTAGACGCTGATTTATCGACACTTTCACCAGAACAACAGCTACCAGAATCACAACTGATAAACGTCTCCTGTATCTCTGTCGGCGCACTCTTGTCTTTATCAGTCAAACCTATCAGCAGGCCTGCAGCAATGGGTCTCTCAGCAGCGCAAGAAACGGACCGAGCAGAACCCAGGAAAGGGCCACTAAATCAACCCCTGTCTCGGGGGTTGATATAAGAAACGATGTTGTCGATGCCTTTGAAGCACCGGCACGCCTGAGGGAAAAAGCGGCAGGAAGCGTGCTGCAGAAACAGAGAGGCACCTATCAAGCCACTCGCACCGCGTGACTTACCCCCCCTAGGGAGCGGGCAACCAAGTCCATGGGGAGCCACGCTTTTATCAGCCCTGCCGCCAGCGGGCCAAAGAGAAGCCAGGGAGCAGAGTCCAGAGCCATCGTATTTTGCAGAAATACAATCATGGAATGATTATAGCCAGGAAAAGCAGCTTAGTACGCGTTGAGAAGTCCCAGCAGATGTTATGCCGATATCATTTACAAATTTTGTCTCCGACCAAAAACGACAACTCTCTCCAAGGCACCAAGATCGCAAAATTCTAGCTGATTATTATTAAACGCGTATGAAATCGTATTGCTGGTGCCTTTGAGGGAAAACCAGTGCCGTTTCCGGGTGGACGCTCTTAAGCATTTACCTCAGTGCTTATCTCGATGCTTTGGCTCGGGCACCGGATCAACCCCACCCTCGTGGAAAGGGTGGCAGCGGGATATCCGCTTGATGCCCAGCCAAAGCCCACGCAGGACACCATGGCGCTCTATCGCCTCCTGGGTATAAGCCGAACACGTCGGATAGTAGCGGCAATTATTGCCGAGGAGGGGGCTGATCAGGTAACTGTATCCCTTGACCAGCATGAGAATCAGTTTTTTCATAATGGGCATTGACCGGTACAGCGGGCACAGCGGCCGGTCACCTCAATCACTTGAGCATCCGCCTCAAAACCGGAATCTTTTAATGCTTTGTCCAAGGTGCGATCAACGCTCTTACTCTCCAGTTCTTCGACCAAGCCACACTCCCGGCAAATCAAAAACTGGCTAGCATGGAGATGGTCGGGGTGGATACAGCCGACAAAAGCATTCAATGATTCCAGCCGGTGGAGCAGACCCTGGGCAAGCAGAAAATCAAGCGCACGATAGACGGTAGGCGGCTTGGCTTGGGGAAGGTTCTGTTTCAAACGGTCCAAAACGTCATATGCTCCCATAGGTTTTTCATGGCTGAAAATGATCTCCAGCACTTGGCGTCGCTGGGAGGTCAACCGTGCACCGCGCTCCTGGCAGATCCGCTCCGCCACCGCCAGAGCATCGGCACAGCTCAATTTACAGCCAATATTGTCCGGAGCACGCTTCATCATGCTGTTACACACGCAACATCTGCCGTGCCTGATGCCGCTTCCAGGCCGCAGACACAAACACAGAAATCAGATAACTCAAGCCAGCCACCAGGATAATCGTCGCACCAGCGGGCAGATCAGGCTCATAGGCGATAGCCAGGCCTGCAACAGTAAAAAGCATACCCAGTAGTGTCGCCAGAACCATCATTTTGCCCAGACTATGGACATACTGCGCAGCGATCGCTGCCGGCAGAGTCAGCAGAGCAATCACCAAAATCAGCCCAACCACCTGGATCAGCAGAACCACGGTCACCGCCACCATGCAGAGCAGCAAAAGGTAGAAGAAGGTAACAGGAACACCACGCAAGCGGGCAAACTCTTCATCAAAAGAGACTGCAATAAACTGCCGGTAAAAAAGAGAGACGGTGCCCAGAATCAGCAAGTCCATCCCCGCCATCAGCCAGGCATCATCTACCGGCACCATAAGAATATTGCCGAACAGATAGCTCATGAGATTAACGTTATAGCCCGGGGTCCGGGAGATAAAAATCACGCCTATGGCCATACCTACAGCCCAGAGTGCGCCGATCAGGGTATCCTCCTGCTCTTTCCACTTCATACTGACCCAGCCAATCAGCAATGCCGCCATTACGGCAGCAACCAGGGCACCACCCAGAGGGCTCAGACCATAGAAAAAAGCCACCCCTATGCCACCAAGGACACTGTGAGAGATACCACCGGCCAGGAAACCGATGCGTTTCACCACCACATAACTGCCAATAATGCCGCAGCCAATACTGGCCAGCAGGCCGCCAATCAGCGCGTGCTGAAGAAAGGAGTATTGCAGCAGTGCATCAATGAACGTATTCACAGAATATTCTCAGATATGCGCATGTTCCACCATATGAACATCGGAACCATACAGCTCATTGATCATCTCTCCATCTATCACTGCGGTGCGATGACATATCAGTGTCCGGTTAAGGCAGGCCACTCGGTCGACGTAGCCGGAGATAAAACCGATATCATGGGAGACCACAATGATGGTCATGCGCTCGTTGAGCTGTTTCAACAGATCGAAAATATCCGTCTCTACCCGCATATCGATATTTGCCGTGGGCTCATCCAAAATAAGAATCTTTGGCTCACAGGCAAGGGCACGGGCCACAAGAACCCGCTGCAACTGTCCACCAGAGAGGGTGCAGAGCTGCCGCCCGGCAAGATCGACTATCTCAGTCTCTGTCATTGCCCTTCTGGCAATATCACGGTCACTGCGTCTGTAACCGCCAAAGAGGGATGATCGGCCAAGGCGCCCCATCAAAACCGTCTGCTCAACACTGATGGGAAAGTCCCGGTTAAAAACCGGATACTGAGGGACATAGCCGATCTGATGACGGGTATCCCTGGGTTTGCCACCCAACACCCTGACTTCACCCTCAAGCGGTTGCAAAAAATCGAGAATCAGCTTCAGCAGGGTACTCTTGCCACCCGCATTGGGGCCGACCACACCCAGGAATTCGGCCTCTTCCACATCCAGGCTGACGCCATCCAGCACCTTGGGGCCACCATAGGAGAAGACAATATCCCTGAGGCTGATAACCGCTGATTCACCCACGCCTATTCGCTCCTGCGATGGCATCCGCCACCCGGCGCAGATTCGCCGGATAATCCTCCGCCAGCGAATCGATTGCGACCACCCGCCCGTCAATGGCCTGGGCAAGCGCTTTGGCTTGTCTCTGACTGAACTGCTGCTGGACAAAGATCACTTGGATACCCTCATTTTTAGCCTGATCAATCAGCCGACCAAGGGTCATGGCACCCGGCTCCTTGCCTTCGCTCTCAATGGGTATCTGCCGCAACTTGAAGGCATCGGCAAAATAACCCCAAGAGGGGTGAAAAACCATAAACTTGCGGTTTTTTAGGCTGGCGAGCCGTTCGCGCACATCCGACTCCAGACGGATGAGTAGTCGATCCAGGCGGGCCTGGTTAGCCAAGTAAGTTTCGCTATGCACCGGATCCAGTGCTATCAGCCGATCCTTTAGTTTTGCCGCCATTAGTCTGACCATGGCAGGGTTCAGCCAAATGTGGGGGTCCTTATGTTCGCCCTGGTGATGCGTGTGATCATAGTCGTGGTGATACCTGCCGGCCGGCTCCATCTCCCTCAGCAGAACCCCCTCCCTGGCATCCAGTAACGACATCTTACGATTGGCAGCGAGGATGCGATCCAGCCAGGCCTCCTCAAAAGGAACGCCAATCCGATAATAGAGATCCGCTCGGGCCAGCAGTGCCATTTGCCGGGGTCTGGGCTCAAAAGTGGCCGGGCTCTGGCCGGGACCAACCATCACCTGCACCCGAACATGCTCACCGCCAATCTGTTCAACAATATATTTCTGCGGAAGCACACTGACAAAGACCGTGAGCTGGCGACTCTCTCCCGCCATCACCGCAAAGGCATTAAAGGAGAGATATAATAGTGACAAAAAGGTAACCGATGGTTTTATCATGGCTCGACCGGAAGGGAAAAATGTTATGTTATCACATAATAATGTGCTTCGAAATCATATCCCTTGAACAAGCCCGCATTAAATCCGCAGTGTGGCGGGCATACAGAGAGCACTGTATTATCACTGAATTTTGCAATTACAGGCTGGAAATCTTGCCCTTCACCCGCCAGATTTGGAAGAAATGGTCTTAATTGGTAAAACAATTCCAGGAAACGAAAGAAACTATCTGGTTGGCGATCACCTTCCCCGGCTGCTTCACCTTCATTCGCACCAAACCCAAAGACGGGGATGATCTGGACTACTGCCACATTCGCTTTATTGGGCCGCTTGATCAGCCCGGACTAATCTACGGCAGTAATACCTGCTCACTCCCGCCGCCCAAGCTGCGGCAAAGGCGTCGGCCACTGGGAGGCATCGCTCGTACTGGAAAACAGATATCCGGCATGGCTATGCTAAGTTGTGCCACCTGCAAAAAAGAGACTCCGGCATTAAATGGCACCAGCAAGCAGAGCTCAGCCGCTCATTTTTGCTAATCCCAGGCATATTTCCCAGCGAGACTGTTCCGCTCCCAGAACTGTTGGAGCATTTGAAAACGGCGGATGGGAAGTGGAATTACTTCTATGTGCAGGAGCCGACGATCATAGTGGCAGGAGAAGGAAAAGAGCTCTGAGAAAGCCTGCCGTTGAATCGGTGGCACGCCTGGAGATCGGTTGTTATTGCAATCGGTGAATGTAATTTAAAATCCTTGGCCTCTTCATGGAGTTCCGGGATCTGTGCTATGCCCGGAATGACGAGTCCATCCGGAATTCTATGCCGCCAGTTTCAGTCCACTGGGGAGAATGATATCCATACCGATAGGTAGGTGATCGGAAAGCAGGTAATCCACCACGCGAGCATTCTCTACCCTCAGCGACTCAGACACCAATATATGGTCAATCTTGCGCATCGGGCGCCAGCTGGGAAAGGTGCTTTTATCACACACCGGCTCTTGGAGATTGGCGCTCTCGGTCAGCAACCGCAACTCGGTAGATTCACAACCGCAATTCATGTCCCCCATCACCACGACGTGACGAAAATCGTAGATCAGGTCACTGACAAACCCCACCTGCCTGAGGCGGGCGCGGCGGCCAAGTGCCAAGTGCCAAGTGCATAATACAGAGGGTCAACCCCTCTTCACCGCCAAAGTTACAGAGAATAACCCCACGCCCGGGAAGCCCCGGCAGCTTGTGTTCTGTGATACGTGTCGGACGAGGCCGGCTGAGCAGGCCATTACTGTGCTGAGCCAGTTTACCCAGGCTGCGATTGACCTGCTCATGCCAGTGCGGGAAGTTGGCACGGTGTGCAAGATACTCCGTCTGGTCCACAAAACCGCTCCGCAGACTGCCGGAGTCAACCTCCTGCAGTCCAACCACGTCGTACTCCTGAACCAGGGTGGCAATCCGGTTGAGATTGAGCAGGCGCTCACGGTGAGGTAACAGCTGCTTCCAGCTCTGGGTCACATACTGCCGATAGTGACGAGTGTAGGTGCCCGCCTGAATGTTATAACTCAAGAGTTTCAGGCGATGCTGCAGGTCTCCGCTCACGCTATTGTTTCCCCGTTTCCCATGCCAGAAAGTCTCGAAGCCCGTCGAGCTCCTAACTATTTTGCCGATTTTTCACTGACTACCATATCAATCAGATAGTCTGTCACCTGCATCAGTGTATTCCCTTCTAGGCCGCTCGTACGAAATTTTCCATCGACAACGATGGCAGGAACCCCACCCACATCAAAACGTTCCGCAAGCACCGCCGCTCTCTTCGCCTGCACCTGAACCGCGAACGATTTCATCGCCTTGCGGTAGGCTTCGATATCCACCCCATTCTCCTCAAGAAACTCCTCCATTTCAGACTGTGTATTCAGCCGGTTCTTATCATCATGTATGGCAGAAAAGATGGTCTCATGCAGTTTCTCTGCAATTCCCATGAGCTTGAGCGCATAGTAGGTCTCGGCGTGCATAATCACACTGGCACGATTGAACATGGCGGGAATCCGCATAAACTCAATATTTTCCGGCTTCTTCTCCAGCCATTTATTCAGATGGGGCTCCAGAGTGTAGCAATGGGGGCAGGCGTACCAGAAAAACTCCACTACCTGCACACGATCGCCCTCTGCGCCTGGCTGCTCAGGAAAGATCGAAAAGTAGTGCAAATCCTCCTCAAAGTGGGGGTCCGCCGAGTGCGCGGATGCCACTACCAATACGGAAAAAAGGAGCATAGAGAGTGAAAAAATGTTTTTCTTCATATTATTACCTAGCCTATATGAAACCACAGATTCGTGAAATTTTATGTCTTATCAGCGAATTCAGTACAGTAGCATCCGCAATCTATCCGACCCGTCAAGCCAGCAAGGGTTCAAAGTTCGCCGTTCAATCGTCCGCCATGAGGTCGAACAGTCCCCATAACGAACAAAGGGTGACCCACAGGCCACCCTTTGCCACAATGACTTTCACACCAAAGCTGTCAGATCAGCGCAGACCCTGTACGTACTGGGCCACTGCAGCGATCTCTGTGTCTGTCATCCGCGCAACTACACCTTGCATCATATTGCCGGTATCGTTGGTGCGGGTTCCGGAACGAAAATCCTTCAACGCCTTCTCCAGGTAGGTCGCATGCTGACCACTGATACGCGGGAAGAGTGCGCCGGGATTACCGATACCGGTAGGGCCGTGACAAGCCATGCAGGCTGCAACACCGGTAGCCGCATTACCTGCGCGGTACATCTTCTCACCCATTGCCACCTTGTCGGCTGCAGCGGTACCCGGAGCCCGTTTCTGACTAGAAAAATAAGCTGCCAGATCCTCGACATCCTGAGCGCTCAACGGCAGGGCCATTGGGCTCATCAGATTATCCTTGCGGGCACCCGCCTTGAAATCACCCAACTGCTTCTTGATATAGCTGGGATGCTGCCCGGCCAGTTTCGGCCAAGTTGGGTTGGGACTGTTACCATCGGGACCGTGACAAGCCAGACAGACAACTGATTTGGTCTTACCCGCTGCTGCATCGCCAGCCGCCTGTACGGCACCGGCAGTCATAGCCAAAACGATAGAAACTGAAACTAGCCATTTATTCATGGTCAAACCTGCTGATGTCGACTGAATTAACCTTGTCGGTAAACATACCCGGATAGGACTTTGAACCCAATCACCCCAACATCCGGAAATAACTGCACTCCGTGACGGCAATAGCAAGCGGCCACCAAGCTGAAAAAAGCCGTGAATATATACCAGATGCCATCATGTCCGGTCAAATCAACCAGGTCTATACGGGTGTTATTTCGACCACCCGATCCACTCCTTTATTTCCTTAGACCGTCTTACTAGATGCTCCGCAGTAATGGCGAGTGAAGAGAAAATACCGAATAAATTGAGCTATATCCCACAGCTCCTGTGTGATATTGCATAACATATTGTTTTAGTTGGTATTTATTAACTAATCAGAATTGTTATACAGGATGGACTGTGTATCATCTTGACGCCGACAAGTCCCATATCTGCATTTTCTGATCTACTGAATTTCCCGACAAAGGGCAGAAGTGTCACTCATTTATCAACCCGACAACAAGGCCGTATCTCTATGAAAAAAAATATCGGAAAACAGCTTTCAGGACTCACAGTGTCAACAGGGGTATTTCTTCTTGGCCTTGGCAGCAGCACCGTTTATGCCGAGGAGAAGGCCGGGGCGACTGACACAGAAGAGAGCAATATAGATACCATCAGTGTCACAGCATCGCGTATTGAGCGTGCGACAAAAGAGGTGCCTGCCGCCATCGTCGTCATCGGTGAAGAGCGCATCGACAGTGAAAAAATGTTCAATATCAAGGATGCCATGAGAGGCATCCCCGGCGTTCTGATTGATTCCAAAAGCAGTAGCTACTCCACCCGCCTGATCATCCGCGGCGCTGGCCAGAAGGCCAACTACGGCGTCCGTGAGATTATGATTATCAGAGATGGCATACCCATGACCGACCCGGACAGCTTCTCCCGGTTTGATTTCATCGACACCCAGGATATCGAGCGCATCGAGATCACCAAGGGGCCAGGCTCTCTCTATGGCAGCGGCTCGGCAGGCGGCACCATCCAGATTATCTCAAAATCAGTTTTCGACAATGATGAGCATCGGATCAAAGTGGGAATTGGAGAAGAGGGGCAAAAAAACCTTCACTTCCGCCTTGGTGGCGACCTCAACGACGACAACGCCGTTTCACTGACAGCTTCGCACCGTGAAGCAGATAACGGCTGGCGTGACTGGAATAAATTCGATACCCAGCAGGTCAGTTTCAAGCATGGCCTGATGCTGAACAACGGCGGCACGCTGGAGACTGAGCTGAGCTACACACAGGCAGATTTGCAGCTCCCGGCAAAAATGAATGAAGCCGAATTTGCGCGGTATAAAAGCACCGGCGAACAGCGCAACACCAGCAGTAAATGGCAGAACAGCGGCCGCTACTCCGCCATCTGATTCTTCAACTCCCGCTATGAGCAGGAGTTTGGGGACTTCACCTTCAAGCCCCGTGTCTATTTCAATACCTGGGACCATTTCTACCCGGTAACGGGCGCCATCAATGACAACCCCGGGACCAGTGTATTCGGTACCGATCTGGAGTTTGCCTACAACCATAAGCTCTGGGGTGACAGCACCTTGGTGGGCGGGGTAACTGCGCGTATTGATGACACCGAAGGCTCCAAGAAGTACAAGTATCTTGATATTCAAAACGGCCTTCCCCAAACCACATCCGATGCCATTGGTGACCTGATGGAGATCGAGGACGCCACCAATACCTTGTACGGTATCTTCTTCCAGGAGACCCTGCGACCCAACGACCGCACCACGATCGACGTCGGCTTCCGCTATGATCGCAACAACTTTGACATCCAGAACACCGAATACTCCAGCTACAACTGGGGCACAGGAACTTACGTCGACAATGGCGTGCCGGTCATCACCAATACCGACACCACATTCAACATGTTCTCACCCAAGCTGGGGATCAGCTATGCGGTGAACGACGTGTTCAATGTCTACGGCATGATTGCAGAGTCCGGCCAGGTGCCATCCGAGTCAGAACTTCAAAGTAACCCAAGCCTGGATGCGGCCAAAGCACGAAATATGGAGATCGGATTAAAAGGGCGAGCCAAAGATTGGTCGATGGACCTCTCGCTCTACCAGACGACAGTACAGGATGAGATTGTCTCGGTACTGGCCTCACCCTTTTCCACCGAATTTCAAAATGCCGGTGAAACCCTTAAAAAAGGGCTTGAGCTCAGCGGTCGCATGCGACTCAACAACTATTTCTGGTTGGGCACCGGCTACGCATACAGCGATTACAAATTTGAAGACTTCATCGAATACATCCGGGTGTTTGGCGTGCTGACTCCGTTTGACCGGACGGGTAACCAGATCCCTTATGTACCCAAGCATCAGTTCAATCTGAGCCTCGAATTCAACCACCCAGCCGGCTACAAGGCGAGACTGCAAGCGAACTCCTGGGGTGAATATTACACCGACAACTCCAATGACCAGATCTATGGTGGTTACGATTTCCTGACCAGCCTGATGCTCGGTTATGAGAAAGGACCTCACAGCCTCACACTCAACATTGACAATGTTTTTGACAAACGTTTTGCCATTGAAGTGAAAGGTGTAGGAGCTGACGCCAGCTACTCAGCCGGTGCTCCGCGCACGGCCATGCTCTCATACACCTATAAATTCTGACGGAGAGAAGTCATGACCAATCGACACAAACAACAACCACTGGTCATGGCTTCGGTCCTGCTGCTTGGCACCCTCTCGGGTACCGGTGTATCTGCCAAAACAGCGGCAGACGCACCACAAGCGCAGTCCCGGGCCGGAGCTCCAACACAACACCAGCAGCATCAAAACCGCAGAGGCCCAAAACAGTTCATGCTGGCCAATGGCGAAGGGGCTGTCATCAAGCTCTGGAAGCCTGATCTCTCCACCCAGCCAATAGAGAGCAAACAGGGTAGCATCACCATCCCATCCACCGGTGTGGACAACTACCATGCCGTTGTAGCAGTGAAGGATTGGGGATATCTGAAAGAGGCGGTGATCCGTTATGCGTATATGCGCGGAAAACCAAGCGGCCAAAGTTCAACAAAACTTACCGCGACTCAGAAGACTGAATTTGAGATAGTGCCAAATCCCATACCGCGAGAGCACAGTCACTACGCTTCTGACCAAGAGTGGGCTTTTATCCTTCGATTCAAAGAGAAGCCAATTCCACATCTGCCGGTCGTTATGGAAACAGCCAACGGCAGTCGGACTAGAAGGCGTTTCCGATGAGAAGGGGATGGTCCGTCTGCATATCCCGGATGACTTCCCCAATGTAATCGCAGGTGAGCGGGACCGGCGCACAGCCGAATTCAGCCTGAGTGCCGAATATAAGAGTGATGGCATCACCTACCAGACCATGCTCAGCGCTGAATACCGGGTCAACCAGCAGCACTGGCAGGCTTTGAGCCTCGGTATTGCTGTCACTGCCTTTGGCATGCTGGCAGGCGGTTTCCTGGGGCACACCAAAAGTGGCAAGGGAGCATCCGCATGAACCCTTTGAAGAATCTCTCCGTTATTCGCAAGCTGGTCCAGCTCTTCGCCTCTCTCTTCTTTGTCTATGGCGGTCTCTTCGGAGGCTACTACTACCTTAGCGACAAATTCAGCCACGCCCTGCCGGCCCTGAGTTGCGCCTATGGCACGGATGGGACAGATATCTGTGCGCTGCTCCCGTTTCAGCACCAGATGGATCACCGTTTGGGCACTGTCATCGCCAGTGGCGGCGACCTCATGGCAGGCATTATGCCCACCCTGATTACCCTGGGAACCTTTCTGCTGTTTTTCGTCTTCCTCAACAAGGCATTTTGCGGCTGGAGATGCCCACTGGGCACCTTCCAGGAGTTTTTGCACATGCTGGGGCAAAAGCTCGGATTGCAGAGAAAGGAGTCCCTGAAGCCAGGGCTGGTCGAACGAGTCCGTCCGGTGAAATGGCTGATATTGGTGATTCTGGTATTTGGTTTTCCTCTGCTCACCGGACTCGGCTGGGTCAACCACGACTTGAGCGATCCCTTCTGCAAAATCTGTCCGAGCCGTATTTTGAGTACCCTGGCTGCCGGAGACACCACCCAGCTTTATGTGGATACCTCCAATACCACCACCCTGGTCATCTCACTGATTGCCGATTTTCTGTTTGGCCTGATGGTGGCTCTGGCACTCACTGTACGCCAACCCTTCTGTCGCATCTGCCCGATGCTGGCACTGCATGCCGTATTCAGAAAACTGGGGCTGTTACGGCTGGTAAAAATGCCACACCACGCTGTGAAAAATGTGGTATCTGCGCCAAGGCCTGCCCGATGGATATCACCGAAATCCACACCGAGATGGAGAAACGGGATGTCACTTTTGAAGATTGCACACTGTATGGCCGCTGCGTGGAGTTCTGCCCGGACAAAGATGTGTTGCAGTTGAAATACGCCACCTTCCCAATATTCAGTGCAAGCCCTGAATATTTCAAGGACTGTAAAAAGGCACAGATCGCCTGGGAGAAGAAAAATCTTCTGAACCCTGGAAAACAGGGGGATTGCCAAGCGAGGATCATCCAGGCCATGGTGGATGCAGACCGTGAGGGGGTAAAAGATCTGCACGGCGTGGGGACAAGAGTGCGTTCCCATGAGCTGCAACGTATGGAGTTCGGCCTGCGTACCCTGGCATCCTCGGCAATACAGCACCTCTGCTGGGGCTCCTTGGCACCATCACCGGCATGATCAAAGCCTTCATGGTAATCGAAGGCCGGGGGAAAGGTGGATGCCCAAACTCTGGCCGAAGATATCTGGGAAGCGATGATCACCACAGGGGTCGGCCTTGCGGTCGCCATTCCACTACTGATACTGCTCCATTTTCTGGAGGGTATCGTAGAGCGCAGAAGTCAATCCATGGAGAGCTGTATCTCCCTATTGCTGGAGCGTCGCGCCAGCGATCAGCCAGCACCTGAATCTATGGATAAAACCCACCACTGGGAAGAGATTACCGATGGGGTCTGAGCGACGCAGACACTCCAATGTCGTTCTCAACCTGACGCCGTTGATCGATATCGTCTTTTTGCTGCTGGTCTTTTTCATGCTGACAGCGCACTTTATCGAAGACGAGAGCATCGCTATCGACCTGCCTGAGGCGACAAGTTCGGCCAAGGCGGATGATGAGGGCTTTGTTGAGGTCGCCATGACACCGGATGGAGAGATTCTGGCGATGGCCGTGCCATCGCACCGGAACATCTGGAGCAGGCTCTCAGGGGCGCCCTTCACGCCCCAGGGAAAAGCTTCGTTCGTCTGCGTGGCGAACATAAGGCCAACTTTAGCCTCGGCGTGCAAGTTATCGATGCCGCCCGTGGTGCCGGCGCTGAATCCCTGGACATACTGACCGAAAAACCATGAAACCCCAGGATCTGAGTTGGCGGCTGGGTGCCATAGCAATCTCTCTGCTGGTTCATGGTTTTGCTCTGGTCAACCTGCTCAATGGCTCGGTAGACGCTAAACCACTCAGGTTAGAGACACCGAAGATCACCCATGTCCGGCTCAACTTCCCACCACCGCCTCCGGTCCTGCCTGAACCTGAACCAAAGGTGGAACCTCCGCCTCCCGAGTTTAAACCAATATCAAAGCCAAAGCCAAAGCCAAAGCCAAAGCCAAAGCCTAAACCGGTCAAGAAAGCGCCTGAACCACCCTGGGAGATCATTCCCGGGCCCACACCGCCGCCGGTGCAAAAAACAGCCTCCATATCTCCCCCGAAAAGGAGTCTGATCTCCCGGGAAGAGTACCTGGCAACCCTGTTGGCGCATATTGAAAAGCGAAAATCCTACCCCCGGGCCGCACACCGCCGCGGTGTAGAAGGAAGCATAAAAGTCTCCTTCACTCTGGGATGCGATGGTTCAGTGAGTAACATCCGGACCACAGGTAGCCACAAGCTGTTTGAAAAAATCCACATCAAAGGCGATGATGGCCTCCCTGCCCCTGCCTAAGCCACCCACCGGCATCAACTGCCCGATGCTGGTTAATTATGCGATGGCATATAAGTTGAAATAGCCGGGTCCACTGACCGCAGATGAAGATCCCGCTGAGGGAATGGTATCTCGATATCGGCCTTGCGCAGAGCCGCCTCCAGCGCCATGTGCAAATCATGAGTCAGAGGCATACGCAACAGACGCTCTCGAACGAAAACGCGGATCTCGAAATCCAGTGAGCTGTCGCCGAAACCAACAAAAAAAACCGTCGGATTGGGCTCCTTGAGTACATCAGAATGAGCCGTGATGACATCCACCATTATCTGGTGGGCCTTCTTGGTGTCAGAACCATAGGCGATGCCCACCTTGATCACCAGACGCGTAATCGGATCGGACAGCGTCCAGTTGATTAATGGATCGATAATGAAAGTCTTATTCGGAACCACCAGCTCTTTGTTGTCCCAGTCTGTAATAGTGGTGGCACGGATGCGAATGCGGCTCACAGTGCCGCTGATATCACCCACAGTGACGGTGTCGCCAATTCGGATGGGTCGCTCAAACAGGATCATGATACCGGAGATCAGGTTGGCAAAGATCTCCTTCAGACCAAAACCCAGCCCTACCCCCATGGCGGCCACCAGCCATTGTACGTCATCCCAGGCAAGACCAACCAAGGCAAGGGCAGTTACTGTTCCGGCGGCATAAATCAGGTAACGGCTGATATTGGAAACGGTATAACGTGTACCAGGGTCCACCGCCATCGGCTGAAGCAGTGCTATCTCCAGCAGCCCGGGCAGATTGCGTCCGGCCACAACCATCAGCACCAGCACCAGGCAGGCCAGCAATACATCCACCAGGGAGATGGGGGTCAGTTGCTCCCCTTCCACTCCCAGGGAGATGTGCTGCCAAAGCACGACATCACCCAGAAAACCAAGTGCCGGCATCAGCCCTGACCAGACCAGCACCAGCACCAGCAGACCCATCATCGCCACCAGTGCCAGCACACGCAGCAGACGCCGTGTCTGTTCATTGATCGTGGCGAGGTTGATCTCTTTCATATCGAGGGTATCCGGTAGACCCTCACCAGCAGCCTCGGCAATCTCTTTGGCTTCCCGGGCCTCCTGCACAGCTTGGCGCTTCGCCCTCGCCCGAGCAAGTGCCAGCCGCCGCTCGGCCACCAACAGCCAGCGCACCGCCAGATAGTAGAGAACAAATACCAGCAAACCGGCTGCTATTGACTGGAGCAACAGACGTCCCAGCTTCACTGCCGTGTAGTGATACCCCTCAAACGATAATAGAACCAACAACAGTGTTATCATCAGGGCCAGAGGGTACCAGAAGGCACCCCGCCCCCAACCGTTACGCCCCTCTCTCTGCATAGAGTCCGGCGCCCCACTCCAGGGGTTGAGGGTCAGGTGGGTAAAGAAGCCAAATATCAATAATCCGATAATAAAGACACTCCTTCCCAGGGTGTTTCTATAAATCTCATTATCCTGCCACTCAGTGACACCGACAATAAACACGGCAGTAACCAGCAACGGCACGAGCCAGTACAGATGCCGCCTGAACAGAGCAGTGACATCAGGCTGCCAACGGAAATGCACCTCGGCCAGTCCATTGGGTATAAGCAGATAACGAATCACCTGAAAGACAAAGAAGATGGTCAGGCTGCGTCTGAATCCCTCGCCAACTGCGTCACTGAACGGATGAACGCCACTCTTGATCAGCATCCAGCCCAGAGCAGCGAGCAGCATCACCCAGGGCAGTGCCAGCAATAGTGTATAGAGAGAGGCACGGAGGGTAAGCAGGAAGCTGTCCTGGCTGACATTACCTACTTTCACCGCCATCTGTTCCAGGTCTCTGCGCATCGAAGGCCTGACACTCAAAACCAGCACAAAGAGGATTAACGCCAGCGCGCCTCTGAAAGGTCTTTCGGCAAGCCCATTTGATATGCTCCACACTACCTCTCCCCAGTTTTTCCCTGAAAAGACCCAACCGATCGCACCCACTGTCTCTTTTATAACATCCATGTTCAACGGATTGGCACTGGGTATCCAGATCAGATTACGGTCCAGCAGTGCAGCATATTCGCCCGCCTTGTTACCCAGTGACTGCTGCCCCAGGCTCAGGTCACTGAGCAACTTCTCATAACGGATATAAGCAGCCTGCAACTTTTCCAGCAGTTGAAAACGGTCGCGATAAACTTTTTCCAGCTCCTTCGTCAACACCAGCCACTGCTGTTCTGTCAAATCAGTCGGTTTGACCCGCTCCAGCTGTAGGGCTATCTGCTCATCTGTGGCCAACTGCTGGCGCTGGTCCTCCAACCGGAATTGCTCAAGGCGCAATCCAGCCAGGCGACGCTGCTCTTCCTCTAGGCTCAGATGCAGTTGGGTAACATCAGGCAACTCTTTGCGTTGGGAGCGCAACACCTGGCCAAGCAACTCATCGTCAAGACCCGTGATGTCGAGCTGCTGTTTTACCCGCCCGAGGTTATAATTGATCAGGGCCATTTTCCCTACCACCCGCTGGCGATCCCGGGCAGCCTTTTCAATCTCAACCGCCAGCGCACTCAACTGCCCACTCAGGGTGGCATTCTCTTCTAACGATGATTGAATCAATTGATGCTTGCCAGAGGCCTCCAGCCAGGCCTGTGCCGCATCCTGTATCGCCCGGTCGGCCTCAGCGGCTCGGCGCTCGTTCATCAACTCCTGCAGCGCCTGGACCCGGCTCTCTGCCTGCTTCGATGCCTCCCGGGCAAAATTGATCCGGGCATTGAGCTGCTCCATCCTCGGCCCATAGCTCAACCGCTCCATCTCCAAGCGGTTAATACGACTCATCAACGCCTGCTGATTCGTCAGCATCGATGTCCGGCGGGCTTCAGCAGTAAGTGCTGACTCACCCAACACCTCAGGTGATCCAATACTATTCTCGACTTCACTCAGCCGAAACCTGACCTCTGCCAACTCCAAGCCAGTCTGCTCCGGGCGTGCCCGCTCACTTGCCAGTGTCGCTATCAACTCAGACAACCGGGTCTGCGCCAACTTCTGGTCGGCCTCTGCCTGACCTAGCCATTGGGATAAGGCATCCAGGGTCGGATTTTGCGGCAAAGACAGAGGCTTTTTCCCCAGATCCCTCGCCTGCTGCAGGGATTTGGCCAGCAGTTCTTTCTGCTTTGCAGCCGTATCAATGGATTGCCGGTAACGGGCGACAGCCTCTTTGTCCTCCTGCGAGGCTTTGAGCCGGTTGAATGCTGAACGAAAAAGCTCCAGCGCAGCCCTGCTTGCCTGATCCAGCTCCACAGATGTCTCCAACTCCGACATCCTGGCCTGAATCTGCATCAGTTCCAGCTTCTGAGACAAAATCAGTGCTCCTGTCTCATCCTCCTCTGCCTGCAACGACAGCGAGAAAAGAAAAACTGCCAAAAAAATCCAGGTCAGCCCGAGTCTAAAAAGCGGTATTGAAATCAATGAATGTATCCCTATAAATTCAATCAGATTTATTTGACATAAATCCATCATCTGCCAAACCATCAAACCAAACAAATGCTATTTCTTATCTAAATTATTTGGTGCTTGCTCGGAAACTCTTGAAAAAGGATAGAATAGCCGTTTTCAACTCAGCCACAGAGCTATTATTCATGGGCTCAGATTTTAACAGGCAGGTTCGGCACTGGTTACTCGCCATCCGGCCAAAAACACTCGGTATCTCACTGGCACCCGTACTGGTGGGCAGTGCATTGGCATGGAGTGAACAACAGGAGCTGCATTGGCTACCTGCCCTGGCGGCACTGATTGCCGCCCTGCTGATCCAGATCGGCACCAACCTGCACAACGACGCCGCTGATTTTGAACGTGGAGCCGATACCCACGAACGCCTGGGACCGAAGCGGGCCACGGCCCAGGGCTGGTTCACCGCGGCGGCAGTAAAGCGTGCCGCCAAGATCAGTTTCTCCCTCGCCTTTCTCACCGGCATCTATCTGGCGATGATCGGTGGCTGGCCGATTATCATCATCGGCTTACTCTCTCTGACCGCTGGATACGCCTATACCGGCGGCCCCCGACCGATCGCCTACAGCGCCAGTGGTGAGCTGTTTGTGTTTATCTTTTTTGGCCTTTTTGCCGTTATGGGCAGTTACTACATTCAAACGCTGTCGCTCTCGCTGAATATTTTTTTCTCTGCCTGTGCCGTGGGCTTTCTGGCTGCGGCGGTACTGCTGGTAAACAATTACAGAGACCTCGACTCTGACGTGAAAGCCAGCAAATTCACCCTCACAAACTATCTTGGGCGTAAAAACTCCCGGTACCTCTATATGGTGCTACTGCTGGTGCCCTTTACACTGCCCATGGCACTGCAGACAAGCTCCGACAATAATTGGCTGATCCTCTCCGCACTCCCGTTGGCACTGCTGCTGTTATATCGTCTCACAACGCTGCAACCCGGTCCGGTTTTCAACCAGATCCTAGCGCACACAGCTCAGCTCCAGTTGCTGTTCAGTGCCCTGCTGTCTGTCAGCCTGATCATTTGATGATCATCTCCAGCTTTAAAACAACCCCCTACTCACTCCCTTTTATTCAGCCTTGGCAAGCAGCGTCCGGAATATGGACAAAATGAAAGGGCTGCCTGGTTCAAGTCGAGACAGATGGCCGAGGTAAAGTGCGACCTTGCGCCCGATGAGTCAGTCACCCGGTTCACAACCAATAACAGGCGGGACAGTTTTCCCGACGCCCGGATGATCATCAAACTCGCCATCAGAGGTGGAGTGCTTCCAAGCCTATCGCCGGCCAAGGAAGCCAGCCGATTGGGACTGCATACCGTTGTTGCAAGCACATTGGAAGCCGCTCCCGGCACATAGGCCGACGCACATCTTGTGCAGCCGCTATTGACCATATCAACACACCCGTCACTCATGGCCTTGCACCAGCCACTGGTTCTCAGAAAACCTGGGAGCGGCCCCTCCATCGTCCGGAGAACACTTGACCTTGGTGCCGGACCTGGCACGGGTTTCATCTGAAAAAAACATAAACAGCACCGGCAGAAAGCCAGTTTAGCGGAAAACTGAGGTTAAATTAGACACAACCTTCTACCCCTGCCATCTTTCTAGTCCCCGTCCGGAAACACCGCTTTCACCACAAAGAACACGGTAGCTTCTCATTTACACTCTGCAAATGTTGATGAGGGGCTATGGTGAGTTATCTGTTTCTGGATGGAGATGACCTGAAAAGCGGCTTGAGAGCACTAATCCCCCATTGGGAGCCCCAAAAAAATATGCGTCATTTGCCACACATTTTCAACGAAATAAGGTAATCAACGCAGACATCTCCACTTAATTCATTCTGTTGAAGAGATTATTGCGATTCGTCAATGGCCATTGCCATTTTCAGCCTGACAATTACTTTGGTAGCGACCTTTAGCTTTGCGAATAAACTTGTGGAAGGAGGTCTGCGACTTCCCTTCCCGCATAGAACCAACCGGGAGAAAAAGATGAGTGACAAACCAACCATGGATCGCCGCCTGGCGATGAAAATGCTGGCAGCAACCGGTATCACCGGATTCAGCGCCGCCAGCTTGGCTGCGAACAAAAGTATCGGCGCTATGGTTCCCGGTGTCGGTTGGGTCACTGCCTCCGGGGAAAAAGGAGAACATGACGGAACACCGCTCCAGTTCATGCCGAAGAACCCACCAGACGATAAACCTCTGGAAGACGAGCTGAAAAAATATCCCCGCTGCCCCTACTGCGGCATGAGCCGGAAGCAGTGGCATCACAGCCGTCATCTGGTGCAGTATGATGATGGCTTGGTGGATGGCACCTGCTCCATTCATTGCCTTGCCATCAGCCTTTCACTCAACCTCGACCGGGGTCCAAAGGCGATCTATGCTGCCGACTTTGGCTCCAGCGCAGCAATAAAGCCTTTGGTTGAAGTGGATAGTGCGACTTATCTCATCGGTGCAAAACTCAAAGGCACCATGACCATGAACAGCAAAATGGCATTTGCCAGTGCAGATGCCGCCAAAGCCACGCAGGCTGCAAAAGGCGGTGAGTTGGCCAACTTCGATGGCGCCCTGACCCAAGCTTATGCAGGCATGGCAAAAGATACTATGGGCATTCGCAAACGCCGTTTGGAACGCCGTAAGAAAATGATGAAAAAGATGATGATGCAGAAGAATAAAGGCTGACCCAAGTCGGGATTGCGGGGGGGGGGGTACTTTGTACCTCTGCGATCCTTTTTCCGGTTTCCGATGGCCCCCCTCAGCGTGAAAATCGACACTGTATATTTTATGGAAGTCAGGTATGCATTCCCACGCGAAGCATGGGCATGCAACGAAAACAGTAAAAATCACATGATCAAATACCTCACACTGGCCACACTCCTCCTGCTCTCCACGAGTCTGAATGCAGAGACACTGGATATTCCAGCGCCCGGATTGAAGGACACCTGCCCCGTTTGCGGTATGTTTGTAGCCAAGTACCCGGAGTGGATAGCCACCGTTCTCTACAAGGATGGCCATGCTCACCATTTTGACGGTGCCAAAGACCTGTTCAAATACCTGTTGGATCTACCCAAATGGGCACTAGGCCACCGTGCTGAAGATATGCAGACCATTGGCGTCACTGAATATTATGGTCTCACCCGCATCCCTGCCCGTGACGCCGTCTACGTCATCGGCTCAGATGTCCTCGGCCCTATGGGGCATGAACTGGTGCCTCTTGAAACCAGAGAAGATGCCGAAGAATTCATCAGTGACCATGCCGGCAAACGTATCCTTACATTCCAAGAAGTTACCCGCTCGCTGTTGATTAACCTGGATAACGGCGTTTTTGAATAGCCGAAAAAAGAGTCGGCAATTGAGTTTCATCAGTACAGGCAAACGAAGCATCCCTGAGAGTGTGCAACATTCCGGATCGCAGTGAGCCTCTGTTACCCACGACCTGACATTGATGAGTTATTGGTGAGTAGAATGCGAAAATCCGATCTACTGTTTACCTGTTTTGGCATTGCCGGCCTGCTGTTGCTGCTGACGGTGGTAGATACCTGGATTCGCGGAAAAAACCTGGAACCCCACCTGGAGAGAGTGGCAACCCAGGTTCGCGATCTTGAATTAACCGATTTAAGCCTGTTTACCGAAGCACGTTACACCCGGCACCTGACCCAGGCGGATTATCACACCGCCTTCCAGGACCATCCATTTGCCATTGAGCACTTTCCAAGCGGCTCATTGGTAATTCCACCTCTCCACCTCTTAAGCGCAGACTATGAAAGCATTTCTTCTCAAGCAGAAATATCTGATTGATTTCACTCTCTCATCACTGCTGCGCAGACCAGGCAAAAATCTGGGATTGCTGCTGGTCTATACCCTGATCGTCTTTATGCTTGCGTCAGTGATGCTGTTCACTCATGCGCTACGCAGTGAAGCTGTGGCAGTGCTGGAAAACTCACCTGAGATCATCATCCAGCGCATGGTGGCCGGACGTCACGATCTAATCCCGGCGAGCTATCTGGATAAGATTGGGCGAATCAGAGGGGTGATCGGGAAGCACGGCAGACTATGGGGCTATTTTTATGACCCGGCGGTAAAAGCCAATTACACTTTGATGGTCCCCAGAGACCGGGAACTCAAGGCGAGTGAAATCGTTATCGGATCGGCCATCGCCCGCACCCGTGGACTCAGTATCGGCGATATCCTCAGCTTCCGCTCCGCCGACAGCCGCACTTTTTCATTCAAAGTGGTGGATACCCTCCCAGCCGATTCCGAGCTGGTGAGTGCCGACCTGATACTGCTCTCGGAGCAGCAGTTTCGTGACTTCTTCTCTATTCCTGAGGGGTACTACACCGATTTGGTACTGCGGGTGCGCAACCAGAAAGAAACGCGTAAAGTGGCTGAGAAGCTGACCGTCAAACTGCCGGACACCCGCCCCATCTTGCGGGAAGAGATCATCCGTACCTATGACAGCATCTTCTCCTGGCGCCAGGGCATTGTCTTTGTGCTGATGGTCGGTGCCATTCTCGCCTTTGTCATCTTCGCCTGGGACAAAGCATCCGGCCTGAGCGCTGAAGAGCGTAAGGAGATCGGCATACTCAAGGCAATCGGCTGGGAGACATCGGATGTCATCCGGATGAAATTCTGGGAGGGGTCCATTATCTCCCTCGCCGCATTCCTACTGGGGTATCTGCTCGCCTACCTTCACGTCTTTTACGCTTCAGCCGGTCTGTTTGAACCGGTGCTGAAGGGATGGGCCGTGCTCTATCCTCAGTTTCAGCCTGCCCCTTATGTCGATGGTTTACAGGTCGCCACCCTCTTCTTCTTCACCGTCTTTCCCTATACGGTGGCCACCATTATTCCCATCTGGCAGGCGGCAATTACCGATCCTGACAGCGTAATGCGCTAGGAACAGTCAGTGAAACGAATCCAGCTAAAGCAGATAAAAAAGGCCTTCAACCAGGGCCAGCCCAATGAATTCTGGGCTATTCGTGGGGTGGACATAACGATAAACCCCCACCAGGCAACCGTCCTCAGAGGTCCAAGCGGATCGGGAAAAACCACCCTGTTGTCGATGATCGGCTGTCTCTCGCGCCCCACTTCCGGCCGCATTGAGCTGGGTGACCGTACCTTCTCGGGGCTGCCCGAACGTTTTATGACAGAGATAAGGCGCAGTACCTTCGGCTTTATTTTCCAGCAGTTCAACCTGATCAAAGGGCTCACGGTACTGGAGAACATCATGCTCCCGGCCTACCCTCTCGGACTTGACCACGGCGAGCTGAAGCAGAGCGCCATGAAGCTGCTGAAGCAGTTCGGCCTGGAGACCAAGGCGCCCTCAAAAGTGGAGTGGCTCTCCGGGGGCGAGGCTCAGCGGGCCGCTATTTGCCGTGCCATGATCAATGACCCTGAAATCCTGATCGCCGACGAACCCACTGCCAATCTGGATACCAAACTCTCCAGAGAGTTCATGAAGATAATCCAGGAGCTGCTGAATGAAGGCAAGACGGTCCTGCTCACCAGCCATGACCCCGAAGTGTTCAACTCGCCTGTCATTAACCGGGTGATCGATATCCGCGACGGATTGGTCGTGGAGGAGTAACCGTGCTTCTCAACCCCTCTATCCTTGCCTTGGTCACCGTCTCAGGCATCGTTGCATTCATGCTGCTGCTGTCGGCATTTTTCGCTCAGCAGGTGATGCGGCATTGGGATATCAGCAGTGGCAGCGAGAAGCAGTTGGTATTGGAGCGTCGCACCTACCTGATCACCACTATCGTCGCCTACTGCTTTGCCGCCGAACTGGTGGCCCTGCTGCTGTTTATCTATAACGCGGAGCAGATGTCCTCTCAGGAGGTCGGTGCCATGTGTGCCACCGGCGTACTGAATGTCGACCCCTACGGCTGGCCCACGCTTTATCTGAAAATCGGGATATTCTTCTTCGGCGCCGCCTGGCTGATGCTCAACAAGATCGACAACATGGCTTTTGACTACCCTCTGATACGGATTAAATATGGCTTGTTGCTGTTAATCGCGCCCCTGGTAGTCATCGAGTTTATAGTGCAGATCGCCTATTTTACCGGCATGGACCCGGACATCATCACCTCCTGTTGCGGCAGTCTGTTTACACCCGAAGGTGAAGGTGTTGCGGCGGAACTCTCTGGTGTAGAGCCAGCCACCGCCCTGATCGCCCTGATTGCCAGTGGTACCGCCGCCCTGGGCAGCGGTGTCTGGTATCTGATCAAACGCAAAGGCGGGATCGCCTTTGCCGCGCTTAACGCCATCGCCTATCTTGTTGCACTGGTGGCCATTGTCTCCTGTGTGGCGCTCTACATCTACGAGCATCCCCACCACCACTGCCCTTTCTGTATCCTGAAAGGGGGTCATGATTTCATGGGTTACTTCCTTTATGTTCCCCTGTTCATCGCCAGCGCCCTGGCACTGGGCGTCGGCACCATAACCCCGTTCAATAAAATACCGAGTCTGCAGACAATTATCCAAAAAGAGAGCCTGCGCTATATCGGTATCTCAATGCTCTTTCTTATCGGCTTCTACCTTGTTGCCGCTTATGCCATCTTGAGCTCCAACCTCACCATGATGGATGTTTGGTGGTAGCCACCCAATCCTGGATATGCATTTAATGAAACAGATACTCTTTCTCATCACCCTCATACTCTCCTTGGCGCTCACAGGCTGCGGCGAAGAGCAGCAGCAACTGAGCAACGGGCAGCCCGCACCCGGCTTTGAACTCGATAGACTGGAAACAGGGTGCCTCAATTTCCCTGGCGACCTGAAGGGCAAAGTCGTGGCAATCCGCTACTGGGCCGACTGGTGTCCCTTCTGCGAAAGTGAGATGACCTTGCTCGAACCCGTCTACCGGAAGTATAAGGATCAGGGACTAGTGGTCCTAGCCATCAATGTACGGCAGGACCGGGCCACGGCAGAAAAATTTATCCGCAAGCTGAATATCTCATACGACACTTTGTTGGATATTGAGGGAAAGGTTGCCCGAGGGTATGGCGTCATGGGGCTCCCCACCACCTTTTTTATCGAGCGTGATGGCCGGTTGAAGTCGCGCATTCTGGGCGAGTCCACCCCCGAAGTGTTCGAGCAGATCATCCTGGAGATGCTGTGATCAGTGCGCGGACGCTTCAATTCACCGGTGGAACAAACCAATCTCCGCCCATGAGCCGGGCGGATACTGACAGATAAATATGGAATTCACCTACGCTCTCGCTTTCACCACCGGCATCATGGGCACCTTTCACTGCCTCGGCATGTGCGGCGGACTGGCATCCGGCTTTTTTGCCGGCCACGGCTCACGCCAGGGCCTGTGCTTCCAAGTGACTTATCACGGCACACGCATTGCCGTCTATGTGGTATTCGGCGTACTTGGCGCCCTGATCGGCCGGGTGCTGGTACAGGCCGGCATCGTCGGCAAAGGCCAGGGGATTCTGATGATCATCACTGGAACAACCATTCTGCTGATCGGCCTCTGGCTCTCAGAACTGATTCCAGGATTTAAGCCAACAAGGTGCAGCAAAGGTTGCACCACACCCCTTGCCGTCCGTTTTGGTCACTTTAAAAAACCGGGTAAATACCTGCCGAGTCTAGCCGGCATGCTCAACGGACTCGTGCCCTGCAGCCTGCTCTTCTCGATGGGAGTAAAGGCAGTGGCTACCGCCGATCCACTACGCGCCGGGCTGCTGATGCTCTGTTTCGGTCTGGGAACACTGCCTACCATGGCGCTGGTCACCACCGTTGGAGCCGTTATTGGCGAAAAAAGCCGGGGGGTTTTTGCCAAACTCACGGGACTGATAGTGGTACTGCTGGGTGCCTGGACACTCTACGAAGGGCTGATTTTTTACGACATCATGCGGGGACTGGCTAACTAACCACAAACAAAGCAAAGCCCCGGATATTCCAGCGCTTTGTCAGAACGGAAACAGAGATTAACTGACCTTCCCCCCATCTTAATACCAAGACTTGGATGAGATAATTCATTCTAAGCGGCCCTATTCACAAAGGCCACAGGTGACAAATAATTTAATGCGCTATGAGGCCGCACGTGATTGTAGTGCTCTCGCCATTGATCAATTTCATGTCTAGCGTCATCAATGGACCTGAACCAATGCTGATTTAAGCATTCATTTCTGAATTTACCGTTTAAGCTTTCTACAAACGCATTCTGAGTAGGCTTACCTGGCTGAATAAAACCTAGCTTAACGCCACTTTCTTTTTGCCAGTAGAACATCGCCTTGCTAGTAAACTCAGTACCGTTGTCGCAGATTATTTGATCCGGAGCGCTCCTTAGCTCAATCACCTGAGTTAAAAAACGAGCGACCTGGTGACCATTGATCGAGAAGTCAGAGAGCTGGCCAATAACTTCTCTTGAGTAATCATCAATCACATTAAATACTCGAAAGCGGCGACCATTAGCCAGCTGATCACTGACAAAATCCATTGACCAGCGTATATTTTTACCAATGGGCATAATCGTTGGCATTCTTGGTCGTATTATCTTCTTGCGTTTTTTAGTCCTCACTTGAAGGCCTTCTTCGTTATAGACTCGGTAGGTCCGCTTCTTGTTTTTCACAAGCCCCTCTCCTCTCAGGAGGCCATGTAAAAACAAATAACCATAACTCGGATGCTTTTTTGCCAGCTCAAGTAACCGTTTGCGTAGAGGCTCATCTTTTCCCCATTGAGTAACGTACCGAAAAGCGGTTCTACTTAAGCCTACTAATTGGCAAGCTCTACGCTCACTTAATTTGAACCGCGACTTAAGGTAGCTCACGATTTGTTTTCTATCAGCAGGCTTTACCACTTTTTTGAGAGCACATCCTTCATCGCCTCAGCTTCAAGCATTTTCTCGGCAAGTAACTTCTTAAGCTTGTTGTTTTCGCTTTCAAGCTCTTTGAGCCGTTTGGCTTCTGAGACATCCATCCCGGCGTACTTGCTTCACCAGTTATAAAAGCACCCGGTTGAAATGCCGAACTGACGACAAATGTCATCAACTTTTACCCCTGACTCATGCTGCTTGATGGCACCAATAATTTGCTCTTCTCTGTAACGCTTCTTCTTCATCTTGAGATCTCCTAATACACAGACTAATTGGAAATCTCATCCTTGTCATGGCTCTATTTCTGGGGGAAAGGTCAACCCTTTAGCGTCTCCTTTATGCTCTTTAAATTGCCTGCTTGGTACATCTCCCTGGCTGGCGTTGTATTCACTCTTTAAAGCTTCGACGATATGCCGGAGCCAGGCACGGTTGCGGTTCCATTTGCCGCTCATATGCTCTGGCACGATCGTTTCGACGTAGGTCATCTCTTTGCCAAGCTGCTTCAGAAGCTCCTCGACACTGGCGAGGAGGCCGCGCTTTTTCTGCTCGACGTCAAGGGCGGCGATAATGGCGCGAAAGTGTTCGGCTTTGCGTACCCACTCCAGGCGTTTGATGCCTGGGCTGGTATTGGGCTTGTTGCCATTGCCGCCGGTGACTTGGTATGCAATGCGCTCTGCGTATTGCCAGCTAAGCCCCATGGAAGCGAGCTGGGCTTCGATCTTGTTCATGTAGTTGGATCGATTGAAGGGCACGCGACCGGCGCGCTTGGGTGGCCTGCGGGGCTCCAGGGCCTGTTTCCTGCGTAGTTCGGTGACCAGTCGCTCCATATCCGCATTGCTCATCGCTTTGCAGCTAGTGTGCCCGGTGTGTGCAAACTGCCACTCGCGCCTGGCGTCTTCATTATTGAAGAGCTTTCTGGCACCGACATGGACGAGTTTAATTAAAGTATTACGGTTCAAGATTGGACCTCCCGATTTTAAGCTCTCAAATGCTGGCCACTGTTTTGGAAATTAAGTGCCGGCATTACACCTCCTGGTTTTTAGAGTGAGGCGATATCGAGACTTAACTGCTGAAATTTCCGGTCGCGGCTGGGCCGGGTGTAGAGGCGGATGTAGGTTTTGGTGGCCACTACCATCAGGCTCTCTTTGATTGCCTGCATGGCCTGTTTCCATTTGTCGTGTTCGATTGCCAGGCGCGTGAGGCCGAGGATGCGGCCTGTATTGATCTCTCCCTCTTTGTCGGTCTGAAAGGCGTGTTCAACCAATGCCTTCAGTTCAGTGCCTGAGTCTGCTGTCCATTCATGGATACACTCATCAATGAGGGCTTTGGCGATCTGCAGGGACTCATTGAAGGCGATGGTCTCACCGACAGCGATCATTACCTTTTTGCTGCCATCGTATGAGGTTAAGCTGATGTTGCCCTTTTGCCCTCCGATTTTTGCGCCATACTTCTCACCTGCCAGCTCGATGAATGCGCTGACATCACCCATCGCCTGGGCTTTGAATGCGGTCATCGATGTGCGCAGCTGGTTGGCGGCTTGGAAGATCTCGGCAACCAGGGCGTCACGATCTCTGTCGATCTCTGCAATGACCTCTTCCGGCACCAGGTGCCCTTGGGCGTTGAGGCGGTAACCTTCTGGAATAGGGCTGATCATTCTGACTCCTGTCTCTGTTGTGCCTGTTTTCTGAGTTCACGTGCGGCCTGCTCATCCTGGTTTTTTGATAACAGCCATTTGTCCGGTGTGAACATCATGTTGCTGTTATCGCTGCGGAGCGTTCCTATGTATTCCAGTTCGGCACACTTTCCCTGCCTGATCTCCTGGGCGGCGTTAAAGAGTGCTTCGGAAATGATGTCCTGGATAACCCTCTGTGATGGAAGGCAGCAGAGCTCTTCCAGCGCATCTGTTACGCGTTCGGCCAGGTGCTGGGTGTAAGGTGGTGTCTTTAAATCTTCCATCCACTCTGTATCGGTTGAAGATAATTCGTTCAGGTTGTGCCGTTCCCGGCATTCACCGCAGACGCCTTCAATCAAGTCGCTGGACCAGCGAAGGCAGAGATCGCAGTTTCCAGAGCTCATGCCGGCACCTCCCATTCGATTTGGCAACGTTGATGCTGGGTCGCATAAACATCCGTGCGGATGCCGTTGCGTTTAATGCACTTGATTCCTCCCTTTAACCCACCTAGTTCAAGATAGGAGGCATCCAGGATGATGCGGGGAATCGGCATTAGGCCGACTTCCACCTGGCGAATAGAGAGCCCTCGTTTGGCCAGGTCTGCCAGGCAGTGGTGAGCGTCTTCCATTTGTACGGCCAGTCGGCCGTTATGCGTTGATCTGTTCATATCAATCCTTTGCTATTCGAGTCTCGGGGCAGCCGTCTCGACATGCACGATAGAGCTGTACCAGAAGTGGGTTGTGTGTGGAAAATGATCGACTCTGATGGTCAATACAGAGATCCGTTTTGATCGTTCCCAACACGGGACAATCAACTGTGCGGTTCATGTACACGCCCTCGACCAGGGCTTGCAGGCGCTCTTTACGCCCGGGATATTTGTCATTTAATACTTGGTTAATCACCGTTGGAGAGGGAAATCCATCGGGCTGGCGCAACCGTGCTGCAACCTTGCTTTGGGATGTCTCTTCACAGGCTTTGCGTAGCGCTTTCAGCCATTTGTTGCTCTTTAGAAGGGGTGTCATTCTTCATTCCCCTTTGGCCAGACGACCTTTCCGGTGTTGGGGTCGAAGACCTGTTTGATACGCTGCACCATGGGCACCAATGGGCCAGTGTCCATGGCCGGAATCAGCATGTAGCCAAGTTGTTCGCCTTGGCCGTGTGTTATCAGGTAATCGGCACGCTTCAGGTAACTGAGATAACTTGTGACGGCTGCGAGTATGACGGGGTGGTCAGGCAAGTTGATGTGGGCTGTCAGTTCACGTGCCGTCAACGGTGAGCGCATCATGCGTAGCAAGCGCCATATCCGTTCCTGTCCAAAACCTTGAGTGACTGGGGTGCCATCTTTTCTTAGACGCGGTGCATCGATGCCTGTGTCATTGATCAGGCTGTAGTCAGTTTGGACGCCATGCCCCTGAATCTGCTTTTTCAGATATCCACCGTTTGTGAGGCACGTGCAGTATTCCCGGATTTTGCCGACGGGTGTGGCACCCTGTAGCTGCCCTCGGATATCCCGCACAGTGAATGAATTACCTTTATCCCCCAGGTTGCGAATTGCTTCCCACATGGCTTGGCGGTCATTGCGGGGCCCCGTTGCCTGGAGGTGGATTGGTTTACACGCCATCGTCTACCTCCTGATCTTGGGTGGCTTGCCGGTGTAGATTGGGCGGTCTCCCCACGTCTTACGATCCACTGTTGACCAGCCGACCTTGGTGGCCTCTTCCCGGATGTTGGCCAGATTGACGATCACCCGCCGTACCGAGCCTTTGGAAAGATCGACCAGGTGCTTGAGCAGGTCATCCGCAATCTCAATGCCGTTGGCATAGATGCGGATTAACAACCGGGCATCTGCCTTGTGCGGGCACCCAGTCGAGCACCCGCCCGTCCAAGCGCTCCCAGCGCTGGATTCTGTTGGGTAGCAGCTCTTCACCGATCAGCATCAAGGTGCCTTGGGATGCCTCGTAGAGATCCTTGATCAGGTTTGCCCCGCCTTCCCGGTCGAGCAACAGCCCGGCCTCGTCAATAATGAGGGGGCGCTGTGAGAGTGAGAGTTGCTGGGCGATTTGCTTTACGAGTTCAGGGATGGTCTTTAATGGGACGATGCGCATGTCCTCAAGGATGGCCAGTAGGAACGCTTTTTTTGTCCAGTTTGACTGTGCCATTACGAAATATGCAGACAGGCGCATGGCAACATGTGCTGCTGCGGTTGATTTTCCGAAACCGCTGGGGCCGTGAAACTCGATGATCCCAGGCAAACCACGCGTGCGGTTCAATGCCCTCTCCAGGGCAGACATGCACAACCCAACATTTGTGAGCGGTGCGATAGTGAGACTCTGTTCTGCTTGTGTCATACTTACCCCTGTACTACTTGTGAATGCACTTCATTAATGCCCCTGGTTGCAGCCAGGGGCGTTTTTCATTCAGCCGTCCGTTTGTGCAAATGACTGATCGAATTCTTCTTCCAGTTTCTGCATCGTCTGGCAGTAATGCGCGTCTTTAAATCGCTCATAAAAAGCTTTTTCATCCGGGCTGAGTTCATCCTGCCGCGCTCCGATCTCCTTCCATAGTTCGTAGCGTTTGGGGTCGTTGTCCGGAGTGATAAATGCGGGTTCGGTCTCTTCAAATTCACGGCGCATCTGTTCCAGATTCGCTTTGGCCATTTCGGTGATAATTGGGTCTGCAGGCTGGGCCTCTATCTGATAGGCACCCTCTTCACGGGCTGAATCAATTTTCCGTTCCAGCCGTTCAACACGCCCGCTCTCACGTTTTGCCCTGGCGTGCTCAAGCTGGCTTTCACGTACATAAGGCCGTGCATTGGCATCACGTTTCGCTGTGCAGAGCAGCTCGCCTGTCAATGAAGATATCCACACCTGCGCGCCGTTTGCCGGATCAAAGGAAACGCGAACCTTGCGGCCGTGATACAGGCCCAGGTCCTCGCTGAAATATCGTCCCCACGGCAGTGATACTTCACCTCGTATTGCCTTGCGCTCTACTGAAGGGAGAAGGTCATGGAGATCGTCGTTTTCCAGTAGTGTCGGCTTCCATCCGTCGGCGATGGCGCGCTCCCATGCCTGGTTGGGTGTTTCGCCCAGCGTGCTGTGTTTTCGGTTGTTGTAATCATCAAGTGCCTGTTGGCAACCGGCGATAAAATCACTCCAGCTCGGTAGTCCGTCACCGTTTTTGTCCGCCTTTTTTAATGCCTTTTTAAAAAACTCCTGATCAGTATCCTTACCGCAGTAAGTAGGCAGTTTTTTTGCTGTTGGCACCCAGACCGAACTGTTCAGTCGCTCAATCACACCGCGCGCCTGGGCACGATAAGCTTCGGAAAACATCAAAGAGGTGCCGATCCGCGACAATGTTGCCCTGTGTTGTTCACCGCGATAGGCGCCGTTGTCACTGTAATGAATCGCAGGCACACCGCATTCAGGGTTGGCCACCATATCCCGCAGCGCTATCCAGATGGCGTACTGGCTTTCGGCAATCCAGGCAGAAAAACCTATTGCTTTTCGGGTGGCGATATCCAGATAGGTAGTGACCTCCGGTCGGAAACGGGTACCGGTAGCCGGATGACGGACATAGGCTTTAAAAAGGTGTCCATCGACAGTCACAACATCCATCGGCCAGAGGCCATCCATGGTACGGCGCACGAAAGGCTTGATTGCTCGGATCGCGTTCTTGCCCATGCGACCGTAGTTTTTAAATTCGGCAGGGATCTCTTCCAGAAAACGCTGTGCAGCGCGCCCATTACTTGGGCCAGGTATGCCGGGGTAATAGGTATCCCAATCACGTGCTATCTTAGCTGCAGAGAGCTTCTGCGGGCGTTGGTATATTTCCAGAAACAGCGGACCCCAGTCGTGATACACCGGTTTGCGACCACACCGTGGGGCCAAAGCCGTTACACCTTTAGTACGCTCACTGATCCATCTGTAGATAGTGGCTCTGTCGATTACGTTTTTGCCATGGCTTTTGCTCTTTGCCAGAAGCAGCGCATCCATGGTGGATTGGGGAAGCTCATCGCTATTTGCCATCCGGATGAACTCTTTAATCGCCTTGCCTTGATTGGCATGCAGGGCCATCTCGTCGATGATAGAGAGAATGGCCAGGCGGGCGTTCATACGATCCCGTTGCTGGTCTTTGAGCTCACAGACCAGAGGGGTTTCTACGGGTTCAGGCAGCTCTGCGAGAGGTTTAGTGGCAATCTCTGAAGCGGCTTGGCGTAGAATGCGGTTCTTTGCATTGTTCGACAGGCGTTTCGCCGCCTTCTGGATCTCTGCCGGGCTTGGCTCATGATGCTTAATGCGTAGCATCACCAGGCTGACTGCCATCTCATCGGGGAGTGATGTTAGAGAATAGAGACGTCTTTGACCTCCCAGGGCCGCCTTTTCCCGGTATGGCCAGCTTGCGCGTTTGGCGCGAGTTGATACGCTTTTTTTACTAAGACCAAGCGCCTCGGCAATCTCAACTAGCGTGGTATCTGGATTACTCAAGGAGTGAACAGGAGATCTCTTGTTCACTCCTTAACTCCGAATTCGAGTTCTGGTTGTTCCGTCTTTCGTACATTCTCACGGTGCCAGACCAAGCCGGCTAAAATGCAGGTCAGGTTATCCTCTGTCACCTGCTGATCGGCTTCACCGTTGTAGTAACGGATCAGCATGCCGAAGGCATCTGAAAAAACGGCCTGCAGCTCATTGGTTTCCATCGCCGAAACGGCTCGACCAGTAGGGATATCAATCACCAGTCTGTTTGCGCTGGAGGCCAGGTAATCGCTGACAAGATGAATACCGCAGAAATGTTCGTAGCCCTGGATCATCGAGGCAGACATTTTGCCGTTGGATAACCACTTATAGAGGCTGTCTACCGACACACCCATCAGATCGGCGATCCGTTCAACGCTTAGGTTTTTCTTCTCTCTTGCATACTCTTTGCAGAGACGAAAGGCATCCCGAAGATTGCTCGGACGCACTCGCTTCCAGTTACGCCGTTTTCTTGGAAAGCTCATAAGTTATCTCCTTCCAAAACGAGTACTGGCGAGATTTTCAGCCGAGGTATAGGCTGAAATCGAATCGAGATAGAAAGAAGGTAGGAATTGTTATCCTTCAACGCGCCTTCTTCTCTGTTTTGGGTTAGACTTTTTGGAGGCATCAGGTGAATGTTTTCTATATCGGGAAGGCCAGATTTTTTCGGGTGGAACACCGATTGCCTGGGCAATCAGCCGTTGACCCTTGGGCCAACTACGCTGTAGCGCATGCTTTAGTGTGTTGCGGCTGGCGTAGCCGTGATGGATAGAGAGCCGAGATAGTGACCAACCGGCTTTTTCCAGGGCGGCTTTGATATCTGCTGGATGCCAATCCTCCCGGGGGTATTTTTTTGTAGGAATTTTATTCTTCATGCGGTGCATGATAGCCATGAAAAATGAGGCGTGTCAACCAGTATATAGGGTATCGCTTTAAGTATTACCCTAATTACGCCACATATTGTTAACGATGAATATAACTATTTGTTTTATAGAGATAATAACGGGAAGTGTTACCCTATGAATAAGAAAATTAAAAAGGGTAACGCTTTGGACGAAGAAAGTAATACCCTAAATAATGGGGTTTTTGACCGATTAAAGAAGCTTCGGGAGCATTTTGGGGTATCTCAAGCAGAGATGGATGGTTTGCTGGGTATTGGGAAGAAGTCCTGGCAGCGTTATGAATCAGGTGGACATACCCCTGGAAGCCAGGTTATTGCAGCGCTCGCACGCCTCGATTGCAATGCCAACTGGTTACTAACAGGGAGTGGCGCCATGATTATGGCTCAACAGCCCACACCAGAACCTGAACCTCCCACGGAACGCTCATCTGGCGAGCAAAAGGAGTGGGAGCGCCAAGCGGAGAAGTTTAGGACAGCCTCCCAGGTTGCTTTCGATATGACAAAAGATGATCCCAGCTCAAACCCAGCAGCTATATGGGCTGCACTGATCGTCGAACTAGTGACACTCCATGGGCTTGAACAATCTGGAGTTGAGCGTCTATATGAAACACTTCGCTCACTACAGGACCGCGAAGAAGCAAAATAGTAAGCTGTTCTCGTCGCGTTTATCTTGACGGTTTTACTTTATTAAAGCCTTTGGGGCTTGATGAGTCGCATTTTCTCATTTTTTACCTAACGATTAAATGCCCTCTAACCCTCTAATTTTCCTTATCATCCCACCTAATCCAATCGTATTGGATCATATCCCGGTTTTCGCTATCTATATGTCGTCTCACACACTAGGCAACATAACCACATTCATCAACCAGGATGTAATAGAACACCAAGCACCCTCCCCTGGTACTCTTGGAAACCTAATGCCTGAACCTTGATTGCCGGGTTTAGAATTGGAATCTCCTGCATCTCTTCCTAGTGTATCTTGTTGAATGTCTGTTCCAGTATATCTGCTACTGCTTGGGGCGTTGCGACCATTTCTCAGTATTTAAAGCTAAAGCCTTGTACTAAAGTGCATGGTTTAACCAGCGGACCAGGACAATAAAATGGGTCTGAACATAAGACGTCATTCCAGGACGGGATAGGCCTGGTACAGGGGGGATTCCTGAATTTAACTCCGGCCGGAGAAGCAAAAGGTCCCGGGCACTCTCATCTGCGCCCGGAACCTGGAGTATAATGGAAAAGCCGAAAGATCTGGCCTGCTAAGTCCTTGAGCCCGCCGCCTTAAGACTCCGTCAGAAGTTCCACCGGAGTCCTGCAGTGCCACTGTACTGAGTATGGGGTTTTCCCCTTAAATCCTTCGCAACACCGATCTCACCAAAGAATATCAGACGATCATCATCGGTCAGCAGTTGAACGCCAAACCGCCCCTCAATGCGGGTTCTGTTTACTCGCATTTTGTTCACCTGCATCCCCACACTGGTCCCTGAGGCATTAAGGCTGCCCGGTCGGTCAAAGTCATGTACAAGGTTGGTAAGAACATAACCGGTCAGACCATTGCCGCCCTGAGACTTCAGCCTGCCACCCTCCAACGCAAGACCAAGCCGGCCCGTCAACGCTTTTTTCTCCTCCCAGGTCACCACAACACCTCTGCTATCAGTGAAATCATCAAGCTCCAGGCCATGCCACGCAAGCTGCGCCTGGGGGACAAGACGCGTGCCGCCAATAAAATCAAATCGGTGCCCGCCCTCAACACTTATCGACCAAGTCAGTGCGTCCAGAGAACCTTTACCGCCGGTATAACCTGTCACATCGATGTCATAGGCCGTCAACTGGCCAACCAGACCGCCATAAAAGCCATCTTGGCTGTACCAGATCAACGACGCACCGCCACCATAGCCACTGGTATCCGCGCTGGAAAGCCGTTCACCCATGGCATTGTCAACATCCAGATCAAGACGCTTGTAATGACCGAACACGCCCGCCGCCAGATAGCCGTCAGCACCGGCAAGCAGTTCATGGTCATAACCAAGCTGAATCATGGACTGCCTATAGTCAAGACTGGTATTTGCACTGTCAGCACCAAATGTCACACCCGCATCGACTGAGGTTTTTAAATATCTACTGCGCATCCATAAGCCGGAACCCGACTGGCTCGCCGTGCCATCCATGTCTAACAGTTGCCCTCGTCGACCCCGCTGCCACAGCGTATCTATCTCCTCACGCAGCACGACCTGAAGCGCACTGTAACCATAAAGCTGGGCCTGAAGTCCCGCTGATTTCTTCAGCGATTGCAGATACCAGTTCTGATTATCCGCCTGAACAAGATCATATTCATATGCGCCGGCAACAGCCGGGGCGCCAAGCACGAATGCACTTGAAGCGGAATAGCCTGCATCCAGCACTTCGATAACCAGGATACCGTCTGTCTTTCCCCGGCCGGTCAACCCACCAGCGCCTCCGGCATTGGCAACGATAACTTTTGTCGGGCCACCACTGCCTACCTCCGTCCTGTCAACAACCAGGACGTCAGTGGTATCCACCACGCCATCATCCAGAACCGTATCAATCCGCAGTTCTCCTCCATCGGCCCGGAATATTCCGCCGCCACTATTACCAGCGGTAGCGCCACCGGTGATCGACAATCTGGCCGAGCCTGCGGAAAAGTACTCTTTAACAAACGTAGTATCCCAGTCTGTTGGCGCTGTATCATCGTCAACCTCCGACGACAGCCCACTCATATCCTCAACCGTCAGCAGACGAACCGTCCCGGTCGCCGTATTGGTGAAAGTGTCGCTGCCGGTACCAAAGTCGTTGACGGCCACACTCTCTTTGTCACGGATACGGTCGCCATCTGTATCGGCAAAGCTACGCACATTGAACGAATTGGAAGAGCTATTGGTAAATGTATCATCACCACCACCAAGCGTCACAAAGCCAATGATAGTACCCGTATTGGTAATCGCTGCCGCCCCGTCTGCATCGATGATAGCCCGATCACTCAAGGCACTGAGAGTACTGCCAGACTGGATATCTATCGTGCCGCCACCCCGGCTGGCTGTGTTAATGCCCGCACCTGTACTCCGTCCACCCAGAATAGTGCCACCCGTGACTTTTACGCGAAAGCGTTGGTTTCCACTCCCCGCTGCCTCCAGGCCATCAGAACCTAAACCGGTGGCGGTGATATCTGCCGCGGAGGTGATGTTAATCGTGCCCGTACTGCCAGCGTGTGTGGCAGAAATACCGTGAGCTCTCCCACCCTCCGTGTTAATGGCCGCCTCAGAGTTAATGTTCATAGCAGCCGTACTCGGTGAGCTACCAATTCGGCTCTGAATTCCCCTGGCATAACGGCCTTTGGTGGTGATCTTCGCCGTAGAGGTAATATCAACCGCGCCTGTACCCTCGTGTCCGCCAAAAATTCCGTGGGCCAGGATGCCTTTGGTGGTAATCTCCGCCGCAGAGGTAATATTAATGGCACCCGTACCCCTCTGTTTGCCATAAATGCCATGGGCCTCTCCTTTCTCTGTGCTGATCGTACCGCCGGTCGCATTAATGGTAATCGAAGCTTGACTATTCGGGTCATCTGCATCACCCATAATGCCATGGGCCTTTTCACCTTTCGTGGTGATATCTGCCGCATGAGGTAATATCAAGCTTAAGCTTGCCCTCACCATCGTGCCGACCATAAATACCGGCGGCAGAATCCCCCTCAGTATTAATAGTGCCCTTTACATTAATCGCGATCTTATTCGTATCATCCAGCACATCAGCAGGGGAAAAACGGGCTGAAATATCGTGGGCTTCATTACCCGTCGTACCAATCACAGCATTTTCTGTTTGTGTAATATTGAGTGTGCCCGTGCCCCTATGCTCTGCCCAAATGCCATAGGCACCATCACCCCTTATACTGATAGTGCCGCTATCCTGCTGCGTAGAGCTTCAGCGCCAAACGTATCAATAGCACCGCTCCCATGCTGTGTAATATTGATATCGCCCACACCCCCATAGTGATCACTCTGAATCCCTATGGCACCAGTACCTATCGTGTCAATGGTGCCGCTAGAATCAATGGTGGTATCTCCATCACCAGCACTAGTCGTATGAATCCCATCACTGCTTTCCCCATCAGTCGTAATATCACCTGTCGATTTCACGGTAATACCACCGCTGCCAGACTGATACGAGTTATAACTGAAAGTGGTGTTTGAAAGGAATTGAAAAAAAGCCGGGTATCTGGTTGATTTGTTGTTGCGAGACATCAAAACAACCATTGGAGATACGCCACCACGAGTAAGAATAACGTTGTTAAGCTGGCAGGTCGCGATACGATTATCGATCCGCTGACAAAGTTGCTGAGAAGTGGTGCAGAGCAGTTGATCTACCAGGTGGTGGAGGCCGAGCTGCTGGAGCTGTTGGCGGAGCACGTCGAGCGACGGACAGAGGATGGCAAGGTGGGTGTGGTGCGTAATGGTCACCTGCCAGCTCGTAAACTGCAGACAGGATTAGGGCCGGTCACGGTCAAGATCCCCAAAGTACGAGCGAAGACCGGCGAGCCGGTGACGTTCCGATCAGCTCTGGTGCCGCCGTATGTACGCAAGACGAAGTCACTGGAAGCGGCACTGCCGTGGCTCTACCTGAAGAGGATTTCCAGTGGAGAGATGGGTGAAGCCCTGAAAGTGCTTGTGGTTCCGGGTGCAACAGGCTTGTCGGCGGGCAGGGTATCGCGTCTGAAGCAGGTCTGGGCAGAAGAATATCGGAGCGGGTGCGAGGAGCGCCTGGATAAGGGCCATTGGGTGTATGTGTGGGCAGACGGTGTCTACAGCGGACAGAGAGCAGAGCAGACGAAGCTGTGTGCCCTGGTGGTGATCGGCGTGAATGAGCGTGGTGAGAAGCATTTTCTGGCAATTGAGGATGGTGTACGGGAGTCCACACAGAGCTGGCGGGAGGTACTGTTGAAACTGAAGTCACGCGGACTGACCCCGCCCAAATTGGCGATCGGTGACGGTGCCATGGGATTCTGGGCTGCGCTGGAGGAAGTGTATCCAGAGACGCGTCAGCAGCGCTGCTGGATGCACAAGGCCATGAACGTGCTGAACTGCCTGCCAAGGTCAGCTCAGCCGAAAGCGAAGCAGGCACTGCACAACATCTGGCAGGCGGAGACCCAGGCCGATGCGGAAAAAGCCTTTGATCTGTTTATCAAAACGTATGAGCCAAAGTATCCGAAGGCTGCCATCTGTCTGCACAAAGACCGAGAGGAACTGATGGCTTTCTATCAATTTCCTGCGCAGCATTGGCAGAGTATTCGGACCAGCAATCCGATTGAATCCACCTTCGGGACAATCCGCCATCGAACCAAGCGTTCCAAGGGCTGCCTATCGCGTGACGGCATGCTACACATGATGTTTAAACTCGGCCTGTGTGCCGAGAAGACGTGGAGACGATTACGGGGTTTCGATTATCTGGCGAAGGTGATAACCGGAATCAAATTTAAAGAGGGTGTTGAGGTAGCAAGAGTCGATCAGGTCACCGCTTGATTCAACTGACTAAACACCAGATTTGGCTATAACTCGACTGATACCCATGGGTACAGAAGCTCCTCCGCCCGTTAGGAGCACACTGCCATGATGATTAATGATAACTTTACCAGCACCTCTTTGAATAATGCCCAAACCACCAAGTCCTCCTGGCGAGGACGAGGCCAGTGAAAGAATCGAACTGCCGGCTTCCTGAATAATTTCCATAGGCCCTGCATCGTCTCCATCCAGAGCTACCGATGGCTCAGCGGCGGAGGTTGTATCAATAGCTGATCCTTTCAACACATTTATGGTGTTTATGGGAGTACTGTATATTTGACGCTTAGTCACGGGGTTGGAATCTTTATTACAAGTTACTACGGTTCCGGCTGTTGTACACGCAGCCCATGCCTTGCCTGCACCGCCTGTGATGATATCCGGCAGTATCGAGCTGGAAACAAACAATCCAATGCCGAGTACTGTGCGGGAGAGTAATGATGACGAAACGGACACAACATGCCCGGTACCTGACACAGGGCCTGCGATACTACTTTTGAATCTTGCACTGAGCACGCTTCGCAGAACGCTGTTTTCGGTATGAGTTACATGCGCATTGATTGCTATTCTATTGCTCTTCCCTCGACGTCTGCAGTTTGCATGCAACTCATCTTCGAATAAACCGTATTTTCCGACCTTTACCATCTGCTGAATCTCCTCCATGAAAAACTTGCCGATTAATATCAAAACATCTCCAATATGTGTTCCCCGCACAATTATGGCAATGCGAAAATTCAAAAACCAATGGACATCCAGGATGGTCTGAAAAATTGAAGTTTTTCACTTATTGAGCGGATCAGTTTGGTTCTGCTGTCCATGCCAATATCGGCCTTCATGCCAAGGTACCATTTGCCTTTGCGGATTTTATGCATATCCAGATCAATACTCACGAACTTACCCATGGCACGTGAATTATAAAGCGCTCCGCGGGTCTTTAATTTCGGTACTTTCCAAAAACCTTGCTTGGCTTCTAAAGCCTCCAACGGGAAAGTGGGTGATCTGCGGGCCGATTGATAATAGGCGATTCCTGGAATTAATCTAGAGGTACCTGGGTTTTATTTTTCGTATCAGTCACGATAATGATTTATTTTTCCTGGCTGATCTCACCTTAAAATTAAATAGGAGTTTTTATGCTTACCATCCTTCGTGAGTTCTATCTTAAAGATTCAACTTTAAAAACCGGTTGGTTGAATGCAGCAAAGCCAAGCACACAAGAAGATTGAACTTCAATTTGTCTGGGGGGAGGAGGTAACTAAGCGGGAGGGAAACGACTTGGTTCAAAGGAAAACTGTGATCCTTACCCCTATACTGAAAGGCTGAGTCATATCTTTGGCTAACCCATCCCCTTGACATTTCAGATAAGATAATGCGACAGCACGGCCTACTGGTAGCTCTTCAGTGTTCCTTTCAACTTCATCGGCTTGAGCTGGCGATTTACTTTCCCCAACATCTGCTCTGCCAGTTTACGGTCTATTTCAGGACCAACCATCACCCTGAACAAAGTTTTCTCTTTGACACCTGCACGCTTGATAAAAGCGGGGAATTTCTTGCTTTTCAGAATCTTCTCAACTTTTTCAGCATTTTCACGTTTACCGAAACTACCCACCTGAACCACCCAGGCAGAGAGACCCACACGCTGTGTTACCGGGACGGGCTTAACCGGCTTGGCTACCGGTTGCGCTGGTTTTCCTGCTCGGGGAGGAGGCGTCTGCACCGGCTCGGGTTTGTCGTCTGATTGCAGAGGAACAATCTCGTCAAGGGTGGGGGAGAGTGTTTCACTTTCCAGCGGCAGCACTCGGGAAGAGAAGTATGTATCCGGCCGGGGGGGAATGTTGCTCTCGGTAATGCCCGTTTCAATAATCGGCCCATGCTCCAGCAACATGGGCACAAAAATAACCACCAGCGATATCAGGACGGTGGCACCCACAAGCCGCTTTTTCAGCCGTTCATCCACTATTCAGACCTCATTCTGCTGATCAATCAGTCAGCGTTCAATTTATACCAAAATAAGCCGGGCAAAAAACAAATGTTTAAAGTCAACCATAAGTTCTCAAAAAGTCCGTGCGGTAGAGAATATGGAGAACTTACAAATACCCGCGATTGAATTATACCACCACATAAGAGATGTATATCTCAAAGAAATTGAAGAACCTCGCCAACCATATAAAAAGAGCCAAAAACCAACAACCGGTCACTCTCCTCCGCTTCCGATTTTGCTGCAGCCAATGCGGCCGTCAGAGTTACGTAGCGGGTTATCTCTCCGGCGGGAACGCCAGCCGCTTCAATACTCTGCGACAGCATCTCGCACGATGCAACACGTTCCCCCTTCAGTTCAGTGATATACCAATGATCGACAAACGGAGCAATGATCCTCGCCACCTGCTCCACATCTTTATCTGCCAGCATGGAAAATATTGCCCGCGTGCTTCCGGAACAGAACATATCTTTAAGGTTATTCGCCAGTGCTCTGGCAGCTTCGGGATTATGCGCCACATCGAGAATTGTCATGGGAGCCTGGCCAATCACTTGAAATCGCCCTGGCAGCAATACCGACTGAAGGCCGGTCCTGATAGCTTGTTGGCTAAGAGGCAATTGCTGATCAAGGCACTCTAACGCCATGAGGACGGCTGATGCGTTCTGCAGTTGAAATCGTCCTCTCAGATAAGGCATGGGAAGTGAATATCGGTGATGCTCTCTCCCCTGCCAATGCCAACTCTGCCCATCCGTCTGATAGCTGAAATCACTCCCCGGGACAAACAGTGTGGCTGCCACATCTCCAGCGTGGAGAACCACAGAATCGGGCACCTGTGAGCCACCAAAAACCACCGGACATCCCGGCCGCATGATACCCGCTTTCTCCAGGCCGATTTGATCCCGGGTGTCTCCCAGCCAATCGGTATGGTCAATATCAACTGTCGTGATCAGTGCGACATCGGGATCGATAATATTGACGGCATCAAGCCGCCCTCCCAGCCCCACTTCAAGAATGGCTACATCCAACTCATCGCGGGCAAAAATCTCCAGGGCAGCAAGGGTACCGAACTCGAAATAAGTCAAGGTGGAGTTTTCACGGGCCTGATCGATTCGCTCAAAGGCCTGGCAAAGCCTGTCGTCGGTTGCCTCCTCCCCATCAATGCGAATTCGTTCGTTATATCGGATCAGATGGGGGGATGTGTAACAGCCGGTACGGTAACCACCGGCCCGCAGCATGGCATCGAGAAAAGCGACACAGGAGCCTTTGCCGTTAGTACCGGCAACAGTAATGATGTTGCATGACAATGGGCCTGGATGGAGTCGTTTCCATACCGTCTTTATACGCTCTAATCCAAGCTCGATCTCACGGGGATGCAGTCCCGACTGCCAGTCGAGCCACTCTTGGAGGGATTTGGAACCCATAGATACCTGCATGTAGTGGTGTCGGATAGTCAGTGCATATCCAGAAGCATACAGAACAAACTAAGAAAACCCTTTAATTAAATCAGTCTACTATCTTCGTGTTCTTCGCGGTGAGTTATTGGTTTCCGGACAAATACTCAATTAGGCAATATTTACCGCTTCACGGCCGGGGTTTGTGAGTCAGCATACTCAGCAGGCTGGCCAAATGATCACGCATGTCACGGCGGTCGACAATCATATCCACCGCACCATGCTCCAACAGAAACTCGCTTCGCTGAAACCCCTCCGGCAAGGTCTCACGCACGGTCTGTTCAATGACTCGGGGACCGGCAAATCCGATCAGTGCCTTGGGCTCAGCTATATTGACATCGCCGAGCATGGCAAAACTGGCAGAGACGCCGCCCATGGTAGGGTCGGTCATTACCGAGATATAGGGAATACCACGCTTACGCATCTTGTTCAGAGCTGCACTGGTCTTGGCCATCTGCATCAGAGAGAAAAGTGACTCCTGCATCCGGGCACCACCGCTGGCGGAGAAACAGATAAAGGGGATGCTCCGTTCAAGGGCCACATTGACCCCCTGAACGAACCGTTCACCCACAACAGATCCCATGGAGCCGCCCATAAAACCAAACTCGAAAGCGGCAACCACTAGGTCCAGCTCTTTAAGCTGACCACGCATCACAATCAGGGCATCTTTCTCCCCGGTCTTTTTCTGTGCCTGGATAATGCGGTCTTTGTACTTCTTACTGTCCTTGAATTTGAGCGGATCCAGCGGCGTCAGGTTACCGGCAATCTCTTCCCTTGGTTCTGGATCGAGAAAAGTCTCCAAGCGTCTGCGGGCACTCATCCGGTTGTGGTGGCTGCATTTAGGGCAGACATCCTGATTGCGCTCCATCTCCGCACGATAGAGGATGGCACTGCAACCGGGGCATTTAGCCCATAACCCTTCCGGAACCGCACGTTTGCTGCCGCCTTCAGTACGGATGCGACTGGGCATCAGTTTTTCAAACCAACTCATGGTTCAAGTCCTATCTATTCTCTCTCTGTTCCGATTGCCGCTATGCAATCAGAGCGTTAATAAACTGTTTACCGGTATCGGTGATCAGATCAGATCCAATGCCTCACGCATGGAGGAGAGAATTAATGAAATCGCCGGAGCAATCTTATCAGGCGTCTCCCTCAACTCTTCAACACAGGCCACCAGCACACTTCCCACAACCACGGCATCGCCAACCTGGCCCATTGCTTGGGCAGTATCCGCACTCTTGATACCAAAACCTATACCCAGGGGAAGATTCGTCATCTTGCGGATCTGAGCTCCCTTGGCTGCCACTTCGCCCACTGATGGGCGGCTTGCGCCGGTTATTCCCTTGACCGAGACATAGTAAACAAAACCGCTGGCCGCGTCGCAGATACGTTGAATCCGCTCTTCACTGCTAGTGGGCGCCAATAGAAATATAGCGTCAATTTCCTGTGGACGCAGTGCGGCAAGATATTCATCCGCCTCTTCAGGTGGAATATCAACCGTCAGAACACCGTCGACACCCGCCGCTCCCGCTGCCTTGGCAAACGCATTATATCCCATCACCTCGATAGGATTCAGATAACCCATCAACACAACCGGTGTTTCATTATCCTGCTCACGGAATTGACGCACCATATCCAACACGTCATGCAAGCTGACATTGTGCTCCAACGCCCGTTCACTGGCCCGCTGAATCACCGGGCCATCGGCCATTGGATCCGAGAAGGGAACACCCAGCTCGATGATATCGGCCCCGGCCTTCACCATTGAATGCATCAACGGCACTATTATATCCGGCGTTGGGTCACCCGCTGTAACAAACGGGATCAGCGCAACTTTGTTGTTTTCGTCCAATTGCTTGAAACGTCCACTGATGCGACTCATATCTTTATTCCATCCAGTGCAGCGACAGTGTGCATATCTTTATCGCCCCGGCCCGAGAGGTTGACCAGAATAATCTGGTCCGGGTTCATCTCTCTGGCCAGTTTGAAACTCTGGGCCAGAGCATGGCTCGATTCCAGTGCTGGAATAATGCCTTCTGTTTTGGTCAGAGTATGAAAGGCTTCCAGAGCCTCTTCGTCGGTCACTGCCACATAACGGGCACGACCAATATCTTTCAGCCAGGCGTGCTCTGGCCCAACACCCGGATAATCCAGGCCGGCAGAGATCGAGTGTGTCTCGATTATCTGACCATTGGGATCTTCCATCAAATAGGTGCGATTGCCATGCAGTACACCCGGTTTACCTGCGCACAAAGGGGCTGCATGCTGTCCGGTATCAAGGCCTTTTCCGGCCGCTTCCACACCGATAATCTCGACACTCTCATCATTCAGAAAGGGATAGAACAGGCCGATGGCATTTGATCCGCCGCCGACACAAGCGACCAGGACATCGGGCAGACGACCGGCCTGCCGCTGAATCTGCTCCCGTGCCTCCCGGCCGATAATGGCCTGAAAATCGCGCACCATGGCAGGATAAGGATGAGGGCCGGCAACAGTGCCTATAATGTAGAAGGTGTCATCAACATTGGTCACCCAGTCGCGCATCGCTTCATTCAGGGCATCTTTCAGCGTTCTGGAGCCGGACTCCACAGCGACAACCTCTGCGCCCAACAGCTTCATTCTGTAGACATTCGCCTCCTGTCGGAGGATATCCACGGCGCCCATGTAGATCACGCATTCAAGTCCGAGGCGGACGGCTACAGTTGCTGTTGCCACGCCGTGTTGGCCTGCGCCTGTTTCAGCAATAATACGCTTTTTCTCCATCCGGCTTGCCAGCAAAGCCTGACCAACGGTATTATTGATCTTATGTGCACCTGTGTGGTTGAGGTCTTCGCGTTTCAGATAGATCTGTGCCCCGCCCAGCTCCCGGCTCAGTCGCTCAGCGTGATAGACGGGGGAAGGACGACCGACATAGTTAGCTAGGTCTGCATCCAGCTCTGCCAGGAAGGCCTCATCCTGCATATATTTTTCATAGGCCTGACGCAATTCATCGAGTGGCCCCATTAGAGTCTCTGCGACAAACAGGCCACCATAAGGTCCGAAATGCCCCCGACCATCCGGCATTTGGATAAAATCTTTCTGTTTAGTGGTTGGCACACTCTACTCCTCGCATGAATGCCGCAATCTTTGATTCATCCTTGATGCCCTTCTCCCGCTCCACCCCGCCACTGACATCTACCGCATAGGGCCTGACTTGGCGAATAGCACCCTCAATATTTTCCGGTGCAAGTCCTCCTGCGAGGACAATGTCACTGCGTATATCAGCCGGTATCATCTCCCAGTTAAAAACTTCACCCGTTCCTCCGGGTTTGCCTTTCTGATAGGTATCAAGCAGCAATCCTGTCGCTTCTGAATAACGCTCGCGCAACAAATCAAGATCCACATCATCCCGCATTCGCACCGCCTTTATGTAAGGTCGGCCATGTCCACCGCAGGCTTCAGGTACCTCGTTACCGTGAAACTGTAATAAGTCTATCCGCGTATGGGCCAACACTTCAGCGACTGCAGCATGTCCTGCATCAACGAACAGACCCACAATTGTAACGAAAGGCGGGACAACACGCACAATAGAATCGGCTTGTTCCAGCGTCACTGCACGTAGACTGGGTGGATAAAATACCAGCCCTATGGCATCAGCCCCTTGATCTACCGCCACCAGGGCATCTTGCGGACAGGTGATACCACAGATTTTAACGCGTGTTCTCATTGGGATGCTAAAGATACAGGATAGTGCCGGAATGAGGAAGTTATTCACACTGAAATGGGTCCAATACCTCCTTCAATAAAAAAACATAGCGCTTAAACAATAGCGTGCATACATTTGCGTACTGACATAACAATTAATCAGCCGGAGGCTCGGGCAGGGCAAACTCCCCGGGATAGCCCACTTCCATCATATAAAGCCCCTGAGGAGGTGCTGTAACGCCGCCTAATACCCTGCTGCGGTACTCCAGCACCTCTTTCGCCCACACCACCGGGCGGTCGCCCTTGCCAATGGCAATCAGCACACCGGCTATGTTCCGTACCATATGGTGCAGAAAGGCATTTGCCTTGACGTCAATGATCACTCGATCCTCTTGCCTGCTGGCATCCAGCCTGATTATAGTTTTGACCGGGCTTTTTGCCTGACAGCCAAGCGCACGGAAAGAGGAAAAATCGTGGGTCCCCAGCAGTGACAGTGCGGCTTCATCCATCCTCT